>CAZQCO010000001.1:0-101315 GCA_964592225.1 uncultured Bacteroidales bacterium
TGCATTCTTTTTTCTCAAAGATACAAACTGTAGTTAAAAGGTTCGAGTTTATTTAAGGTATTTAGCCAGAGTCTCTAAAAGAACTTTGTACCGAATGGGTTTGGGAAGAAAATCGTTGCAACCTACTGCCGAACAATTTCGTCGGTCTTCTTCCATAGCGAAAGCAGTCTGAGCAATAACAGTGACATCCTTTCGAAATGATTTAATACTCCGGGTAGCTTCAAGACCATTCATTTCGGGCATTTTTATATCCATAAGGATCAAATCCAACTGTGGATTTAAACGTGCGATTTCCACGGCCTCACGACCATTTTTTGCTCTGAGAATAACTATATCTGTTTTTTGTAATGCAGTTTCAAGATAAATGTAATTTGTCTCTTCATCCTCAGCTATTAAAATTGTATACTGAGACCAATTAAAGTCGAAATCCTGAATGCTAACATTCGAAGATACCTGATTTTGTGTTTTAGACATAGAAATTAATTTTTCTCTTCTTAAATAGGATAAATCTTGTCTTGCCCTGGAATGTAATATTAATGTCATGTGAAAGCTTTCTGAAATTTCGTGAGTATACGCTACAATAGTATAAATGTTTTGTTTTTACATGAATTACAGTATTTTTTCCATGAACAACAGAATTAAAAATAGAGTATAAGAAAATCTTAACAAAATGAATCCAAAACATAATACTATACTGAATATCATAATTCAGCTTAAAAATCAAATACTTAATGAATTTAGTTATTTTGTAAACTGTTAATAATTAAGGAAACTTTACTCTTTAATTATTAGTTTACTGGCCTATTTCATCAATATTGAAAGGCGTCATCTGATATACATAATAATTAAGCCAGTTAGAAAATAATAGGTGAGCATGACTTTTCCATCTTACTCTTGGTAACTCCTGTGGGTCGTTATTATGAAAGTAATGCTTTGGAATTTCAATTTCAAGGCCTCTCTTAACGTCTCGCAAGTATTCCTCTTTTAAAGTTGTCGGGTCATATTCTGCATGACCTGTAACATAAATTTGTCGTCCGCTTTTTGACATTACAAGAAATATCCCCGCTTCTGCTGATTCTGCTACAATTTCCAATTCCTTGATTTTTTGAACATCTGCACGCCTGATTTCAGTATGTCGTGAATGCGGGGCATGAAAAACTTCATCAAAACCCCTTATTATAGGAACTAAGTGATTATTGACTTTATGATCAAATACTCCGAACATTTTTTTGGGAAGATTATATTTTGGAACTCCGTAGAAATGATATAATCCGGCCTGAGCTCCCCAACAAATAAACAAGGTTGATGTAACATGCGCTTTCGACCAATCCATTATCCGGGTGAGTTCTTTCCAGTAATCTACTTCTTCAAATTCAAGATGCTCGATGGGAGCTCCTGTTATAATCATACCATCAAATTTCTGCTTTTCAATTTGTGAAAAGGTTTTATAAAATGATTTTAGGTGCTTTAAAGGCGTGTTCTTTGAAATATGATCCTTAGTATGCAAAAGTACTATTTCAATCTGGAGAGGTGAATTAGAGAGTAAACGGAGTATATGTGTTTCAGTGGCGATCTTTAATGGCATTAAATTGACAATAACGACTTTTAGCGGACGAATATCCTGGTGAATAGCCCGGGTGTGTTTCATTAAAAAAACATTCTCACTTTCCAGTATTTCTACTGCCGGTAATTTGTCGGGTATATTTAATGGCATTTCTATTTGAGATTAGCTCACAAAAATAGGATTTATCTTTTAATAATTTTTCATTTAATTATATACTAGCTTTATGTTGTACTTGTTATAAGTCTGTATAAATCTGTTATTCAATACTTTAAAACTTTGGCATTCTATTTGTACTTTGCCAGGTAACAACACGTAAAATTTCAGGCTATGAAAAAAATGATGTTAATATTGGTTATGTTGTTGATCGCAGCAACTTCATATAATCAGACTTCAAGGAAGCCTGCCAATACAAATACAACTGCTACCAAGGAAAATCGAAATACTTCTCAAAGAAGTGCTTCTACTGTTTCAAGATCCTCTAATGAGAATAGGGCAGTTACAACAAGCAGAAATGAACAGACAAAGCCTGCAACACGTTCTGAACCTACAAGAGCTCCATCGACCCGGAATAATGAAAGCCGGACCACTCAACAGACAACTCGAAATAGTAATGTCACTACTGTGAATAATCGAAGTAATAGCAGAGCAAACAATTTTTCTTCAAATAATAATACTGTATCTCGCCCATCGAGGAATCCTGATGCTGTTACATATACTTCACCTCGGGTTTATCGTGAAAGACATGTGGTATATCATCATTATCCAAGTCCTCCACCCAGCAGGGAATACAGGGCTGTTCACCATGTATATCGCAGACCGGTTAATGTTGAAATATACTGGACTCCTGTAATACATAATCATTTCCTCCGAATATATCCAATGGTTCCCTACTGGCACTATCATAGCGGATATCGAATTGAAATGATCTCAGCCTATGATGCCTTATATTATCAAGGTGAGGTAATGACAGTGTATGGAAGAGTTAATGAAGTATATTATTCGAGAGCTACTGATGAATACTTCCTATACTTCGGCCCTTACTACCCTTATAACGATTTCACGGTAGTAATGCCTGGTTACCTGGCACGCACATATAGCCGCCATCCTGAAAGGTTCTTCTCAAATCAGTACCTTGCAGTAACCGGTCTTATTACCTCTTTCGAAGGTGAACCTGAAATAGTTGTAAAAGAGAATTTTCAACTTAATCTATACTAAAAGATTTCAATATTGACATCTCTTAAAACCCGGCAATTGCCGGGTTTTTTTTATCTTATTAATTTGGCCTGTTTTTTGAGCGATATTTGTTTTCTCTACCGTCTAACTTTAAATTCTACAAAATGAAAAATTTAATAATTCTCTTTGCTTTATTGGCATCTGTGAATCTTAAATCGCAGAATCATATTCTTCTTCAGGAAGGAGAAATTGTTCAGGTAATGCTAAATGAAATACTCGACAGCAGGGTTTCCAAAGTTGGCGACCAGGTTAATTTTGAGGTTTCTGAAAATGTCATGGTCGATAGTATCATTGTGATAGAAAAAGGAACCCTAGCAACTGGTTCAATTATACACATAAAAAAAGCTAATTTTGCCGGAGTTGAAGGCCAGCTCGAATTCTCAATTGACTATACTGTTGCCAGAGATGGTCAGAATATCAGATTGCGATCATTTCAGGAACTGGATGGTGAATCGCTTACGGAAGAAGTGATTGTAGCTGCCGTGCTACTTCATCCCTTGTTCCTTGTTTTTAAAGGCAAGGAAGCTACAATTGAAAAGGGCACATTATTTTCGGCATACGTTGATATGGATTACAGCATAGTTTTATAAAACAAAAATATTGTTAAGCGTGTTTGTCCAGGCGGTATTAACGTTTTGTTCAGTTTAAGTATTGTATGAATAATAAAAAAAGCAATCTTATAGAGATCAAAGTTTTAACTAACCTGATGATCAGTAATTCATCATATATTCTTTCATTCAATCAATATAATAAATTTACAGATGGTCGGGTTATTTCTGTAGTTAATAGTCAATAGGTGCCACCACGATTATACAGTATTATCAGCGCTGAAAAAGATGACAAAAATGAGATATTGTGGAAGATCGTTCCAGGAGGAAAGTTGACTCCTGAGCTGAAAAAAAGCAGAAGAGGAGATAGCCTGTGGATCTCGTCTCCTTTTGGAAAATTCCTGTCTCCCCCCTCACCTACTTGCCTGATAGCAGTAAGTACTAGCATTGCTCCATTTATTTCCATATTACGTTCCGGTGATGATACGATTAAAATGTTGCTTCATGGAAGCCGATACCTTAACGATTTTTATTTCTCAGATTGTTTGGAAAAAAAATATTTAACAATTATATCAGGTGTTATACGGGCAAAGAAGAATCACAATTTTATAAAGGAAGGGTAACCAATTTTCTGATTGAAAAGGTAAATCTTCATACTAATATTAAATGCTATCTTTGCGAAAGTGCTGAAATGGTGGTTGATACACGTGAAACACTTATCAATAAATGAGTTTCATTTCAGAACATCCTTTCAGAATTTTTTTTGACTAGGTAATGAAGAACAAGACTACTCTGGTTGGTATGACATTGGATGAGATTACACAAGCCTGTGAATTTCTGGTTATTCCCAAATTCGCTGTACGTGAAATCGCACTTTGGATTTATCGTCGAGGAGCAACTGAAATCGATCAATTCACAAATATTTCAAAAAAGGTACGAAAAGCTCTGTCCAATAATTTTGAGCTCGGTCTGGTACCTCCAGAGAAAATAAGCCTCTCAAACGATGGCACAAAAAAATACTTATTTCCGGTAAATACTAATCGCTATATAGAAACGGCTTATATCCCTGAAGAGAAGCGTCATACTTTATGTGTTTCATCGCAAATTGGATGTAAATTAGGCTGCCTTTTTTGTATGACAGGCCGGCAAGGATTCCAGGGTCAACTTTCGGCCGGACAAATTATAAATCAATTATTGAGTATTCCAGAAAGAGAATTGATTACCAACATAGTTTTTATGGGTATGGGAGAACCCTTCGACAATACAGAAGCAGTGATGAAAGCTCTCGAAATTTTAGTATCGGACTATAGCATGGAATTAACTCCCCGCAAAATAACCGTTTCAACCGTAGGATTAATACCCGGTATGCGCCGGTTTATTGAAGAAAGTGACTGTCATCTTGCTGTAAGTTTGCATAGTCCTTTTGACGATGAAAGATCAACACTTATGCCTGTTGAAAATGTCTATCCCATACAAGATGTAATTCAAACATTGAAAGATTACTCGTTCCAGAAGCAACGTAGGATTTCATTCGAATATATAGTTTTCAAAGGACTTAACGACACTCCCCGGCATATTAATGAACTGGCGAGAATTCTTAATGGTTTACGTTGCAGAATAAATTTAATCCGGTTTCATAGTATACCTGATTCTCCACTGCAGGGCACCGATGAAAAGACTTTACAAGACTTTCGTAAAAAACTTGATTCTAAGGGTATAATCACAACTATCAGGGCCTCTCGAGGCGAAGATATTATGGCCGCTTGCGGACTATTATCGACAAAAGCTCTGCTTCATAATTAATTTATCAGAAAAATTTGTTCCTCTGCATACATTCATTTTTCTTTGTAAGAAACACATATTTTACTATTTGAGAACTCTTATTAAACTTCTGTTTCTTACTACCTTCTTACTTATTTCATCCTGTCTGATTAAGGCACAGGGTAGATTTGGTATAGAGTTGCCTCCTGGTTCCATTAGAATTTTAACCTCTGTTAATGGTAACTTGTATAGCGGTATTGACAACTATTTTTGCATTGATAATGCGACGTTCTTCCAATGCGATACCTTGCTTCTTTCAGCCACTAATAGCTTTATCTCTTGTGATACCATAGGGAGATACTTAATAATCCCTGAACAAGCCGGAGATACCAGATTAACGATCCTTTGTATAAAGTCGGGTGACACCCTTCTTCTTGGTTATAAATTCATCACTGTACATAATCTCCCTGAACCCTGTTTGGCTTTAAATAATCTACCAATAAGTAATTTAACATCCATCAGTAAGAGCAGTTTACTGGAAAGTGACAGTATTGGGATCTATCTGAGTGATGATATTATTGGTTCGGAAAGTTGGTTCAGAATTATTGATTTCACCATTGGCTATAACTATGGAGGATTTCATGTTTCACACTTAAATATTTCAAATAAATTATCACAACAAACCAAGGAATTAATTAACAGGCTCGGACCTGATCATGAGATTTGTATCCGTATTAATGCAGAATCAGTAGGAGAAATTAGAAAGCGATTACCGATTTATAGAATTAAACTTTATTGAACTACTTGCAATATAGCAAGGGCCTCTTTAATTGTTAGCTTCTTTTCATCCTGGTAAGCCACAACAAAAGCCCTTGGAACGCGACAAGCAATACGTAATTTATCTGCATCCTGGTAGCTTTCAAAGGCTCCTATCTGGTATTTAAACCATGTACCTTCCCTAACCTCCATAATACTGTCTGTACCTGTATAGAATGTTCTGATATACTCGTCTTTTATCTGAACGGTATGAGCAGCAATTTGAACCCTGAATACAATAAGACCACCCTCAGGTTCTTTTTTCTCTTCAGGAGAGTTTTTTTTGAAGACTTCTTCAGGTGGTAGATTAATTATTGGATTATTAAAAAAGCGAGCAAGTTCATCCGGTGTAACGTCATTATTCCATCCATAATTATATTCGACCGGAAAGTCCTGGTAAATTTGAAGCGCTCTTCCTAGATCCCGAATTGCCAGTTTCTCTAGCTCGAAAGCTTCATGCATCTTATATTGTATCCATTCGGGTTTATCAGCTTCTATCAGTATTTCTCTTATAGCATTAGCTCTAGCTATAGTCCTTTTTCCTTTACACTCATAATATTTCGCCTTATTCATGCCCGATGCATAATGATTCATTTTTTTCATTTCTTCCAGAAATTTCTGATTGTTATCACTATACACCAAATAAATCAGGGCATGGCCTTCTTTGAATTTTTCAGAAGCCTCTAAAAAGTATTTTAGCATTTTCCTATAATTGGCTGAACTTCCCTCATTTTTCTCCTGATCATCCATTGAACTCAGGATTTCCAGGGCTTCTTTCTCAATAAGCACGGCTGAATTTAATATCTCAATTCCTTTTCCAAGACGTTTTTCATCGATAACTTCCAATTTAATATTGAGTTCTCCACGATACTGGAATAAAGTAATATCCTGCGCAATTATGGAACTAAAGAAGAAAATAGGATAGAATATACTATAAATGACTTTCATTGAGGTAATGTAATGTAATATAAAATACACGCCCCCAAAAATAATTAATCAGGATTGTAGAAACCAAATAAAAGAGAAAGAAAAAATAAAATCTCTCTACTCTGAAATATCGTTTGATACTTCCGGCGCCTCGTAAACCATATATCCCAGCGCAATGAGAGATATAAATGGAATAATAATAATCATCAGCCACATAGCTATTGAGATTAAATTTATAAGACAAATATAGTCATTCGTCAAAGAAAAACAAACATTCGTCAAAGTTTTTTGCTATTGCGTCACAGATTGATTGAATTAATCTTATAAATTATACCCTTTGCACCTATTGATTATACTGCTTTGAAACAAATAAAAAACGGTAAAGCAAAAGCTTCACCGTTTAATTTGGTTTAGTATAAGTAGTATATTATAATTCGTTTGACGCTTCCGGTGCTGAATACACCAGATATCCCAAAAAAACAACTGATAGGAAAGGGATTGATAAAATTAAAAGCAGCATAATAATCTTTATTTGAGATTAGACTACAAAAATACACTTTCATCAATAAAAAACAAACGTTTGTCAAAGAAAAATACTAATTATCCTAATTTGATTATGAGGAACTAAATAATTTTTAACATTTCTTTTTCTTTGTTATTGAAAAACATGTTACGTAATATTTTGTATTTCAATATTCTACATGTTTTTATTCATATAGTATTATTTCTGCTCTTCGATTTTCACGATGGACCTGAGATGTACAATCGTTATTACACTCTACTTTTAACTTGTCTTTACCAAAACTTTTCAGACTGATGCGTGATTCTGCAATTCCGCCTGATACGAGTATAGATTGAATAGTCCTGGCTCTTTCCGTTGCTAGTCCATAATTATAGACGGAACTACCTCTATTATCCGTGTGTCCATCAATTTCCACCTTTATATTAGGATTACTTATTAATTGTTGAATAAGCTGGTTCAATTTTTTAATTTCGGCATTATCTGGATGAAATCCATCTGTGGGAAAATAAATGATCAGTCTCTGAATTATGGTAGTATTATCATTTAAATCAGGTACATTATCCATTTCCGATGAAATATATACTTGTTTTATTGCTTTCATCAATTCGATTTTGTTTCCTTCCCGATATGCGGCAATAAATGCATCTTTAACACCACATCGTTTACGCGCCAGATTCGCCTCATAAAATGAGTTATACTCTCCTATTGCATATTTGAACCAATTATCTTCGTTAAATACAAAAACGTCTAAATCTCCGGAATATTTAGCTTTTATTTCACTATCAGACAAAGGTTGACGATTAGCCGCAATTTGAAGTCTAAAAATTGTTTCGCTGGTCTGAATTTGTGGTTTCTCCTCCGCATGTGATTTTTTTTCAGGAGCTTCGATTAATACAATCTCTTCCTGAATTATAGTTTCTTCTTCAATGGCAGGCAATTCTATAGTTTGATCCTGTCTTTCGATAGGAAACCGTCCAAGTTCGACCTCATGTAGTCCTATTGATGCTGCTGTTGCTATATTTACGGAGAATTCTTCCATAGAATACCCTTCTCTCCAAATTGATAATCGAAACTCATCCCCTGGATTACCAACAATCTCAAACCGTCCATTATCGGCAAGCGTGAACTGAGAAGTATCATCCCCTTTTCCGGTAATATTTATAGCAACGTTTTTTAAATTCTCGCCAGTTTGATGATCAGTCACTTCTCCCCATGCACGTATTTTATTGAGTTTAAAACTATACAAATCGGAAAATGTATGCTGCTGTTCACGGTTCGAAACCAGGAAACCCTTTAGCCCATCATCGTCTAATACTAATCCAAATTCATCGTAATTACTGTTTATTGGAAATCCAAGGTTTTTCGGCAAGCTCGAAGGGTGATTAAGATTTGTATAGTAAAGGTCAAATCCGCCTAATCCTCCCTGTCCATTCGAAGCAAAAATCAGGATTGAATCATTCATCAGATATGGATTCCTTTCATCACCCAGAGTATTTACAAATCCTGGTATTCGCTTAGGATTATTATATCCGTATGTGTTTCTATAGGCTATGTATAAATCCCAGCCTCCTACACCGGTTTCCGCATTAGATGCAAAAATCAGTATTTTACCATCGCCGCTGATTGCCGGAAAGCAAGCATTTCCATCGAATGATTCTATACTAATTGGATCAGCCTTAGAAACTTTATTTCCTTCATCTTCAATAAATGCTCTGTATAATATAAAATTTTTATCATTTGATTCACTCCGAATTGACTGGATTATTTCCCCGGTTATACGAGCAATTGTAAAACCTGCCATCTCTGATTTTATGGCGGACTTGCCGGAAAGTTTTTCAGGATCCTCTGTATTAAAATCGTACAAAGAGAGTGAATACATATCTTTTTGTGCCGGCGTTGATTTCAGATAGCTGAAATTCGATTCAAAGAAAATTTTACCAGCATATATTACCGGATTTAAATCATCACCGTTCGTACTTGCAGTAATTCGTTCGATATTCACAAAAGCTGAATCGACAAAATATTTTTCATAATTCTCAATACTTTCAATATTACGCAATACACGTAAATCGTTGCTATTCATTAGATTATTGTAGCTGGCGAAGTAGCTGCGAGCTTCATCCTGGCGTCCAAGTTTCATAAGCAGTTCGCCATACTCCAGAAAAAGGATAGGTTCAACTTCCTCAGACTTATAAAAAAGCTGAGTGTAATACTGATCTGATATTGTATACTGTTCAAGAAAGCGAGAGCATCTTGCTGCCTGCAAGCAAGCTCTTCCATCAAAGCCTGTTCGAGTAATAATTTTATCGTATAGTTTCAGAGCTTGTACATAATTGTTTTCATTATAAAAACTATCGGCCTTTTCAAAAAGCTTGGATACTTTTTTATTTGATGCTGAGCCTATGCATAGTATAAGTGTAAGTAAGAAAAATACAAGCCTGATCTTTTTCAGGTTTTTCAGTTTAGTTTTAGGAGGCATGGGGTAAAAAACAATTAAATTTCTAGGATATTGCTTTTATAATTTTATTAATAATACTACGAATGTTTTCTTGTGTTTTATTATCAAAATCGCTGAGTTTTACATTTTTTGCCTCGCAATAATTGATAAACTGCGATGCAAGTATTGTTCTTGAGAGACCCTGTTCAAAAATAAAATCGGAGTTATGTTCAGTGATTCCTTCCCTGCGTTGCAAGACAAATTTTTTAAAATCAAGCGTTGAAAACACATCTTCGGGATATTCGAATTCCACTATTTTTATTATTCGACGGTCCATATCTTCTTTACGGGCAAAGAAAAAGGAATTTGATATCTCCAATAGAATTTCATCTGCTCGAGATTCGCCCAACATCAGGATACAAAAATCAACCTTCCAGCCTAATAAAATATTTGCTAGAAGTGGGATATTCGTTAACCCGGTTGAAGGTATAAAAGATGGCGATGGTGTACTATTTATTAGTTTACTGAAAGCGTTCAAATAATAATACGTAAGTGTGTCTTCGACGATAATATTGTATTGCGCTTTAATAAAATCCTGATTATTTATCCTTACCCCCATTAAAGAATAGACAGGAGATAAAGTATCGGTTGAAGCATTATAAAGCGAACCAGCATCAAGGATTATTGTCTCACTCTGATCATCAAGTTCATTGGCTCTCTGTACAGCCAGAATCCTGTATAATTTGTTCAGATCGATAAGATGAGGCGAATGCGTACAATAGACTATTTGCATGGAAGACTTAAGATCTTCAAATACCTTAAGAACATCTTCCTGAGCTCTGGCATGCAGGCTGAGTCCTGGTTCATCAATCAATAATACACGGGCTTTTGTATTATGTTTCACGGCTGCCTTCAATTCGAGATAGAACGATAAGAACCACCTCACTCCTCTACTGCGCTGTTTAGGGTACAACCTTTCGTATTTATCCTTAATCCAGAATTCCAGGTAAGGTTTGCCACTTTTCTCCGGATGTGTATAATCGTAATGTTCCAATTCAAAATTCAAGCAAATTTTACTGTCTTTTCCTACATTCTGACTCCAATAATCGTGAAAGTTAATTGTTATCTCACTGTTTAAATTTTCAATTTTCTGTTTGAGAATTCGGTGATTCTTTTCTCTAAAGAAGTTTGCGTCCAGACCAGCAATTTCAAGGAAATTACGGGCAGCTTTATACCCTTCTGCATGTACATTCTCATCCAGAATATCTTCAAGATCCATTTTATTAGGTAACAGACTACTGAAATCTTCAAAAAACTCAAAAACAGGAACTGCTTTCATAAGAATTTCACCCATCTCGAAAATGGAATAGAGTTCGCTTTCAAGTTGTAATTCCTGTCTGGCTAATACTTCAGCTTCTCTATATGTAATCCCGTCAAGCACTTTGGAGGCGATGATCTTTAAAAAACTTTCTTCATCAATCGCATTTTGATGTTTCTTTTGGATAGCTGCCAGCTCGTTATTTATTTGATGAAGTTTACTATAAGCTGATTTCTGACCTTTCTCGCTACTGGAAATTTCGTATTGATGCTCAAGTTCTTTACGCCTTTTATTATAGGATTCCAGTAAAGCTGTTATATCCGTTACATTTTGAACTGCTTCAATACATGCTTTGCTGATAGATACTTTTTCTGATAATTCCTGTGTTTTCTTTTTTACATTTTCATATTCACTTATTTTCTTTGTAAAATCTTCTTCAGCCAGCTGATATTCTTTCTGAGCTGCTTCATATTCTTTTTCGGCAACCAGTTTTTCATCAGATTTTTTCGCTCTTTTAAATTTCCTTCTTGTTTCTTCCTGTTTTTTTCGGCAAATCGCCAGATTAGTCCGCGCTTCATCTTTTATTGTTTCAGCAACTCCCATTTCGTTGAATACTGAATCTGCTTCTTTCAGTAACTTATCAATTTCAGATTGTGTTTTTTCTTCTACAGAAGCTTTTTCTATTTCTTTTTTCTCGAAGTAATTAAGAATTTCATCGGTTGATATAAATAGAATGCTGGAACGGTCTACTTTCCACGATCGTGTTAAACAAAATTGTTGGCTCTTCTCAAAAATTCCTAACAATTCCTGAGGTAGATGTTTTTTGTCAAAAAAGTCTATTAAATATTTTTTTTCAAGTTGAAACTGGCAGCTAACAATAGGTAATGATAAATCGCTTCGTAAAACATCTTCGTTGATAACGCCTTCATAGAAGCTTTGTATAGCTTCCAATACAGAAGTTTTTCCTGATTCATTCTGACCGATTAATGCTGTGATATTATCATGTGCGAGGTTGCACCATCCGGAGTTTATAACCGATCGATAATTCTGTATATTAAATGATAGTAGTTTCATGAATTAATGAATCAGTATGTTTTAGATAAATGGTATAAATATAACTTCAATTCTTAGCCGGGAATTGTGAAAAGTACAAAAAAAAGAACCTTTAACAGGCTACTTACGGGAAATAAATATACACAAGTAATGGTTAATAATAATGCAACACAACCATTTAATTGCTTATATATGGTTTAAACCTTTACTTCAATGAATTATCGGGATGATAACGAAAACAAAATATCGAGATATCGTCAAGTTGTGGTAATTTGCCACGCCATTCAAAATGCTTCTCAATGAGTTTTTCTTTCTGAAGTTCCAATGGATAGCTACAAATACTCAATAAAATATTCCGAAAAGATCTGTACTTAAATTTCTTTCCTCCCGAACCTCCAAACTGGTCGACATATCCATCGGAAAACAGATATATCATATCCCCTTCGTTCAATTCAATTTCATGATTTGAAAAAGATGTTTCTTCCTCTGCTGCCACTCCAATGGGCATTTTATCGCCAGGAATTTCAATCAATTGATTCGTATTTTTAATAATATACATAGGGCTAAAAGCACCGGCATAATGTAAGGTATTCGCATCAAGGTCAATTCTACAGAAAGCCATATCAATGCCATCTTTCTGTTCATAAATATCACCTGTCTGATGTAGTGCCTTCATAATAAATTCCCTTAGTGAATCAAGTATCATTGAAGCATTTATATCATCGCCACGATCGACAATCTGATTTAAAAATGAAATTCCCAGAATACTGAGAAATGCACCAGGAACACCATGTCCGGTACAATCGGCCATAGCAAAGTACAACCTGTTTTTTTTACGCGATAGCCAGTAGAAATCGCCACTCACAATACTGCAAGGCATATAAATAAGAAAATGTTCCGGGAAATATCGTTTAAGTACCGAATCAGAAGGAAGTAAAGCTTTCTGAATGTAGCTTGCATACTTAAGACTTTCTGTTAATTCCTTTTTTTGCTTCTCAAATAAGAGTTTAATATCCTCTAGCTTATGTAATTTAAATTCAGGCATTTATATTAATTCCTCTTACAAAATATTATTTATCAATAAGTTGTTATAAATTATGTTGTGATTTCTCTTATTATTAGCATACCTTTAGAGAGTATGACAACAACTATTCAGATAACCTGAATAGATTGATATTATTGTTTTGGTTTTTCTTGTTTCTTAATCAATTACAGTGAATACAATTTCAATAATATTATGTGTGTTTTGGGCATCATTTTTCATTATGTACTTTTTAGTATTGATTGCTCCTGAATACATCAAAGACAATGAGGGTTTTCTAATACCCGGAAAGTCTACAACTACATAGCATTTAGCTGAGAATATTTTATTATTACCAAATCCCTGTTACTAAATACTATCATTGCACCATTGTTATCAGGAATAACAGCTTCCGTTTTAACAGGATAAAATATTTCTTTAACCTGCAAAATCGACCCATCAGATGAAAACAATTTAATTTTACCACCATCACCTCTCTGCTCCATAACAACTAGATTTCCTGGCGAGACAGCAGCAATATCAGTTATAAGCTGAGCAGGATCTGATTTATCATATACTTGTTGCCAGAGTTTTTTCCCACTTAAAGAATACGCTGAATAAAATATTTTTGAATTGTTATATCCGGCTGTATAAAATCCTTTTTCTGCAGCAAATGAGCAATGAGTGCCTGTATTTGTCGGGTCGATAGAATCATCCCATTTAATGTAACGCCTCTCATCCATCAGTATTATCCAATTGCTTCCGCAAAAGAAGATATCTCCTTCGGGGGTGAGAAGCATATCATTAAATTCACCGAAACTGCTATACTTACGTTCGGCAACTTTTCGTGCATCTTTATCGAATACCGTAATCGCATAATGGCTCCCCAGTGTATCTTTCTCTATTGACCCTCCTATAAGAATCCGGTCGTTGGCATCAATGGCACATGTATTTATTCTGATTTTTCCAAGATTTTTATTCCAAGTTTTTTTTCCATTGTTACCCAGCTTGAACATCCAACCCATTCTAGATGCACTATCTGCTGTAAGCCATGTATAACCCAGAACAATAATATCACCCTTTGAATCTATCAGAATATGACTGACGCTGTCTTCAAATGCCTGTCCAATGATTTTGTTCCATAACATTTTACCTGAGCCATCAAGTTTCAGAATCCAGGCATCGGCATACGCCGTATCGTTATCACGTGTATTACAGGCCAGAATATATTCACCCCGTGGGCTTACAGCAATAGCGCCGCCTGATTCAATACGTCCATTATTATCGAATCCTTTTGCCCAAAGAAGGCCCGGACTTGTGAAGTTATTTTCTCTAATAAACTGTGTACCCAGTTCGGCAGCCTTCAGGTTAAATATGTCGACAAAATACTGACCATCAGGGTATTTCTCAATGAACTCATTAAAAGCCTGTAGTGAATTGACCCTTCTTGCTTGCTGGTACAATAAATCCTGTTGCTTTGTTTTTGCTTCGGAAACTTCAAGGGCATCAGGATAATTCTGAATGAATTTCTCGTATGCCTCCAGTGTATTCGCTTTTTTAGCCTCGGTAAAAGCTGCGGCATTGCGTAATTTTATTACAGACTGCAAATATTCTGATCCGGGATAAGCTGTAATATATGCTAAATAAGCACTTACCGTGTTTTGAGATTTGGCTTTCTCATAGGCAAGTTTATTACGACTACGAATGGCTTTATCAACCTGTGCTGCATTTGGGAATTTTTTTAAAAATTCCTCGTATGCTTCCATAGTATTCAATTTTTCATATTTCCGGTATTCGAACTGATTTCGAATATGAACTACATTGTCGTAGTGTCTGAAATTCGGATACCTATCAAGCAACTCGTATACAGCATCGAGGTTGTTTTCTTCTCTGATATATTTTATAAGACGAGATTCGATAGCTTCAACCGCAATTTCAACCTTTTTTTTCACAGGCCGGCTTGTCTTTCTTACCTCGGTATTTAGAAAATATTCACTGAGTACCTCAATATCGTCTTGCGATAACTCCCCTATTTTACCATTCATACGCTCAACATACTGCCAGGCATCAATAATATTGAAATATGGCGATTGATCATCGGCCAACACCAGGGCCATTCCAAAATTGGCTCCTACTTCATCAGGATTATCTGAAAGATTCTTTTTAAAAGCATCGAGCGCTTTATCATATTCTTTCTTTTCAAGATTTTTAAAGCCTTTTTTTATATTCTGTCCGTTCGCACCACTAAAGCAGACGACGATAAACAAATACATTACTATATATCTCATAATGTGTTTTTTCAGGTTTACAATTACGTAATTATTTTTTTAGAAGTGTGAATTCAACACGCCGGTTCACCGCCCTGCCATCATCAGTCCGATTGGTATCGATAGGTTTTAATTCTCCATATCCCTGGGATTGCATTCGGTCTGGCTGTATCCCTTGCGAAATCAGATAATCGACTACCGATCTTGCACGACCTTCGGATAATGTCTGATTGTAATTCTCCGAACCCTCGCTATCGGTATGCCCTCCGATCTCGATCAATTGAATATTATTCTCTTTTATAAACAATGCAACTTTATTTAATTCAGGAAAGGATTCCGGTAAAAGTGCCGTTTTATTGAATTCGAAAAAGATATTTTTTAATACTATCGATTGTCCTTCCTCAATAGTCTGAAGTCCTTCCTCGAATTCATCAAATAAAATTTCCGGTTCTCTGAAAACTACACTTCCTGTGGCCTGGCAATTGAAAGCATCATAAGCTATATACACATATTCACCTGCCGGTAAGCCTCTCAACTCATTTCCCTTCATACCGTTCGACCATTCGACACGATAAGGTGGTGTACCTCCAACCATTCCTACTTTAACGAAACCATCGTTCAGTTTCTTTGCTACAGTGCCGGTAAGAGGATTTAATCCCCCTGTGTAGCTGGTATCGATAATTTCTGCTTCAAAGTCGTGATGAACACACGGACAATCGGTACAATTATCAAGCGGCCTGATAATAATGTCGTCAAAATAATAATAGGCATATTCTTTATTCATCAGATTCTTCATGTTCTTGTCGGTTGCTACATAATTTGTATTATCGTACGATTGGAAATTCCCGATTATAAAGTATTTCTCATTTCCACTGGCTTCAAACACAGTGCATATTTCTTCCCATTCATCGATATTGTCCAGAAAGAGGCCCTGAGTATTATTAATCTGGGGTTTATACGGCAGATTTACCATAAGATCGTTCCGAATTTCAACATTGCTGAAAAATAAACTCAACTGATCGACTGCAAATTTTGAATAAGAAGCCAGCTTGTAGGAAAAATTCACACAGTATTTTTTACCGGCAACGAGAGGAGTTTTCAATGTACCCTGAATGTACTCACGGTAGCCGTCATCGGTACCGCTTAAAATAGCCCCTGCATAAGCATTACCGGATTTCGGTAGGCTTTCTCCGGCAAAGTTATTTGGTACACCCACACCTTCCTGTCGCAAAGGAGAGCACTTGTTAAAATAATCGGGTGTGGCCAATGTGGGGTATGTCCAATCTGATACCAGCTTATGGCTGCGGTCCTGGGGAGTGAAAGTCTGAGGACAGTCTTTATACTCTTCAAAACTATAATTTTCGACCAGGTTAACTGATTGTGCCTGAAGAAAATTTGTCAGGCTGCCCGAGATTAAGACGATCAGTACAGATTTATAAAATCGATACATATTGTATTTGTTTGGTTTAGCAAATAGATGGATACACCCCGAAAATACAGAAATAAAATCAAGTGATCAAATAAGATTGAACAAGAATAAAATTGAATTTAATAAATGAATACTAATTCACCAAATATATGAATATGGGAGCCGACTTGAATAATGAAAACAGATTCACTATGAGCCAACTATCTATAGAAGTCCTCTGCTTTTCAGTAAGGGTTCTATTCCGGGTTCCTGGCCTCTGAATTGGATATACAGTTTCATCGGATCGTCACTGCCACCTTTCTCCAATATATTTACCCGGAAAGCTTTTGCCGTTTCCATATCAAATATTCCTTTCTCACGAAACGCTTCAAAAGCATCTTTATCCAGAACTTCTGCCCAGATGTAACTGTAATACCCTGCCTGGTATCCACCCGACCATATATGCTTGAAATAAGTACTCCTGTATCTCGATATAATTTCTGGTATTAGACCAATACTCTCCAAATAGTTACTTTCGAATGATTCAATATCCAGATCTGTAACCGTATCAAGTTCATGATATTCCATATCAAGCAACGAGGCAGCAACATATTCTACTGTTGCAAAACCCTGATTGAAGTACCTGGCCGTAAAGATTTTATTTATCAGATCGCCAGGTAAAGGTTCGTTCGTTATGTAATGTCTGGCATAATATTTCATTAACTCTGGTTCTGTAGCCCAGTTTTCCATAATTTGCGAAGGAAGTTCAACAAAATCGCGCTTAACATCTGTCCCTGAAATGCCTTCGTAGGTAACATCTGAAAGAAGTTGATGCAAACCATGCCCAAATTCATGAAACAGGGTTAATACATCATCAAGCGTGAGAAGAACAGGGGCATCACCCACCGGGTTGGCATAATTACACACAATGGTAACAACAGGTCTGACATCGTTATCATTGATTTTGTATTGTTCTCTGTATGTACCACACCATGCGCCCTGGCTTTTTGTTGTACGCGTAAAGTAATCCAGGTATAAAATCCCAAGGTGAGATCCATCGAAATCTTTAACTTCAAAAACTTCGGCATCGGGATGAGGTTTCGGAAAATCATTTTCGATCTTTAAAAAGGTAAGTCCATATAACTTTTCACACAAAGTAAATACACCGTCGCGTACGTTATTGAGCTCCAGGTAGGGACGTAATTCATTTTCATCAAAATTATATTTCTTATTCCGCAGTTTTTCAGCGTAGTACCACCAGTCGCTTGAAGCAAGCTTAAATTCACCTCCCTCACTATTGACAATCTCTTGCATTTCTTCTCTTTCCTGTTTTGCTACTAACAAAGCAGCCTGCCATACTCTATTCAGAAGCTTATAAACATTTTCCGGAGTTTGGGCCATACGATTGTCTAATTCATATGCTGCATAGGTATCAAAACCGAGTAGGTGTGCCTTTCTTACACGTAACTTGGCCATTTCTGCAATTATAGCTTTATTATCAAATACATTATTATTATTCCCACGCTTACAATAGGCATCGTATAACTTTTTCCGAAGATCACGGAACTTAGAATACTGAAGAAATGGAATCATGCTAGGTTTGTGTGTTGTGAAAACCCATTTACCCTCCAAATCCATTTCTTTGGCTGTTTCAGCTGAAGTATTAACAACATCCTCAGGCAAGCCTTCGAGTTGGCTTTCTTTATCGAGAACTAGTTTATAATCATTCGTCTCAGCCAGAAGATTCTGATCAAACTGGTTGGAAAGTTCTGTTAGCCTTTGATTTATCTCTCTCAGTTCAATTTTCTTATCGTCCGGTAAATTCACTCCATTCCTGATGAAACGTTTATAATAGTATGTAAGGAGGCTATTTTGTTCAGTATTAAGATTCATGGAATCTTTGCCCATGTATACTGCTTCAATCTTTTTAAAGAGATCGGTATTGAGATAGATATTATCGCTATGCTCTGAAGTTTTCTTTTCAAAATCAGGAGCAATTTTCTGAATTTCTTCTGTAGCATCTGCCGATTTTAACCCGCTAAAAATGGACAAAACATTTTTCAACCTACGTCCTGATCTGTCAAATGCTACTAAAGTATTTTCGAATGAAGGAGTTTCCTTATTATTAACAATAGAATCAATCTCGATTAAATGTTCCTTAATGGCTATATCGAGAGCGGGCAAAAAATGTTGAGGTTTTATTAATTCAAAGGGAGGCACCTCAAAAGGAGTATGATAATCGGCAAGAAGTGGATTATCCCTGATATCAGATCCTGTTTTACAATTAGTAAGAATTACCATAGAAACTACAATTAATAAAAGATTTAAGGTTTTCATAACATATTGAGCTTAAATTAGAATTGTTAAACTACTATTTTTTATCCTAAAAATCTGCTGATTTCTATCATACTTTTGCTGAAAAGAAAGTAATTTTCGAGAGGATGATTTATTTTCTTTATTCATCAACCAATTATTTTCAGTAACTAAATGTTGCGTGGACAGCATGAAAGATTCTTACAGGTTAGCTGAATGTCTGATATTTTGTATATTCGGTAAAAAATGAATTTATGGCCAAGAGTAATAAGGAACATAAGAAGAATAATACGCCTGAATTTATGTCTGCGGATATTGCAGCAAAATCGGGTGAAAAAATGAAAAGAAAGCATTATATAAAAGAGTTAAGAAAATATGCTGTTGAATTAGTTAAACTTCAGGAATGGGTTAAACAGAAGAAACTTAAAGTGGTGGTTGTTTTTGAAGGACGCGATGCCGCCGGAAAAGGTGGTGTTATTAAAGCCATTGCCCAATTTCTGAATCCCCGTATCTGTCGGATAGTAGCGCTTGGCATACCAACCGAAAAAGAACAAACACAATGGTACTTTCAACGATATGTTCAATATCTCCCTGCAGGAGGTGAAATTGTTTTGCTCGACCGTAGCTGGTATAATAGGGCCGGTGTTGAACATGTGATGGGATATTGTACCAACGAAGAATATGAAGAATTTCTTCGGTCCTGCCCTGAATTTGAAAAGATGCTAATCCGTTCCGGCATTATTCTGATAAAATATTGGTTCTCAGTAAGTGATGAAGAACAAGAAAACAGGTTCCAGGACCGGATCAATGATCCAACAAAGCGTTGGAAAATAAGTCCTATGGATGTTGAATCAAGAGGCAAATGGGTTGAATATTCTATGGCAAAAGATTCTATGTTCGCCTATACCGACACCAAGCAATCGCCCTGGTATGTTGTTGAGGGAGATGATAAGAAAAAAGCAAGGTTGAATTGTATACATCACCTGCTTTCATTAATCCCCTATAAGGACTTAACACCCAAACCATTTAAATTGCCGGCAAAAAAATCAGATATTCATTATGTCAGGCCTCCAAAGTACGAGCAAACATTTGTGCCGGAAAAATATTAATAACATTGGCTGCCTAATACTTTATACTTCTGACTCATGTCTTTTTCCCTTGCTATTTATCCCTTTTTATACATTACTTGGGCCTTAACAGTTGATAAGTGTGCCAAAGCAATTCTTTCCCACCAGGCAAACCGTGCCCGGGTATAACGATTGCAGCATCAGGATATTCTTTCATGACTTCCAAAATAGTATTGGGCCAGGCCTCCACATTCCCATCAGCTGTATAGCCCAGACCAACAGATCCGGCGGCCCTAACCAGACAGCCACCAAACAGAATTCTCTCCGAAGGAATCCATACCACAATATTATCGAGACTGTGTCCTGCACCCAGAAACTTGCATTTTACTATTTCCCTACCTACCTGAAGGTTCATAGAATCGGAAAATGGAACCTGAGGAACTTCATACTGATGTTGGGCAGCAAGTTGGAGTGTTAATGAATAGGCATAAGAACGAATTCCTGCTTCATGAAAGGCTTTTAATCCTCCAAGGTTATCATTGTGCCAATGTGTTGGTATTACGGCAATAGTTCGAATCCCTTTCCCGTTTAACCATGAAAGCAACTGAACCGAAAGTGAATCGTTAACGGGAGTATCAATTATAATGGCTGAATCCCTACTAACAAACACAAGCCCATTACAGGGAAAACGACCGTATCCGGCTGATTCCATATACGATGTGTGAAGAAAAACATGTTCCGAAAGAGGTACCAGCTCAAGATCGTCGCTTATGATAATCTTTTTATTTTCCTGAGTCTGACCGAACAAATAACTCAAAGAAAACAGAGCAGACAGAAAAAATACTTTAATATTCATTTTATTTTATATAAGTGTTTCTCCAATAGTTTTTGTCATCACACCTTCCTTGCTTATCCATTTATCGTAAATGAAAATCACCAGAATAGCAACAATCAGGCAAATAAAACCAGCCAACCCTGCTATACCGGTGCTTAAATCGGTTCCACCTGTGCTGATCATTAAAGTAATGCCAAAAAATGCGTTAATGGAACCGTGCATGAGGCATGCCGCAATAACCGATTTAGCCTTTATCGTTATATAGATAAAAAGAAATGTAAATAATGTGCAAAAAATGGTCATAAACAAAACACCCCATTGCGGATGCTGCGGATAGTTATGTCCCATAAGGATTATGGGGGCGTGCCATAAACCCCAGATTATTCCTATGATTAATGAAGCTTTGAAAAAACTTAATTTTTTAAATTCTGATAATAAAAAGCCCCGCCAACCCAACTCTTCACCAAAACCTGCAACAGCATTAATGGTAGCTGCGGCAAATAAACCTTGTACAATAGCAATCCATATGGGATGTATCGGTAAAGCATTGATAGATTGTTGCATCTTATCCATTTCTTCAGGGGTCATTTTATCTCTGTAGATATCCATAATACCACTCATATCGGGTGTAAAGCGGACATCAGGGAAAAGAAATCCGATACCCGTCGCGATAATAACCAGAATCAGGGGAATTAAAAGAGCCCAAAGAAAGAAGATATTTATTTTAAAGGAAATTAATAAAGGCTTTACCATTTCTTCTTTAAAGATAAATTTTTGAACAAGCAAAGCAGAAAGGGCTGGCATAAACATATAGCCAACCAGTATACCTATTCCGGCAAGTGATTTAATGTCAATATCAAGTAAGTAGATTACTCCACCTATTAACCAGCTGAAACCAAAAGCAAAGAGCAGGAAAAGAAAGATTTTTTTTGTATTCATAATGAATATATATTATAGGATCATATTCTTTAATCAAAGGCGTGGATCAAAATTAATTTTTTACAAAAAAAAACAAAGACCTGTTCTAATAAAATTTCATATTGGACTCTGTCAAGTTTTCTTGCTGTTAATACTTTTTAATAACTCTGCAGTTGTTGCCAGACAATAGAATTTATATTTCGGGTATTTAATTGTAATTTTACCCAACTATTGAAGCTTTTCATGAAGAAACGCATCGAGGATCTCAGAGTTGTCAGTAACAAAAGGTTAAACAAGGAGTTTTATGTGTTAAAACTCTTCTCGTCTCAGGGAATTCCCAAAATACTCCCTGGTCAGTTTGCCCAGGTTCAAATTGAGGGCAGCCCTGTAACATTTCTGCGCCGACCGTTTTCAATTTATAGTGTCGATTATACGGAAAATACCCTGGAACTACTCATTAAAATTGTGGGGGCGGGTACTGCACAACTTGCTCTTATAGAACCTCATCAAACAGTGAATCTACTATATCCGCTGGGAAATTTTTTCACCCCGCCTCTGAAACCCAGTGTATTGCTGGTCGGTGGGGGAACGGGTGTTGCTCCCTTATTATTTCTAGGAAAATACCTGAAAGAGAAACATATGCTGGAACCTCAATTTCTGATGGGGTACCGAACTTCGGAACTGATAGTTGAAAAAGAACGGTTTGAAACCATTGGAAAGGTCCATATCACCACTGAAGATGGATCATACGGACATAAAGGACTGGTGATTCATCACCCTGTTATTACAGAAAATCCCTCAAAATTTACTAAGATCTATACCTGCGGACCGGAGATTATGATGAAGGAAGTGGGTAAAATTGCAGGTAGTCATGGAATTGATTGTGAAGTATCGCTCGAAAACCTTATGGGATGCGGTTTTGGTGCATGTCTGTGTTGTGTTGTCGATACTGTTGAAAAGGGTCTGATTAATACCTGCATGGAAGGACCCGTATTTAATACTAGAAGCCTCAAATGGTCGATTTAAAAGTTGATATCGGTAAATTGGTCTTGAAAAACCCGGTCATGACTGCCTCGGGTACCTTTGGCTACGGCCAGGAATATGAAGATTTTATCGACTTATCCCAACTTGGTGGTATAGTTGTTAAAGGCATTACAGGTAAAGAGCGTCAGGGGCATCCCTATCCACGTATGGCCGAGACCCCTTCAGGTATGTTAAATGCTGTTGGATTACAAAATAAGGGTATTGATTATTTCGTGGAACATATCTATCCTGAAGTTATAAAATATAATACCGAAATTATTGTTAATGTTAATGGTGCCTCAATAGATGAATACTGCGAAGTAGCCTCTAAAGTGGATAAGCTTGAGAAAATTAAGGCTATTGAACTGAACATTTCCTGTCCGAATGTAAAAGAGGGTGGCATTATTTTTGGTACTCATTGCCCCTCAGCAATAGCTGTAACAAAAGCTGTAAGAGAAGCCTATTCCAAATCGCTGATGGTAAAACTTTCGCCAAATGTTACTGATATTGTTGAGTTCGCCCAGGCTGTTGAATCAGCCGGTGCCGATTCAGTTTCGCTAGTTAATACCTTTGTAGGAATGGCAATCGATGCTAAAACTCGCAAACCTGCACTTTCAACTATTACCGGAGGCCTTTCCGGACCAGCAATCAAGCCTATAGCCCTGCGAATGGTTTGGCAGGTAGCCAAATCAGTAAAAATTCCAGTTATCGGAATGGGAGGTATCATGAATGCTACTGATGCTATTGAATTCTTTCTTGCCGGCGCTTCTGCTATCCAGGTAGGAACCGCAAATTTTATTAACCCGCGAGCTACGATTGATATTATTGATGGAATAGCGCTATATCTAAAAGAAAACATGTATAAATCTATCCGTGAAATTATCGGTGCACTTGAATGCTAATTTTTCTGTTATCTATTCTACAATTAGATTTTAATCGTTATCAATCAGTAAACTCAAAATTCTTTATTCTCTGGAAGTAAATTGTTCAAATGTTCCATCGGGATAGAAAACTAATATATATTTCGCATTGTTTACATTTGTAACCTGCAAATTATCTTTCTGTTTTTCATTCGGTTTTAGTACATATGATTGATCTTTAGATACATTAGTTACTTTTGTATTCTTTTCCTCATCTTCTAATCTACTATCACTTCTTTCTTCTTGTTTTTTGCTTTGATTTTGTTCGAATATGGTAGGTTGTTTAATAGCATTGGATTGTCCTTGTACAGTTGATTTTATCATACTTCCCTCTCCTGTTAATAACCAGTCTGCATTAATACCTGAAAAACGATTTAAGATCTTCGTTATAAAATCATAACTGGGCTTATTTCTTCCACTTAGTATATGTGAAATACTGGAACGCTGAACTCCTATTTCATCGGCAAATTTAGCAGGAGTCATTCCTTCTGCTTCCATGATTTTGTTTAACTGATCCTTCATTTTTTTTACTATTACACAAATGTAATTAAAATTTAAACAACAATTGTAAATCATAAAATAAAATCATAGTTGTTTACATTTGTAATATAATTTCAATTTGTAACATTTGTTATTTCATTCTTTTTTTGATATTTTACTGGTTAATAGTATATTACAAGATTTAAGCCTTACTGTACTATTTCTTTTAATAATTTAATTATAGTATTGATAATATGCTACTTATATTTCTTGAATAAGATGATTTACTATATTTTGATTAAATATTCATCTTTTATTCATACTATAGTTTTAATTAACTTATATAAAATATTGATTTACAGTATTTAATATTAAAATATATAGGCATATTTTCAAGTTATGGATTAATTACATTTGTGATATTTATATCTAATTACAAATGTTATTTTGTATTGTATATATGTAATAAACTGTTCTTATTACATTTGTATTGAGGTAAAATATATAACAAATGTTAATTATTCTGGTTTTTGCACTTCAACTCTCTAATATTAGGATTAATTTTTATAATGATTCAAACCGGCATCTCCATGAATTGAATATTTTCAAAGGTTTTTATTATTTTTTTATCTATAGATGTATTTAACGTTTTCTGATTTTTATCCTTTATTAAAAATTAAGCTCCTGAGAATTGAATATTTTCTCTTATCCCACCCTGGTGTGTGTTTTTCCTTATTCTGGATATATTTTGTACTTGATTAATTCCTCTCAAAGCCTTATGCAGTAAATGTTTCAAATACTAGTCAATATTATTTTGAGTTGTCCGGATAATTGTATTTTTACAAAAAATCATATTCAAGATGAAAAAAGTAGCCCTTCACTGGCAAATTTTATTTGCCATTCTGATAGCCATTGCATTTGGAGGTATTTTCCCTTATCAAACACGATACGTTGAATGGATGGGCACCATTTTTATCCGTTCGTTGAAAATGATTGTTGTTCCGCTCGTTTTAAGTTCATTAATCTCTGGTGTAACCAGTGCGGGACAGGAAGGCAAACTTGGAAAACTCGGCCTTAAAACTGTACTTTATTATTTATCTACAAGTCTTTTAGCTATACTCACAGGATTAATCCTGGTGAACCTGATAAAACCGGGAAAAGGAATTGAAGGTATTCTCAGTTCTATAAACGGCATACCAAATATTGTCTCGAAACCTTTCTCGGAGACTCTTGTTGAAATAATTCCTACCAATTTGTTCGAAGCATTAACAGTTAATGAAGCCATGCTTTCGGTTATATTCTTTGCTATTCTGGCCGGTATATATATTACGCGACTAAAAGAAAACCACCGGAATCAGTTGACCGGGTTCTTTAATGCATTTTTCGAACTGATGATGAAAATTACACTCTTTGTTATACGCCTGGCTCCTTTTGGTATTTTCGGACTCGTGGCTGTTGTGGTTGCTGAACAATCGGCCAGCAGTGGGTTGTTTACAAGTCTGGGAAAATATATGCTCACGGTTATCGCCGGATTATTGTTCCATAACCTGGTCTCATTGCCGCTTATCTTGCTACTTGTTGCAAGAGTAAATCCTATAAAACACTACAAAGCAATGGCAACCCCTTTGATTACTGCCTTTTCAACGGCTTCATCAAATGCAACCCTTCCCGTTACTATCGAAGCTGTTGAAGACAAGGCAGGTGTTTCCAATCGCATTTCAGGATTTACTCTGCCACTGGGCGCCACAGTAAATATGGATGGAACAGCCCTTTACGAGTTGGTTGTTGCAGGTTTTGTTGCCCAGATCTATGGAATCGACCTGTCGTTTGGCCAGCAATTTATTATGGTATCTACAGCCCTGCTGGCATCCATCGGAACAGCTGCGGTGCCTATGGCCAGCCTGGCCACTATGTCAATAATTTTTTCGGCTATTGGCCTTCCCTTTGAAGCCATAGCATTAATCCTGCCTGTCGATCGACCTTTGGATATGTTACGCACTGCTACCAATGTATTTAGCGACAGCTGTGGAGCTGTTACTATCGCAGCTTCAGAAGGTGAAAAGCTTAAAACAGCACTTTGAAAAACCCGTGAGATCTAAAAAATCAATTCCCTGTCTGTAATAGCGCTTCATACAAAACTTCAATAGGATGCATTGCAATACGGCCGGTTCCATCCTTTATCTGATGCCTGCATGAGGTCCCCGGTGCAGCAACAATTGTTGACTCCTCAGCCCTGCGGACAGCAGGAAACAAAACCAATTCACCAATCTTATTGGATAAATTAAAATGCTCTTTCTCATATCCGAAGGAACCGGCCATGCCGCAGCACCCCGATTTAATTTCTTCTACCGTATAGTTTTCAGGGAATCCCAAGATGGTTTTTGTTGAAACCGTAGATGCTATAGCCTTTTGCTGACAGTGTCCGTGGAAAAGTACTTTTCGTTCCTCTGAAGTGAATTGATCCTTTTTTATTTTCCCCTTATCCATTTCCTTAGCAATAAACTCTTCGAGAGTAAAAACATATTTTGATAACTCCTGCGCTTTCTTCTTTTCTTCGCCCCGCAACAGATCAGGGTACTCATCACGGAAGGCAAAAATTGCCGAAGGTTCAATCCCAGTTAGGGGGATTTTCTCACTTAACTGAGGGTAAAATAATTCCACATTCCATTTGGCCAGTTTTCGCGCCTTTCCTAAAAATCCTTTCGAGAGCATAGGTCTTCCACTATCTTTATTATCGAGCACTACAATCCTATATCCTAATTTATTCAGCAATTTAACTGCTTTTATGCCAATTGGGACATCGTTGAAATTGGTAAATTCATCGATAAACAAATGAACGGCACGGGTATCGGATGCCAACTGGTCATTTAATACTGAGAGGTTTTTCTTCAACCACTTTCTAAAGGTCTGGTGATACACTTTTGGCAGGGAACGTTTTGCTGCAAAACCAATTATTCTTTTTACCAGTCCCGAAAGAACTTTTGATATTACAACCATATTATATAAACCAGCTACTTTTGATGCCATGGCTTGCAATGTTGAGAAATAAGCTATAAGCCTGGTACGAATCGGAATAAAGTTCGATTTGTAATATTGGTATAAAAACTCGGCTTTTAATTTTGCCATATCAACCCCCGAAGGACATTCCGATTTGCATCCTTTACAGGATAGACACAGATCGAGTATTTGATACAACTCCTTGTTATCGAACGGGTTTGATTTATCGTTTTGGTTCAGAATATTTCGAAGCATGTTGGCTCTGGCACGGGTTGTTTTGTTCTCGTCGAACGAAGCCTGGTAAGACGGACACATGGTTCCACCGATTATGGCAGATTTCCGGCAATCGGCTGATCCATTACACTGCTCCGCCATACGAATAAATCCCAGCGTTTCGGGAAAATCAAAAACTGTATCAAATTCAGGTGTTTTTTGTCCCGGAACATAACGCAAGGAAGTGTCCATGGGAGGAGTGTCGGTGATTTTTCCAGGATTAAAAATGCCATCAGGGTCCCAGGTATGTTTTATTTCCTTCAATAACTGGTAATTTTCTTCCCCGATCATAAAGGGAATAAATTCACCGCGTAATCTGCCATCGCCATGTTCACCGCTAAGCGAACCTCTGTATTTTTTTACCAGTCGGGCTATTTCAGTTGCAACCTCACGGAATTGTTTTACACCTTCCTCTGTTTTCAGGTTGATCATAGGCCGCAGGTGTAATTCACCGGTAGCAATGTGCGCGTAGAAAACACAGCTCAGACCTAAAGTTGTCAGAACTTCATTGAAATCCTTAATATATTCAGGCAGTAACTCCGGATTAACAGCTGTATCCTCGATAACCGGTTGAGCTTTTGCATCGCCGGGAATATTTGAGAGCAGCCCAAGACCGGCCTTTCGCAGGGCCCAAACTTTTAAAATATCGGTTCCAAAGAGCAAGGGAAAATGGTAACCGTATCCGTTTTTCTTTAAGTCGGCAATCAAATCAGCTACAGCATTTTCAATCTCCTCTTTTGTGTTCATGGCAAGTTCCACACAGAGTAAGGCTCCCGGATCGCCTTGCACAAAGAACCTATTTTTGCGATGCTCAATGCTGCTCTTGGTACACTGCAAAATAATATCATCCATTAGTTCAATAGCCACCGGTTTATGCTTCAGAGCAATTATGTTGGCTTTCAACGATTCTTCAACACTATTCAAATGAGCCACCAGTAATCCATTCACAGGTGGAGGCAATTCAACCAGATTCAATTTAATCTCTGTAATAAACATCAGTGTACCTTCCGAACCACAAATCAGAGTAGAGAAATTAAAGGGTTTTCCTTTACTTGTAAAGGGTTCTGTTTCCAGCAAGAGGTCAATAGAATATCCTGTATTCCTTCTTTCCAGTATGGGATCGGGAAATTCCTTTCTAATACGTTCCTGGTTAGTTTTATCTCCAAGAATGTCTCGGATTTTACTGTAAACTTCACCTTCCAGCGAAGACAGTTCACACTTTAATTTAAATTCTTTTGAGGTTAGCTGCGAAAAAGATACTTCCGAACCGTCGCTCAGGAAACCTTTCACTTCTAAGGTATGGTCACGTGTACTTCCGTAAACCAGGGAATGTGCTCCACAGGAATTGTTACCAACCATACCTCCCATCATACAACGGTTTGAGGTGGATGTCTCAGGACCAAAATATAAACAATACTCTTTGAGTACCATATTGAGTTCATCCAGTATAACACCCGGTTCAACCCTTACCCATTTTTCTTCCTGATTGATCTCAATTATCCTGGTTAAATATTTTGAACAGTCCACTATAAGGCCATTTCCCACTACTTGTCCTGCCAAAGAGGTACCGGCAGTTCGGGGTACTAATGGTACTTTATTCGTATTGACAAATACAATTAACTTTTTAATATCTTCCTTCGATCGTGGAAGTACAATCGCTAACGGAGTTTCCTGATAGGCCGATGCATCGGTAGCATATAGTATTCGGCTAACATCGTCCCAATAAACATCTCCTTCTAATTCCTCTTTCAACTGTAAAAATTGCTTTCTATATTTTTCCATAAACAAACAGTGATCTATAATAGAATTCAAAAATTAAAAAATAATAAAAAGTCGAAGATACTATTTGTCTTCATGCTTTCTAATATTCGACATATTTATTTAGTCCGCTAAAATTAATTAATAAGTCTCAACAGGATATCAATTCAAATGTCACTATTTTGATTTTTACCTTAAGGTTAGGATTCCCTTACTATCAGTAGTATGAAGGATTGCCAGTAAAATATTTTTTGTTAACTACTGCTAAACCAAATATGAAAATAGCTACACTCCGGGGTGAAGGCAGCCTTCCATTTTCTGTTTAATGAAATAAGACTTTTATCCTATAAAATCTAATTTTCAAGTTCCCTGGTTATAGCAATAGCAGCTATAGTTCCATCGGCAATTGCTGTGGTTATCTGCCTGTATTTTTTGCTGTTAATATCCCCTATTGCGAATACACCCGGAATGCTAGTTTTCATATCTTCGTCGGTACTGATATATCCCCACTTATCCAATTCAATTTTATCGTCAATCATATCCAGGTTCGGTTTCATTCCGACAAATACAAAAACTCCGTCCGATACAATTTCTTTCCGGATTTTCTTTTTAAGATCTTCAACTTCGGTATGCATTCTGCCATCAATTTTTCGGAAAGCACGAGGTTCGTGCTCGAATAAAAAATTAATTTTCGGATTTGCAAAAGCCTTTTCCTGCGCATGCTTATTAGCCTGCAGCTTATCGAACTGATGCACTATGGTTATTTTACTGGTAAATTTTGATATGAAATCAGCTTCTTCAATAGCTGAATTTCCGCCTCCTATCAGCACTACTTCCTTATCGACAAAATATTTTGCGTCGCAGGTAGCACAATAGGAAATGCCGCTTCCTTTAAATTCTTTTTCACCTGGGATATTTAACCAGTTGGGAGAGGTTCCTGTGGCAATTATTATTTTTTTTGCTTTAATAGTCTCATATTCATCAATTACTATTTCCTTTTTATGAAGATTGACGTGCGTCACATCCACTGCAACTTTATAAGAAGTTCCGCAACGTTTTGTTTGCTCACTCATATTGTGTGATAACATATAGCCTGGTTGCGGTTCAATAAATCCGGGATAATTGGATATCTGGTGTGTAGTGGATACCTGGCCTCCCGGCAAACCTATATCAATAAGTATGGTATTAATTCGTGCCTGACAAAGATATAATCCGGCAGTTAGTCCTCCGGGGCCTCCGCCCAGTATGGCCACATCGCAATGCGTTACAGAAGGTTTAATACCCGATTTTACTTTACTGACTATATCCTTTCCTATTAAAGCTTTCATACCTTCAAATAGTTCTGATCGTTTTATGCCTCCGGTAAGCCGGATACCAACCTCTTTACCATTTTCGAAAAATAATACGGTGGGTGAAGAAGTAACGCTTAACCTTTCGGCCAATTCCCGATTCTCCTGCCGGAAAATCTTAAAAAACCGGGCTTCTTCTCCAAACAATCCGGCTATGCCCTCAAACTTAGGTGCCAGTGCATCGCATGGAGGACATTCCGTAGAATAGAAGTCGAGTACAACTTTTCCTCCCTGCAAGATTTCTTTTTCAAAATTATCAGCATTAATTTCTTTCATTTCTGATTATCTAAAGGGTTTTTCTTTTTCAAAACCAAGATTGATTAACTGTTGTGAAAATAGGTAGCAAGGCCTAATTCCAACAACTCCTTAACCGGCCTGCAATCAGAGGCACACACCCGACCTGTCCTGTTCTTGGCAACCGATCCACAGCCACCCCCACACGCCAATTGTAAATTACATTCCCGGCACTCCGGAATAGCCAGTACATCGCGCGATTCCCACTCAGCTATCCGGTCTTCATCAAGTGATACTTCCGGGTAAAATGCGCCTAATTCCTCGCCTGCTTTTCCTACAGTTGCCGTGCAGGAATATATTTTTCCGGTATAGTCAAACGCCCATTCTGTTTTCGTTCCCGGACAGGAATCGAATAAGGGATCGGGTAATATACCCTCTTCGAATAAAAATCGCGAAACTGAAAAAGCCGGTTTGTGAAATTCAAGAATTTCAGGATGCTTTTTTATCAATTGGTATACATCTCTGTACAAATCTATACGATTATATAATCGGTCGGAATTTACCTGGCAATAATGCAATTCATAATTCCGTCCGAACTGAGTTTTAAAAAGTGGTGATTTTGTCCATTGTTTTTCAATAGCAAAGCGGGCAATTTTTGGCAGTTCTTCAATATTTTGCTTGTCCAGAACCATTCTCAGGTTCACAGGAAAGCCATGCTTTATCGATAAATCAATCCCTCCTACTATTTTTCCAAAGGTGCCCCCTCCTCCTTTCAAAGACCTCCGCTTATCATGCATATTTTCTAATCCATCGAGAGTTACCTGAATTTCTCTGATAGAAGCTTTTTTTAGAATATCCATATAAGATGAAAGGTGGTATCCATTAGTTACAATGGCAATATCAAGATTGCGTTTATTGGATTCAGTAACGAGCTTATTAATATTTTGTCGGTGATAATGATTATCCAATAATGGCTCGCCACCAAAAATAGTTATGTATTTACGGCGACCGGCAAATTGACTATCGATAAAATTGAAAAATGCCTCAATTACCTCATTTTCCGATTTGTGATTTTTAGTCTGATATGAATTCTGATAGCAATAGGAACAACCGAAATTACAGACATATGTAGGAACATAGAAAAGCTGAATTTCATCCTTATCCCTTCCGTCAAGAAATTCAAGATATTTTTTTTTGAAGAGTTTTTCTTCCTCATCGGGATCGACCAGGTATCCCTTTTCTATTAATTCTCCGGTATCAGAATAAGTATCTGAAATAATTTTATTATAGTTGTCAGAAGTTAGTATATCTGCCTCCTGCGAGAGAAGATTAATAATAAAATATTCATTGCTTTCAGCAATGACTGATATAATATTATGCTTCGATAACTTCATTGTAAACAAAGAAAATCTTCAATTGCGAATAAATGAAAAACAAATTGGAGAGAATGCTCCCTATGATCAATGCAAATTACAAACAATTTCCAACCATCGGATTAATCGTGACAACCTGCTACAATCCTCGATTGTTTGGCACAACACTGTGCTATCTGTTTCTTCTGCTGGTTTTTCTTCTTGATAAGTGATTTCATTAAATTCTTCTTATTTATGAACAACAATTGCATTTACTCATTTTGCCTTTTACTGTAAGACTGCAGACCTCAATTTTACCCTTAGGATAGGGGTTGCTTTCCTCAATTACTTCGATATCCTTAAAACCGGCGACTCTGAGATGATTCATATACTCGGCTCGGGTTACGGCACCTGCCCAACATTCAGCTACTGCCTCAGGATCGTTTTTAAATTCTTCCGGTACTGGAACAGTTGTGAAAATATCACTAACCACAAATCGTCCGCCGCTTTTTAGAATTCGTGCAATTTCGAGCCAAACTTTTTGTTTATCCGGTGCATGATTTATAGTGCAATTTGAAATTACCAGATCAACTGTTTTATCAGGAATTGGTAATGCATCCAGTTCGGCCTTAAGAAAACTTACATTTTTTATTCCAAGTTTATTTGCGGTACCTATAGCTTTCCTTAACATACCCTCCGATATATCTATTCCATAAACATATCCCTCGTCACCAACTTCTTCGCTAAGCCGTAAAACATCTGTTCCCCGACCGCTTCCCAAATCTACACATACTTCGCCACTGACAGCTTTGGAATAATCAAGTGCGCCTCCACAAGATAAACAGCAGCCATCTTCAGCCAATTTACTATATCTGGTATTGATCTCAGCGTAACTCATAATTTTTTTGCAAATATATATAATTATCTAGATATATAACTATATTGAATGCGATTTATTTCTAATCTAAATAATGAAAATTACAATTTTTACTTATGCTAAACAAGTTCATTTTTATTGACATCGAATTAATATCATAAAATAAATAATAAATCATATTATAAAAATCATACCTCTTTTATAATATTTTCTATTAATAAATTTAATACAACATTAAATGTCTTTAATAACTTAAAAAGTGGGACTTTACTATTTGTTTTTCTAACCCTAAAATATATCTTTGTTTCGTTATGTTGAATTTCTAAAAATTCGTTTTTAGAAATCCCCATTCGCAAACAATATTTATTATCTAAGTCTCTTATTATCATAATGAAAAAGTATTTATTACTATTTTTTGTACCAATTTCTTTATTCGGATTAGCACAAGAAGAAAAGAAATTTGGCATAGAATTGCATGGTTTTATAAAAACTGACATCTTCTATGACTCAAGACAGACGGTTGATATTCGTGAAGGACATTTTTTACTCTACCCTCAAAATGAATTGTTGGATTATGAGGGCAATGACATTAATGCTACTCCAAAATTTAACATCCTGTCTATACAAACACGGCTTACTGGTAAAATAACAGGTCCCGATGCTTTTGGGGCAAAAACTTCAGGATTGATTGAAGGAGCCTTTTTTGGAAATATTAATCCTAATATCAACGTATTCCGGTTGCGTCATGCTTTTGTTAAATTAAACTGGGATAAAGCCGAACTTATGGTAGGTCAATTCTGGCACCCCATGTTTATTACTTCCGCTTACCCAGGAACGGTTTCTTTTAATACAGGTGCACCCTTTCAACCCTTTACACGGAATCCTCAAATTCGATTTACTAAAAAAGTCAGCAATTTAAGTATCTCCGGGACACTGATTGAACAGGTTGACTTTGTAAGTACGGGCCCTGATGGCGCCAGTCCAAAATATCTGATCAATAATGGCTTTCCTGAAATAAACTTACTTATCGAATATAAATCTGATAACCTTCTTTTTGGTATTGGAGGCAATTATAAATCACTTATACCCCGGCTCTATATAGAACCAGCAGCCAACGACACCCTTAGCATACCTGTTAAAGTGAAAACCAATGAAAGGGTATCGGGTTTCAGCACTTTCGCATATTTAAAAGTAGGGACTGATCCTGTAAGTATAAGTCTTTATGGTGTATTAGGCCAAATGATGTACAGCATGACCGGAATTGGAGGCTATGCAGAAAAAGCATTTATTTATGAGAACATCTCCGATCCAATATATAGCCGAAGGCTACAAAATATTACCTATTCTCCCATTAGTACACTTTCTGCCTGGACTGATATTCAAACAAACGGAGATATCTGGCAATTTGGTTTATTTGCAGGCTATACAAAAAATATGGGATCCTCCGATGCTCTTACCGGTAAATTTTATGGTCGTGGCGACAATATTAATTATATATACCGTATTGCACCTCGTCTTATATATACAAACGGAAAATTCAAAATAGCTCCCGAAATCGAGTATACTGTAGCGGCGTATGCAACCAAAGATAATTCGGAAAATCTTAATATAGATGATCATGGAGTAGTAACCGATTCAAAAGAAATTCCTAACTTCAGATTCCTTATCGGAGTTTATTACATGTTTTGAGCAAAAAATTATCAAGTATAAATAACTAAAATAAATTCATTGTTATGACGAATAAGATCACAAGTTTAGCCGAGTATTTACAGAAATATAAGGAGAGCGTAGCCGATCCTGAAGGATTTTGGGCGAATATTGCCGAAAACAATTACTGGAATAAAAAATGGGATAAAGTATTAGACTGGACTTTCGAAGGAAAAAATGCTCCGGATGTAAAATGGTTTGTAAACGGAAAGCTGAATATTACCGAAAATATTTTTGAACGTAATATGTTTATGCGTAAGGACCAGGTAGCTATAATTTGGGAGCCTAACAATCCTAAGGACAAAGAAATCAAGCTCACCTATGGTGAATTGTTCGAAAAAGTAAAACAATTTTCCAACGGATTATTAAAAATTGGTGTTAAAAAAGGTGATAGAGTTGCAATCTATCTTCCAATGGTTCCGGAACTTGTTATTGCCATGCTGGCTTGTGCAAGAATTGGAGCTATCCATTCTATTATTTTTGCAGGATTTTCGGCTACTGCTTTAGCAGACCGGATTATCGACGCAACATCAAATATCGTAATTACTTCAGACGGAGGTTATCGTGGTGCCAAGAGTATACCCCTGAAATCTATTGTCGACGAAGCCTTACAGAACTGCCCGACTGTAAAAAATACTGTTGTATTAAAACGGACAGGTGAAAATATAAATTTTGTTAACGGTCATGATATATGGTGGGACGATCTTATTAAAGGTGTCAGTTCCGAAAATAAAGCTGAAGTTATGGATTCGGAAGATACACTTTTCATACTCTATACTTCAGGTTCAACAGGCAAACCAAAGGGTGTACTGCATACTATCGCAGGATATATGGTGTTTGCTGAATATACTTTTAAAAATGTTTTCCAATACAGCGATGGCGATATATTCTGGTGTACGGCAGATATCGGCTGGGTAACTGGTCATTCTTATATTGTATACGGTCCGCTATTGACTGGTGGTACTTCTGTTATGTTTGAAGGCGTTCCCACCTGGCCCGATGCAGGAAGATTCTGGGAAGTTGTTGACAAATATAAGGTTACTCAATTCTATACCGCACCTACCGCTATCAGAGCACTGGTAGCAATGGGCGATGAATGGGTTACTAAATATGATTTAAGCTCATTGAAAGTTTTAGGTACGGTTGGCGAACCCATTAATGAAGAGGCATGGCGATGGTATCACGATATAGTCGGAAAAGGACGTCGTCCAATTGTAGATACCTGGTGGCAAACAGAAACAGGAGGTATAATGATTACACCTCTTGCCGGTATTACACCTACCAAACCTTCTTTAGCTACTCTTCCCCTCCCGGGAATTCAGCCTGTTCTTATCGATCATGAAGGAAATGAATTGAAAGGAAATGGAGTTGAAGGAATATTGTGTATTAAATTCCCCTGGCCTGGAATGATTCGGACTACTTATGGCGACCATAAGAGATGTTTCGAAACCTATTTTTCAGTGTTCAAAGGCTTATATCTCACAGGTGATGGAGCAAAACGTGATGAAGAAGGTTATTACCGGATCATAGGACGTATCGATGATGTAATTAATGTGTCGGGACATAGAATTGGGACTGCTGAAGTGGAAGACGCTATCAACCAGCACCCAAAAGTGAACGAATCGGCTGTTGTGGGATATCCTCATGCGATCAAGGGTTCCGGGATCTATGCTTATGTAATATGTGATGAGCTGTCTGATGATGAACGAGAAACCATTGAAAAGGAAATCAGAGATACAGTAACCAAGTACATAGGACCAATTGCCAAACCCGACCTGATTCAGATTGTCAGCGGATTGCCAAAAACCCGTTCCGGTAAAATCATGAGGAGAATACTCCGTAAGATTGGTGAAGGCGATGCTACAAATCTGGGTGATACTTCTACTTTGCTTGATCCGGGTGTTGTTGATGAAATTATAAGAGGTGCTAAAGTTGAGGTTAAAACAGCAAATTAAAATATCCTAATATAAACCTGAAGTCGGAATAGAAAGTTCCGACTTTTTAATAATATAAAAATGGAAAACACAAAAGTAATGAACAGGTGGCTTGTTGTAGTAGGAGCAATTCTTATTCAATTAGCATTAGGAGCCATTTACGCTTGGTCAGTTTTTACTCCAAAATTAACTGCAGCCGATTGTGTTTATCAGTTTACGGCCGGACAGGCAGCTTGGATCTTCTCAGCAGGATTATTCTTTTTTGCTCTTGTAATGATTTGGGCTGGTAGAAAGCTTGCTTCCATTGGAGCTCAGAAACTTGCAATGGCCGGTGGTATAACATTGGGGTTGGGGTATATTTTGGCTGGATTTTTTGGTAATAGCTTTATTGCTCAATTGATTTTAATTGGCATTATTGGAGGTTCCGGAATTGGTCTTGCATACGTTGTACCTATTGCAGTTGGTGTAAAATGGTTTCCTGACCGAAAAGGGATGTTAACAGGCCTGGCTGTTGCAGGATTTGGATTTGGAGCTACCATTTGGGTTAAATGGGCAGGTTCCTGGGGAGGAGGTCTTTTAAATAACCTCGAATTATTTGGACTTGATGGAGTTAGAAGTGTGTTTGTATTGTATGGAATAATATTCGCAGCAATGGTTCTGATCGGCAGTCTGGTAATGAAAGATCCTCCTGAAGGATGGCTGCCAAAAGGATATACACCTCCTAAGGCCAGTGAAGTAAAAGCATCAGGACAGGTTAACTTTGAAACAGGTGAAATGCTTAAAACTCCACAGTATTATATGTTATTTATAACTTTTGTCTTTTCTGCACTTGCGGGACTTATGGTTATATACTGCATTAAACTCTTTGGTATTGATGCGCTTACATATTCAAAACTTGGATCACTGGATATTTCAAATGTTGACTTTGAAAGCACTAAGAATTGGGCAAGTGCCATAGCAGGGACTGCAATGGCTACTTATGCTATTTTAAACGGATTAGGTCGAATAGTATGGGGAATTGTTTCCGATAAAATTGGTAGGAAATTATCTATTTTCCTTATGTGCCTGTTACAGGGAATAATAATGCTCTTCCTTTATCAATTGGGTTCTGGAATAGTAACATTTGTAATAGCTGCTGCTATTATTGGATTTAACTTTGGTGGTAATTTTGCTCTATTCCCTGCGGCAACAGCTGATTTTTTTGGGAATAAAACTGTAGGTAAAAATTACGGATTGGTATTCTTTGCCTATGGTATTGCAGGTATTGCAGGTCCTCAGATTGCAGGAGTTTTTAAAGATGCTGCCAAAGGCGCAAATGACCCATCGGCCTGGATTACTCCATTTGTCATTGCCGGTGTTGCATGTATTATTGGTGCCTTTATTATATTGTTTGCAAAAGCACCTAAAAAAACATAAAATATTTCAATTAATACAGGTGCTTTACACCACCTGTATTTACCTTATTAAGATCTTTATTTAATGTTAAAAACAGCATTTAAATATTGCTGGGATTAACATTGTTTTATAATTTTAATAGTCTACTATTGAAATTTTATATATATGTCTGGATTGATTTACTGAAAAATTATATATAATGCCAATAAAAAAAATTGATAGCATCTTCAGGCCAAAACGTATTGCTTTAATTGGTGTGTCAAATGATCCAAAAAGCGTAGGCGGAATTACGCTGAAAAATCTGGTAGGAGGTGGCTTTAGCGGAGTTGTTTATCCGGTAAATCCAAAAAGAGAAGCAGTACTCGGGATACCCTGTTTCCCTGATGTAAAAAGTCTTCCTAAAACGCCTGATTTGGCAGTTATTATGACTGCGGCTAAAATTGTCCCGCAACTTATCAGGGAATGTGGTGAAGCCAAGATTCATGGGATAATTATTATGTCTGCCGGATTTAAAGAATCAGGAGAGGAAGGTAGAAAACTCGAAGAACAAATCAAATTAGAAAAGGCAAAATTCCCTGATATGCGAATAATTGGCCCCAATTGCCTGGGGATCATCGTTCCCGGTCTGAATATGAATGCCAGTTTTGCTGATGGCATGCCCAAGATGGGACATGTAGCATTTATTTCACAATCAGGTGCTTTATGCACATCGCTGCTCGACTGGGCCTATGAAAACAATGTCGGATTTTCCTATTTTGTATCAATCGGTAACTCAGTCGATGTGACTTTCGGAGACTTAATTGATTATTTCGGCCAGGATCCAACTACAAAATTCATTGTTTTGTATGTTGAATCGCTTACCAATGCTCGTGTATTTATGTCGGCCGCCCGTGCATTTGCAAGGAAAAAGCCTATTATCGTATACAAATCTGGTCGTTTTCCTGAGTCGGCTGCTGCTGCAGCTTCTCACACTGGAGCAATGGCTTCGGAAGATTCAATATACGATGCTGTTTTCAGAAGAGCCGGTATTGCCCGGGTTTATAATTTTGGCGATTTATTTGATTTTACGGATCTTATTGGCCGAAAAAGGGCCCCAAAGGGTTCAAACCTAGTAATGGTAACAAATGCCGGTGGTCCCGGAGTTATGGCCACCGATTCATTAATTTCCTTGGGTGGTAAACTTGTTGAACTGTCAGAAACCACCATGCAGAAATTAAATGATTTTCTGCCTCCTTTCTGGTCGCACGGCAATCCCGTCGATGTACTCGGAGACGCTTCACCTGAGCGTTTTGCCAAAGCTACTGAAATTGTATTGGAGGATGAAAATGTGGATGCCGTACTTGTCCTTTTAACACCTCAAGCGATGACTGCACCAACAGAAACTGCAGAAGCCATTGCCGCTCTTGTTGGTAAAACTTCCAAGACGATTATGGCCGCATGGCTTGGTGGTGCTAGCATGCGTAAAGGTATGACAGCATTTAATACTGCAGGTATTGCTGCCTATAGTACGCCTGAACAGGCTATTCTTGCATTTATGACGCTCTCCAATTATTCTAATAACCTCGAGAATTTATATGAAACGCCCAAAGAAGTTCCGGTATCATTTAGTTACGACCGGGAAGAACTTCGGAAAAAATATCTTACTACCGTATTTCCAAAAGCAAGAATTCTAAATGAAGATGATTCCAAACTCTTAATTAACGATTATGGTATTGCAACAACACATCCTGAAGTTGCAGTTAACGAAGATGAAGCTGTTAAAATTGCTGAAAAAAAGAAATATCCAGTTGTCCTCAAAATTTATTCTGCAGATATTACCCATAAATCGGATGCCGGAGGTGTTGCTCTTAATATCAGAGATGAAGAAATGTTAAGGGCCTCATTCAGAAACATGATCAAATCAGTATCTGAAAAATTACCTGATGCAAAAATTGAAGGTATTACTGTTCAAAAAATGGTTTCAGCAAAAGATGCGGTTGAATTGATCCTTGGGATTAAAAAAGATCCGGTCTTCGGAACCGTTATGCTTGTGGGTATGGGAGGAATTACAGCGGAATTATTTAAAGACAGGAGACTTGAATTTCCTCCCTTAAACGAACATCTTGCCAGACAAATGCTGCAATCGCTGCAGATATATCCCTTACTCGCCGGCTACCGGGGTAGTACTCCAAAAAACATTGATTTATTAATAGAAGTAATTATCCGGTTATCCTATCTCGCTGCTGACTATCCCGAGATTGAAGAATTAGATATAAATCCCTTACTGGTAGGGCCTGAAGATGTTATTGCTCTCGATGCACGAATTGTAGTAGACCAAAATATGCTTGGAAAACAGGTTAAGGATTATTCTCATCTTCTTTTAAGACCTTATCCGGAAAGTTTGGTAACCAATACTAAACTCAGTGATGGAGCAGACGTTTTGCTCAGACCCATTAAGCCCGAAGATGAGCCCATGTGGCTCGAATTACTCGCAAGTTGTTCCAAAGAATCAATATACCTGCGATTCAGGTATGATTTCTATTTTGATTCGCATGAGGTAGCATCCCAGTTCTGCTTTATCGATTATGACCGCGAAATTGCCATTGTAGCTGAAATTGAGGAGGAAGGAGTAAGAAAACTTATTGGTGTTGGCCGATTAATTGCCGATCCTGATGTTGAAGTTATGGAATACGCTATCCTTATTACGGACAAGTGGCAACAAAAAGATCTTGGATACATTATTACCGAATTTTGTATGAATATCGCTAAAAACAGAGGTATAAAACGCCTTGTCGCCGAAACAACCAAGAACAACAAACCTATGATTTCAGTCTTCCGTAAATTAGACTTCAAAATTCAGTTCAATGAAGACACAACGGTATCGGTCCACAAATTTCTTGTTGAGTAAGCCTAATAGCAAGTGTAGTTTCGATAAACTAATCCAAATCAAAACCAGTTGTATGAAATCTTCCTATTAGTAAATAAATTACTAATAGGAAGTGATGAATAAAAATTTATGAATTCAGATGAGATTAAAAAAGCTGCAGAACTGATTCGAAATGCTAAATATGCCGTAGCATTCACAGGGGCCGGTATTTCAGTTGAAAGTGGAATTCCAGCCTTCAGAGGAGAGGATGGTCTTTGGAATACTCATCATCCTATTTACCTTGAAATAGATTTCTTTCGTAAAAAACCACTGCAATCGTGGATAAAAATAAAGGAAATATTTTACGATAACTTAAGCGATGCTCAACCAAATATAGCGCATGAAATACTCGCTAAAATGGAAAAGAGGAGCTTCGTTGAATCGATTATCACTCAGAATATCGATGGCTTGCACCAAAAAGCGGGGAGCAAATTTGTTTACGAATTACATGGAACATATAAAAAACTAACTTGTATAGATTGTAATTCAGAATATGATATGAGCTTTGCCGATCTGAATTATCTTCCTCCTACTTGTTATGTCTGTAAAGGAATCTTAAAACCTGATATTGTTTTTTTTAACGAACCTATCCCCCATTTTGCCAAAACTCAATCGTTTGAAGAAGTAAGTAAAGCCGATGTAATGTTGATTATTGGCACCAATGCTGAAGTTTTACCAGCAGCCGAATTACCTATGATAGCCAAAAAAAATGGAGCGAAAATAATCGAAATCAATATTAAAAAATCTCACTTAACTAATTCTATCACCAATATTTTTCTGGAAGGAAAAGCTACTAAAGTACTATCAGCTATTGGCAAATATCTCTATCTCTGAATCCTTTAACCTATACGCTTATTTCAAGTCGAATAATTATTAATTTATATTTCCAATTTACTTAATAGTTCAAAATTGAATAGGGATATTCATTGTTATGCAATGAGTTAACTCTCAACTTCCTCATATTAACTCTATGAATATATAACCCTATGATGAAAATCATTAATAAATACATATAATAATTATATTTTAATTAATGATTAACATTACGTAATGAAGATTCTGGTTATTAATTGTGGAAGTTCTTCTATCAAATTCCAGCTTTTCGAAATGCCTGGTTCTGATACGCTGACTAAAGGAGTTATTGAAAAAATTGGGCAGCATGATTCTTTAATCATCATTCAGAGAAACGGAGAGCAAGATGTCAATTTAAAAATTGAAATTTTAAGTCATCAGGATGGCATTGATTTTTTACTTAAATACATTACAGATCTTGATCATGGATGTTTAAAAAGTCTAAAGGACCTGGATGCTGTAGGGCATAGAATTGGACATGGTGGAGAAAAACATAGAAATAGTATTATTATCAATGAAACAATTTTATCAGAAATTGAAAAATATAATGAACTAGCTCCACTTCACAATCCTCATAATTTAATAGGTATAAGAGCAATTCAAAAGCATTTGCCGACTATTAAGCAGGTAGCAGTTTTCGATACTTCATTTCATCAAACCTTGCCTGATTATGCTTATATGTATGCGATACCCTATTCTTTGTATGAAAAATATAAAATCCGCCGGTATGGTTTTCATGGTCCCAGTCATCAGTACGTTTCAGAAAGAGCCTGTAAACTATTAAATATTGATATAAAGCAACAAAAAATAATCACATGTCATCTGGGTAATGGATCGAGTATTGCCGCTATCGATAAAGGAAAGTCGATCGATACTTCAATGGGATTTACCCCACTCGAAGGCTTAATCATGGGGACTCGCCCGGGTGATGTTGATGCAGGTATTGTTACCTATCTTCTGAAGAAAGAAGGTATGGGATCAGATTCGCTGAATGCAATGTTTTATAAAGAAAGTGGCTTGCTCGGTATAACTTGTATCTCGTCCGATATGCGGAAAATTGAGGAAGCTTCCAATACCAGTAAAAAGGCAAAACTTGGCTTGGAAATGTTTTACTATCGCATAAAAAAATATATTGGAGCCTATGCAGCCGTTTTAAATGGTCTCGATATACTGATCTTTACAGGAGGAATTGGTGAAAAAAGTGTAAAAACCAGAGAGGAAGTTTGTAAGAATCTTAATTTTTTAGGAATCAAAATTGATAAAGTGTCCAATGAGAATCCGCAAGATAGTGAGAAAGTGATATCGACGACGGATTCAAAAGTGACTGTAATAGTAGTTCTTACTAATGAGGAGCTAATAATAGCACAAGAAACACAACAACTTATTTCAGATCATCATCAATCCAGAAATTGAAATGAAAAGTTTACATGATTTACTTACCATTGCTAAAGCCAGAAATATTAAAAAGAAGTTAGTAATAACATCAGCCGAAGATGAATATTTATTACATGCGATTTCAGAAATATACAAGCTCGGACTTCTGACTCCAATATTTATAGGAGATAAAGAAAAAATATCTGAACTCATCAGTAAAGAAGGACTGGATCTTCCGATGGACGAGATTTACCATGCTTCAAATAAACTGGAATCTGCACGTTTATCTGTTGAATTTATAAGAAAGGGTAAGGCTGATATAATTATGAAAGGATTACTATCTACAAAAATTTTTATTAAAGAAATTCTTAACAAAGAAACAGGGATAACTGCTGAAGGATCTTTAAGTCATGTAGGCTTGTTCGAATCGCCATACTACCCTAAATTATTCGGACTTACAGATGCAGCTATAAATATATCTCCGGATATCGAAACTAAAAAAGAAATTATCAGAAATGCCGTTAAAACCTTCCGGTCTCTTGGTGTCGATAATCCACGTGTAGCTTTACTGGCGGCAATTGAAAAAATTAATCCTAAAATGCAAGCCACTGTCGATGCTGCAAAGCTGATTGAAATGCATCAAAGGGAGTCAATTGCTGAATGTATTCTTGAAGGTCCCCTGGCACTTGATATTGCAATTTCAGATATTGCGGCCAAACATAAAGGAATCAAAAGTATGATTGCTGGTTTCGTTGATATTCTTGTTGTACCTGAAATTACTGTGGGTAATGTACTGTATAAAAGTCTGACTTATCTTGGAGGAGCAAAGGCCGCAGGTGTTTTAATCGGTGCTCAGGCCCCTGTTGTAGTCACTTCGAGATCCGATTCCGAAGAGAGTAAGTTATTTTCTATAGCTTTAGCTTATAATCTCAGCAATACTTAGTAGTTTTATATATGTTACATACTATTCTTGCCATAAATCCCGGATCGACAAGCACGAAAATAGCCGTCTATCTGAATTCGAAACCGGTTTTTCTAAAAAACATTGCACATCCCCCGGATGAATTAAGAGAATTCAAAAAAATAGTCGATCAATATTCCTATCGTAAAGAACATATTCTGAAAGAACTTGCTCATTCTCATATTGATATAAATACGATTGAGGTGATCGTAGCCAGGGGTGGATTGCTTAAACCCATTCAATCGGGTGTATACAGGATTAACGAACGGATGAAAGAAGACCTTAGAAAAGGTCAGATGGGCGAACATGCCAGCAATTTGGGTGCACTTATTGCTGATGAAATTGCCAAACAAATTCCAAAATGTAAAGCATTCATTGCCGATCCGGTAGTTGTTGATGAATTGCAGGATGTTGCAAGATATACCGGGCACCCGGAATTCAAGCGATTATCAATTTTTCATGCCCTTAACCACAAAGCTACTGCACGTGCCTATGCCCGACTAATGAATCACAAATATGAGGAACTCAACTTGATTATTGTCCATATGGGAGGAGGGATCACTGCAGGGGCTCATAATAAGGGACGAGTGATTGATGTCAACAATGGTCTTGATGGTGAAGGCCCTTATTCACCTGAAAGAACAGGAACTTTACCAGCAGGAGCATTAGCCAAGCTGTGTTTTGAAGATAAGTTCACATTCGACGAAGTTAAAAGAATGATTACAGGCAAGGGTGGATATATGGCGTATTTAAATACCAACAATGCCTATGAGGTTGAATTATTGGCCCAGGATGGCGACGAATATGCTAATAAAATACAGGATGCCATGTCGTACCAGGTAGGAAAAGAAATCGGATCTCTCGCAGCCGTGTTAAAGGGAGATGTCGATGCCATTATTCTAACCGGAGGAATTTCTCATAATCCCATGGTCGTGGAGTATATAAAATCCATGGTATCCTTTATAGCTCCTGTAGTAATTTACCCGGGCGAAGATGAATTACATGCTCTGGTATGGAATGGTTTACTGGTTCTTAAAGGCCAACTTCAACCCAAGGAATACGATGAAACAAACATGGTAAAATAAATCCTTATATTTCCGCTTGCCTTGATGGCATATATCTTCACTGCTCATTTCTCATTATTAATCATTCATTTTTCATTCTATGGAGTGGAAGTCGAAACAGGTATTATCTTACCATTAAAATACTTATATCCTTCAAGTGCAAAATGTACTATATATTCTGCCATACTTTCTGCGGTGAAGGGTGCTTTATATCTCGGAAAAGCTTCATCAAGCATTTCTGTCTGAACTGCTCCTAATGCCAGATAATTGAAAAATACATTTTTATCCTTATACTCAACGGCAAGACATTCAGTTAAACATGCAAGTGCCGCTTTTGATGCACTGTAAATACTCAATCCTGGAAATTTTACACTGCCTTGAAAACCTCCCATACTTCCAATATTCACAACATGAGTTGGTCTGATCCCTCCCATTCGTGAAGAAAGCATGGATATAAGTCTTGCAGGAACAATGAAGTTAATATCCGCCATCTTTTTTATTTCAGCCTCTTTCAGATCAATAAAAGATTTATTAATTAATGTTCCGGCATTGTTAATTAATACATCAATATGTTCCGAACCGATATAGTTGAAGAGCAGGTTACCGGATAATTGCGAGAGATCGAGAGGAATAATTTGAATCTCTACATCAGGATTTATTTCAATGCATTCTTTCCGGAGAAGTTGAAGTTTTCCTTCGTTCCGCGAAATAACAAAAAGTTTCATGCGTTTTTCCTGTGATAACTTTTTGGTCAGAGCATAACCTATTCCTCTACTTGCACCAGTAATAATTACGTTCATAAAGCAAATATTTGAATGTATATTTGTAGACAAAAATAATAATAGTCAGTATAGCATGAAAATTTCAAAGTATCTAATCCTTTTACTGCTTTTCTTCGGATGCTTTAAATCTGTTACCGGTCAGTATGAATATCCGGGCGAAAAAACCGAAGAAAGAAAAAATAAGAAGAGTAAAAACCAGAATGATTCGAAAATATTTTTCGGAGGTAATATAGGACTCTCATTTTGGACCGATTATGCTTATATTGAATTATCCCCTCTGGTTGGTTACAAAATCACACCACGACTCTGGGCCGGAGGAGGACCAAAATATATGTTTATTAAACAGAGTAGCTTTTATCAAAGCAGTATTTATGGTATTAAAACATTTGCTTCTTTTGCTTTGCTCGATAAAATAAATGAAGTAACTAATATTGGACTGGGAAGTATTTTGCTTTATGCTGAAAATGAATTGCTCAGTATTGAGCCCTTATATTACAATTCATCATTAGGCTATTATAAGGGCAGTCGTAACTGGTATGATATCGTATTAGCAGGATTTGGATTTCGATTTCCGCTTGGAGACAGATTAGGACTGACAATAATGGCACTCTGGGGATTAACAGAATCTGCAGAACTCCTGTATTCAAATCCTGAAATCCGGTTAAGTATTGATTTTTGAAAAAAAACCTCTCATTACTGAGAGGTCTTTCAAGATAAAATTATATATATGGAATTATCTGATACTAATTCCTAAACCACCGGTGACCACGGAATATTTCGAATAGATATAATCTACATGTAAAGTAACAACCGCCAGTTTCAAACGTACTCCAATATTAAATCTGGGCTTTGTAGTTCCACCATCGGAGTTTTTTATTTCAATATCAATTGGATCCTTAACTACAGAACTTTCATTTATAACAGGTTCCAAATAATGATCCTCCGAAGGATTAATCTGAACTGTGGGTAACGGATAATAACCAGTAACCGAAAGATTAGTTTTTGTCGTAGCAAATCCCAAGCCTCCATAAAAAGTTATTATGGGTAAATCGGCTGATACGATAATGTTAGCTGTGAAAGCATTGGAAACCAATTTCAGATTCTGATCATCCCATGAAAATGCTCCGTTAGTGAGGTCATAAACTGTTGTTCCTCCAAAATCCACATCGTCAGGAGTTAATTCAATAGCTGCATTACCGGTGAGCTTAGTGTACCCGCCTAAAAATGAAAGGTTAAAGAATGGTATTTTATTAACTGCAGGAATCCACTGTTTTAAAGAATGTTTGATTCCCACTCCCCACATTCCGACTTTATAATCGCCATGTCCGGCCTTTAAAGTAGGAAGAAAACGACCGATTATTTCAGTTTCTTTTATTAAGCCTATTCCAACCTGTATCATAGGAACCGGAAGATAACCTAAACCCGCGCCTTTTGGTGTATAAAAACTGGCCAGCGGTATCATCTGGGTACCAATTTCCGGAACATCTACTTCTGCAATATATGAAATTTCTGTGCCTGCCTCACTTTCTCCAGCCACAGTTGGGACATAAGATTCGTTCGGATTGTATTCTCCGGCTAAATTATAGTCATCCAGGTTAAATGTTTTATCAATTTCTGGAATAAGCGCAGTATTAATGGTCAAAGTCAGGTCAAACCCACCAAGTTTATGACATTTTGCAGTATTGTACCACCCGCCGTTTAAAGTCGCTCCAAAGGCATTAACAGCAGGTGTAAAATAACCTTCGAACAATTTTTCTGCATCTTCTATACCACCAGTCAACATTTTCCCGAAGCTGGTTATTTGTGCCTTAACAGTGTAGCTTGTTAAAAATAGGCTTAATACAATAAATATTAAAAACTTTGAATTTTTCATATGCATAGTTTTATTGGGTCATATTAAAAATAATACTTAATTTGATACGATGATGCCTGAAAAAAGTTATTCTTTCAACAGGATTTTCGATTGTAATCTGCTTTTGGTCAATTAAAAAATATCTAAATCCTTTTCATCGGTTAAAATAACATACTATCTTTGCAGCTCCTTTTTAAAAAGTATTCCGATTCTGTAGCTCAGCTGGTAGAGCACATCCCTTTTAAGGATGGGGTCCTGGGTTCGAGCCCCAGCAGGATCACGCTGAAGCGGGATGAATAATATTCATCCCCTTTTTTATTTTTATCTATAAAACTACTACTCTGATATTAACAAACGCTTAAAGCTTCATTGTATCAGAAAAATATTTAAGTGATATAAATCATCGCTTACTGATAATCCATATCATCAGTTAATGCTTGACTTTAAGGTATTCTTAGTGCTAGATTTAACCTATTAAATATAATCTCAGGATTTATGGAAGCTTTAGTACATACCCCAACACTTAAACTTGACAAAAACATGTGTTTATCAGGTGAAGAACTTACACTTATGGGCGTTTCCCCAACAAATCTTCAATGTTTTACTTATTACCACTATGTCCTTTACCAGCAGGGAGATAAACGAATCATATTAAAACCTTTGCCTCATAATTTATTTAAGGTGATTAGAACATATGATTTTATGCCTGCATAATTTATTTTTTCTATTAATAACTAAAAAGAAAATTATCCAATAATTTTGGATAATTTTTTTATGAGTAAATCTGAACATAAACAAGAGCGGTATATCAGGTTGTATAATCAATTACTGCCAATTCTATCTCACAGCCCTTCTGTTAATGCTCAAATGGCAACTATAAATGCAATTATATACCATAAAGTCCCGTATTCTTTCTGGGTAGGTTTTTATATTTTAAAGAATAAACAATTAATTGTTGGACCCTATCAGGGACCGCTTGCCTGTCAGGAACTGGAATACTCTCATGGAGTATGCTGGCAAAGCATTATTCAAAATAAACCCTTGATTGTCCCTGATGTAAGTTTATTTCCAGATCATATTGCATGCGATACCAGATCAAAATCTGAAATAGTAATTCCTATCCGGGATAATCAAAAAAAAATAACAGGAGTTTTCGATATGGATAGTAATCAACTCGATGCGTTCGATTTAAATGATCTGGAGGGACTTGAGAGAATAACAGGATTACTGAAATTTTAGAGAAACAAATTCTCATTCACTCTTCGAATCTGCCTTCTTAGCGAAATCTTCAAAGAGTTCAGATATTTTCTTCACAGAGTAAGGTTTGGTAAGCAACTGATCAAATCCGACATCCCTAAAATCATCAAAAAATATTTTCGGATTATGCGCTGTTAGTGCAATAACAGGCGTATTGCATTTTGGTGAAGATAGTTTTTCCCTGATATGACGGGTGGCTTCAAGGCCATTCATCACCGGCATTTCAATATCCATCAATATAAAATCAATTCTATTATTAAGCAGTGCGTCCACAGCCTCTTTACCATTTTCAACCGTGATAAAAGTATGACCTAAATCTTCAACTATTTCTGAAAGTAAAAGACGATTAGTAAATATGTCATCCGCAATAATTATATTTAATTTTGACATTTGAGTGGCATTTTAATTTTCAACCCAATTCACTAAGAGTTTTAACAATTTTCATGCTATTTATTTTAACCATCGACCCTTCGAGATCAATTATTTTATCATGTTTAAATTCCGCTAAAGTCCGTATAAAACTTTCTTTTGTAGTACCTGCTAATTCGGCTAATTCGCGCCTTGTAAAAGGAAACTCAAAATTTTCACTCTTATAAATAACTTCTGAAAAATAAAGTATCACATCAGCAATGCGGCCCGGCAGTTGTTTATGAGACTGACTCATAAGCCGATTGAAAATAAATAAACCATCATTGGATATTCGGTTTATAATTTTCTCAACAAATTCACCATTAGAATGAAGTAGTTGATTGAATATATTAATATCTACGAAGCAAATTTCACATGAATTAATAGCCGATGCTGAATATTGATGTGTGTCGCCTCCATAAATCGACAAGAGCCCCAGGTAATCATCTGGCATAGCCACTTTGAGAATAATGTACTTTCCATTTCGTCCTTCTTTGAATATTTTAGCCATTCCAGCCTTAATAAACATAATATGGCTTGTTCGTGTACTCTGACGAAAGATGATTTCTTTTTTATTAAAAGTTACTACGTTACTATTATCTATAACACTCTGTAAATCAGTATCATTTAAATAACTTCCAAATGGTATAATATTCTCCTTTTCACTTACCATAAGTATACTCTAAAAATCAGAACTACTGATTATTATTAAATATAACATAAAAAGTTCAGGATTTGAAATGAATCTATTAAAAATATAAGATAAATCAACTTAATCAAAATTGCCTATACCAACACTTTTATTAATATCTATAAAATATTCAATTTATGTTAATCTTTCAACTGATTTAATGCCTTATCGACTTTTGTATATTCATTAATTTTTATTAGCTTTAAATAAAAGTAACTATCTAAATGGAAGAATCAAAAGATTATAAGATATTGGTTGTTGATGATTCCACAACAAATGTTGTGTTACTTGAAGCGATTCTTGATGAAAAAGGATATAAAATCGAAACTGCTCTGAATGCAAAAGAAGCTTATGCAATTATTGAGAAGGAGACTCCTGATTTAATATTATTGGATTTATTAATGCCTAAAATCAGTGGTTTCGATTTCCTTGAAGAAATCAGAAAAAATCAAAAAACTAAGAATACACCCGTTATTGTTGTATCTGCCCTAACCGACGAGGAAAATGTAGACAGAATATTAAAAATGGGAGCTATTGATTTTATTAAGAAACCTATCGATCTGCAATACTTAGTAGAAAGGGTTGAATTGGTGCTTCAAAAAGCTTAGTATTTATATCCAAATCATAACATCTCTGTACTAATTTATGTATCTCTTATTTATACTGTTCTGATAGAATGGATCCGGACTCTAATCCTATCTATCGTTGCAACTATTGATATTACTGCTTGTGAGCAATAGGTAACAGGTATATTGCGCTGCGCATTTTGCATATTAATTCAGAGGATAATCCTATTACGAATGTAACTTTCACTGGGAGTAAAATTGTATATTTAACATGTGAAATTTTTCCAATTTTGCTTACTGAATGGGCTAATCAAGCTGGCTTGTGTTCGAAACATTTGAATATTTAATTCAACGATTTTCTGAATAAATGATTATATTTATTTAATCTTGAATTGTTTAATCATTATTTGCCGCTTCTATGAAAATTATAAAGATTAGAGAAAATTCGGTTCAGGCTGCTATCTATGGTTTAGTATTTATTATCGTAGTCTTTCTTATTGCTTTATTTTCATTGTATATTTCAGATGTATCGGACGTAATCTCATTTTCTTCGTTATACAATACTTTTACCACAAAACCGATCCTTTGGATTATAGCCACTCTTATTATAATAATACCTATCTCAATACTAATTATTTATCAGAGGTTTGGGCAAAAACTGGAACAAAAACAGCATATCATAGATAGGGAAAATGAAAATACATTAACCATTAATAATTTTATTACTCGGCTTATCCAAGAAGATTTTGATGCTGAATATGCTATCGGCGATAAAGACGATAAAATTGGTAAGTCGTTAACAGAACTTAGAGATACTCTTAAACAAAACAAAGAAACTGCTGAAAAAAGAAGAAAAGAAGACGAAATCAGGAATTGGACAGCAGAAGGAATGGCAAAATTTGGTGAAATACTCCGAAGCGATAATAATAATTTAGATAAACTGGCTTATAATGTAGTAAAGAATCTCACAGATTATATAAATGCCATTCAGGGTGGATTTTATTTGATTGAGGGGGAACAAGATAATCGGGTCTTTGTTTTAAAAGCATTTTATGCTTTTGGGAGAAAAAAATATGCCGACCAAAAAGTCAAATGGGGAAAAGGCATAATTGGCACAAGTACTATTGAACAAAAGACAATATACCTGACCGATGTTCCTGAATCCTATATTAATATTACCTCAGGACTCGGTAAATCAAATCCTCGCTCGTTGCTTGTTACTCCACTTATTACAAATGAAGAATTGTTTGGAGTAATTGAAATTGCTTCGCTTCAGACTATGGAACAATACCAGGTTGATTTTGTAGAGCGTGTTGCGGAAAGTACCGCCTCCATACTTTCAACAGTTAGGATGAATATGCAAACAGCTCATTTATTGGAAGAGTCTAAAGCTCAAGCCCAAACACTTTCTTCGCAGGAAGAGGAGATGCGCCAAAATATGGAGGAATTACAGGCTACTCAGGAAGAAGCAGCTAGACAGGCAGAAAGATTCTTACGGCTTGAAAACACAGTTAATCATACAATGTTGCGAGCAGAATACACTATTGATGGCCACCTGCTTTATGCCAATACTAAATTCCTGCATAAATTGGAATATTCTTCAAATTCAGATGTTGAGGGTAAAAATATTATGATGTTTATAGCAAAAAAAGATGAAGATTGGTTCAAACGTATCTGGACAGATTTATCTTCCGGGGGAAGACATTTTGAGGGTTATATGAAGCATGTTACCAAAAACGATAAAGATCTTTGGACCATGGCTACCTATACCTGCATTAGAGATGAGGAAGGGATGGTAGATAGAATTTTATTCCTTGGATTAGACACTACCGAACAAAAGAAACTTAGCATGCATCTTGAGGGACTTGTTGATGCAGTAAACCGTTCAGGTATAAAAGTAATTTTTGATATTAACGGTAATATCAAAGAATACAATGAATCCTTCTTGTTTGTTTTTAAATATACTGAAAAAGACATATCGAAACTAACCTTGTTTGATCTTATCGATACCCTAGAATTAGACTTATTTAATAAGAAGTGGGAAAACGTTGTCAGGGGCATGAATTTCCAGGGACAGTTTAAAGTGAAAACAAAAACAAATGAAGAAAAATGGATAAGAGGAGCTTTCAGCGCAATATATAATACCTATGGTGAAGTTGATAGTGTTGTCTATATTGGTAACGACGCAACAAACGAAAAGCTCATGGAAATAGAATCAAAACGCCAGAATGAATTATCTAAGAGACAGGAAAAACTATTGCGTGAATCGGAAAAAGAGCTGAGTTTTAAACTCAAAGAGGCTAAGAATGAAATGAAGACGCAATTTAAAGAAATTGAACAGATTAAACTTAGAAATGAGAGGACCCTCGAAGATGCTCATGATGTCATTATCACCACAACGTATGATAATAAAATCATTTTTTACAATAAAGCTGCTGTCAGTCTTTTTGGTTTTACTAAGGAAGAAGTTCTAAATCAGGATATCAGTTTGCTTTTTAATCCAAAAACCGTTGAAAAAGATGAATTTCTCACAAAATATACTAGTTCCGATGATAATAAAACAATTGGCAAGCGAAAAGAGATCAGGATCAGAAAAAAGACAGGAGAGGAATTGCCGGTTCTTATCTTGCTTGCAAAGGCTCATGTCGACAAAGAAATAACCTATACGGCTTTTATACAATCAATAGAAGTAGAAAACCGCTAAATCCTTTGATTCATTTTTTCAATTTCTCATTGATGTTATAGAATATCTATTATGCCAATTATTAATAAAAATAACCTGAAGCTTAAAGAACTCCGTACTCAGATTCAGGTATTGAACCAACAATTAGAAAAGCAGAAGCGAGATAGAGAAAATGAGATTAATTCTCTTACCCAGCTTAATAACTTGCTATCAATAGGATATTTTCAATATAATTTTTCAAATGATTCTTTTTTTATAAACGACTCATTAAAAACTCAATTTGCCAATTGTTTAATTAATCAAGAGTTGAATCCGCGAGCACTCATTGAATCAGTTCACCCAGACGATAAACTATTTATTGAAGAAATATTTCAACCAAAATCAACCGGGAAAAAAATAGGTGGTCAGTTTAAACTAACTCAGCGTAATAAAGACAGCAGGGAAATTAAACTCTTTCAGTTGAATGGAATTTATGATAAAAACAACGAGGATGAAGATATTCTTACCTGTATAATACGTGATATTACGAAGGAAAATAAACTACTGAAAGACCTGCAGCGAAATCTTGACAAAGCAACTGAATCAGATAAAATAAAAACAATATTTCTTCTTAATATATCACACAATATACGAACACCGATGAACTCCATTCTGGGTTTTGCTGAATTATTAAGTATGACCGATCCCGGGCCTGAGCGCAGAAGAGAGTTTATTCAGGTTATTAAAAAGCAAAGTAAGAGCCTCTTGCAGCTTATCGATAATGTTGCAGAAATTGCCAAATATGAAAGCGGTACATTAACAATCACAAAAACTCCTGTCAATCTCAATCTATTAATTAATGAAATAGTCAGGGATATTGAAAATATTCGTTCAGAAATTCGAAAAGAGCATGTAAAAATAATAGTATCGCTTCCCTTAGAAGAAGGAATAGAAATTTTTATAGATGCAGGAAGATTGCATCAGGTTTTCATCAACCTGGTGAATCATTCATTGAAATATACACTGGATGGATATATTGAACTCGGCTATAAAAATCCATCCGAAAATAAAATAGAATTTTTCGTTAAAGACACAAGTCAGGGTATTGAAAAAGAAGATTTAAAAAACATCTTCGACCGTTTTGGTCAATTTAGTGTTGATGAAAGCAGCCGTTATAATGAAGAATCTTCCCTGGGACTAAATATTGCCAAATCGATTGTGAAACTGCTTGGAGGCAAAATTAATTTTGAAACAAATAGTGATTCAGGATTTATATTCGATTTTTCATTACCTTATGAGATACCTCCGGTGCAAATAAATCATACAATAGAAGATGATGAAGTCATTGCAGAACATTACAAATGGAAGAACAGGGTCATTTTAATTGTGGAAGATGAAGAAGTTAATGGTTTATTTTTGGAAGCAGTATTTCAGGAAACAGGTGCCCAGACTCTTTATGCAAAAAATGGCAAACAAGCCATAGAACTCTGTAAATCGATTAATAAAATAGATCTCATCCTTATGGATATTAAAATGCCGGTGATGAATGGTTTAAAAGCTACACAAGAAATAAAAAAGTTTAATAAAAATATACCCATTATCGCTCAAACTGCCCTCTCCTCAGAAGAAGACATAGAAAATTGTCTGCTTGCAGGCTGTAATGACACCATTACAAAACCCATAGAAGTAGATGAATTGTTACAGTTGGTGAACAAATACTTTACCGGCTGACTTCAATTTTCATCAGTAATTAAAATAAATAGCATTTTTTAATTCCTCTTTATTCTATTCAGACTAATAAATTAATGCAGGTAAAAAAAATTTCAATACTATTTTTACATTTGCGTAATTAATTTGCCCGATTTAGTTTTATTGAGTTTATGCCCAATATCCTTAAAATACATAAGAATATTACTGTTATAGGCAGGGTTCAGGGTATCGGATTTCGATTTGCCTGTAGGAATATGGCTAATTCACTTGGTATTAAAGGATATGTAAAAAACTTATATGACGGAAATGTTTTCATTGAAGCTGAGGGTACTGAACTACAGTTAAGACATTTTATTGAATGGTGCCATACGGGACCGACCTATGCAAATGTTTCGGAAATTAAAGAAAGTGAGGGTACCGTTAAAGGATTCAAACATTTTGATATTACACATTGAATACTAGTACGTCCCTGTATCAATACTATAAATTTAATTAGAGAGATTTCATCTTCTACACCTTATTAACAATTGTTTTAATTACCGAATGTATTCCTGCAATTAACAACCAAAGTGCCAGGATCAGAATGATTAAAGAAATACAAGAAAGAAGGTATTCTCCTCTATTTATATAATCCTGCAGATTTTCAAACATCGACCAAAGTGTCATTACCAATACAAAAAGCATGGGAATTGCAGCCAGCAGATAGTTATTTTTCTTCTGATAAAGATATACGCTTACAACCGCCAGACCAAGTGCAGCTAGTAGTTGGTTTAAGGAGCCGAATAATGGCCAGAGTATCATGGCACCTGTCCCACCTGGTTTCACAAAAGTCATTATTGCAGCCAATAGAACAACAACCAATGTTGCCGCATAACGATTATTAAAAGGTCTGATTATCTTTTCCGATTTCTTCGATCGGAACAATTCCTGTAAAGACAGCCGCTGTATCCTTGCAGCTGAGTCGAGTGTAGTATTTGCAAAACTTACAATGAATACGGCTATCATAGTTTTTCCAATATATAGAGGAATGCCAAGATATTCGAACAGGTTAGCTCCTCCCTGGATAAAAGATGTAAGCTTAGCACCAATTCCACTGTTGGCGGCCGACCACGATGAATAGTAGTGAAAAAAAGCATCGCTTCCGGTATATTTAATCCCATTCTGTTCAAATCCTAATCCTAGCCCAGCGGCAATAGCAACTATGACTAACACGGCCAGAAAACTTTCGGTCAACATACCTCCGTACCCGATAAATAAAGTATCTTTTTCTTTTTTCACCTGTTTCACCGTAGTACCCGAGCTTGCAATAGAATGAAAACCTGAAATGGCACCACATGCAATAATTATAAATAAAATTGGCATCATGCTCGGTACATCACTTTCAGGAGAAAATGCACTTGAATTGATGGCTGGAGCTGTAATTACTGGATGTGCAATAATAGTCCCTACAACAAGCAGTGACAGCGCTACAAACAACTGATGCGAGTTTATATAATCCCGGGGCTGCAATAAGCGGTGTACCGGTAATGTTGACGCGAAAAAAACATAAATAAAAAGGAGCAAACACCAGATAACGGTTATCAGGTTATTTATATCTATCCCATAGGCTGCGAAACCCCTGATAAATGAAAGTTTAGCCAGATCAACCGGAAAGTAAATGCCTAACATTATTGAGGCATACAGTAATATAAGGGCAATAATGGAGTACAAAAAGTCGCTTTTCCCTTTTTCAATCTGACGTCCCAGCCACATCGCAATAGGAATTTGCAACCAAATTGGGATCACCGATTCAGGATATAGAATAAATAGAGTAGCAACGATAAGAGCAAAAACCGATAGCACTATAAAGAGCAATAACTGCATAATTAGCTGTAAGGCATATCTGGCTCCCGGACCAATAATATCCCCCGTAAGATCACCTATTGTCATACCTTTGTTGCGCGCCGAAATTATCAGGGTCGAAAAATCATGTACTGCCCCCATAAAAATCGATCCCAGGAAAACCCAGAGCAATGCAGGTAACCATCCCCAGATTATTCCAATTGCCGGCCCAACAATTGGTCCAAGGCCAGCGATTGTAGTAAAATGATGCCCGAAAACGATATTTTTCTTTGTCGGAACAAAGTCTACGCCATCTTTAAATTCCTCTGAGGGCATGCGATTATCATCGGAAAGCTTAAAGATTTTTCGGGCAAGAAATCGTCCATAAGTATAATAGGCAATAATGTACCCTAAAAATGTAACTATGACAAGCCAAACTGCGTTCATTGCTATAGAATTTAAGTTGAAAATAATTCATTCTTACTTAAATTACTGAAATATCATAAAAAATTATTACTTTAATTACAGCGAATTCTATGAAAATGAAACAAACTGACAGAAAAATATTAGTCCCTTACGATTTTTCAGAACTTTCAGATCATGCTGTTAAACACGCTGTACAAATAGCAACGATAACTGAATCGAATATTGTATTTCTACATGTTATTCACGATCTGAAGGATGAATCAAAAGCCTTAAAAAACCTGCAGAAAGCTGCCCAGGAATATAGTAGTAAATATGGGGTTACTATTGAGTGTAAAGTCCGTCCTGGACGTGTGTCGGATGTAATAAGAACTTTTTCTGTGACTATTGACGCTCTTCTTGTTTTAATGAAAACTCAAAAACCTCATGGCAAAGAAAGATATTTTGGATCAAGAGCCATCCGGGTTATGATTGGTTCAAAAATTCCATTTTACGTAGTTCAGGCACCCCCTAAACGAATAGCACTACGACGTGTGGTTTTTCCAATCGACTTCAGGTATGAAAACAAGGAGAAACTTTCATGGATAAGTTTCCTCTCTAAATATTATACTTCGAAGATCTATCTTTTCAAACCACATGCCAACGATTACCGCGTTCGAAATAACCTCGAATTTGCGAAAAGATTTCTTGAAGGGAAGGATATTAATTACGAAATAGTAACAGGGAAAAGTAGTTTAAGTCAGCCAAATGAAGTAGTTGAATATGCAAATCAGATAAAGGCCGAGCTCATCATTATTATGCTCAGTAAAAACATTACTGTAGCTAAAGTGATGCTTGGATTGAAAGATCAAAAATACATATCAAACAAGTACAATATTCCGGTTATGTGCCTCAATGCACGATCAGATTTAAGAAAATATGAAAGTTTCTTTTAATATCTCCGGATAGGGAGATCAAATGGGCTCAATGTCTGATTTAAGAAGCCAACCCTGTTTGCCATCGCTCAATTTAATTTCAAACCATTCGTTTAGCTCTTCCAATATAAATACTTTTGCCCCTTCATGAACAATAAATAAATCCGTACTGGTCTTGCTAGGCGATCCTTTAACAGTAACTGTAGGTGTCATTACAATGGCACCACTGCTGTTCACAAGTATTGACCTGGCTTTAGAAGCCATAACAAAAGTAAAAACTGATAAAATAAGAAATAGTATTCCTATATAAAATCCTGTCCGTCGGAAACTAATTTTAGACATCAGAAAATATAGTAAAAACCCAGCCAAACAGAGAAGAAAAGAAATTATACTCATCCATGCCCAGGTATCGGACCAAAACCAGGCAATTGCATGTCGTAACCATTTTGTAATAATTATTTCAGGAATCTCCTCAATCTGATCAACAATGTAGATCTGGGCTTTTGCCAGGTTGAATTTAATATTATCATTGCGCGGATCATGTAATTGTGCTCTTTCATAATTCAGAATGGATTTTGGATAATTTGTGAGTTTAAAATATGCATTACCCAGATTGAAGTACAATTCGGCCGATTCATAACCCTGACCAAGTATCGCTTCATATTGCCGGACCGCCTCATTATAATTCTCGTTTATGTACTCTTTATTGGCAGCACTGAAAGCTGAATCAGCATTGAAATCTGCACCAAGCATTAAATTATTGAATATATAAAATAAAGTTACCAGAAGTATGTACTTTTTCATGGCTACAGGTTTTGATCCAGTTTACTTATTATATGGGCTGCTTTGTTATATATATCCGATATTTTTTCTGTTGTACCTCCGGGAGCATAGCGTGTGAACTGACATATATCCAGAATTTTAAAAAGATCATCTGATATCTCCTGTGAAATGTTTAATCGATTGAATTCTTCATTCACTTTATCTTTTGATAATTCTGAATAAGGAATATTGAATTTATCGGCCAGGTAACCCCACAATGCCTGTTCCACTTCATCGAAGAAATCATTTTTATTATCGATTTTTAATAATTTTTTAGCCCTTTTCAAACGTTTTGCAGCCACTTTTCCTGCTTTTCTGTTTCGAAATTTAGCAACATTGGCATTTCTTTGAATTTTTCTTCGACGTGCAATTAATATGATTATAGCAGCCAGCATACTGATAATGTAAATTCCAAAAAACCATTTCGATCCGAAAAGAAAATCTCCCCTGCTGATAAGATTAGTTTTTGTCTCAATATACCTAATATCGCTTCCAAGCAATTCAATTTCTTCTTTCGACAGATTGCTGGCCACTATGGAAGTACTATCTCCCGTACCCTTATATACCGCAATATCGAACGATTGGGTACTTATAGTTCTATAAGAATTAGTTGCCAGATCGAAGTAAACCAGCGAAAAGGGAGGTATATTAAAATCACCTGCATGTCTTGGTATGGCCGTATATTCAAAAGTAACTTTTCCTGTTTTTCCCTCAGTACTCGCATCAGTCTGAACTTTCTTAACAGGATCGAAAACATCGAAAGTCGGAGGAAAATTAGTTACGAGCTTATCAATCAGCTTTATATTTCCCTTACCGGTAACATTTACCTTAAATGTAACCGCATCGTTTGTTGAAACTTCCATAAGATTGACCGATCCGTTAATCTGGAATGTTCCTACGGCACCACTGAAATGGGCCGGTTGATTGGAAGGTAAAGGTTTTATATTCAGTTTAACCTGATTACTTTTTAAATTCAAACGAGTCCTTTCGTACGGTGAATTAAAAAACTCATCGAATATGGATTGTGACCGGCGGCGCGTTTGTTTCTGTACTTCAACCAGTAAATCGAAAGGCTGAATAATTATCTCGCCTGATTTTTGCGGAGTCAGAATAATCTTTCGTATTACTCCTGTATGATAAATATCGTCACCTACCTTTTCACGTTCGAGTGAAGTAAGTTGGGGCAGTTCAATATTTTGCTGATAAAAACCAACAAATTCGGGACCTTTGAACTGTTGATCGATTCCTGAAATATTAACCTGAGTGTATAATTTGACCCACGCGGTAATTTGTTCTCCAACATATGCCGTTTTTTTATCCAATTCAAGGCGAATAAAAATATCTTCCCCTGTGCTTGTTGACTCCGCAGCTTGCTGAGTAGTACCTTGCTTGCCGGAGGCTGCTGATTGTGAAGGTTTATTTCCTGCAACTACCACTTCAATTGTAATCGGATTGGATTGGATTTGTCTTCGCTTAAAAGTGGCAGTAGCCGGATCCAGTGCAAATGTACCTCCCTCAGATGGAGCCTGTAAATAGTATGTAAAAGTATAGGTTGATGTACGTGTCGTTCTTCCATTAACAATACTGATTGATGTACTCGATCCGGTACTCGGCCCGCTCAGGTATCGAAATTCCCCAAAATTGGGGGGTGTAAATTCGTCGATGTTCTGATTAAGGGTATATTGAAGCTGAAATTGTTCTCCCGCCCTAACGACTTTCGGCGCCTGAGCAGTAAAGGAAACTTCCTGAGCAAAGGAAAAAGACATTAATCCCAGCAAGCAAATACAAACTGAAACGAAATACCTGATTACCTGTTGTTTCATAATCGATCGAATATACTGTTTCTTACCACTCTTTCTCAACCCGTGTTTTCCTGATATTCATTTTTTGTTCCTGTACTTTTTTCATAGTTTCCTTCTCGTCCTGCTCTAAAGCTTCGAGAAGTCGTTCAGCATCCTGTTGTGATATTTGCTGCTGCTGTTGCTGTTGTTGTTGTTGTTGCTGCTGCTGCTGTTGCTGCTTTTGATCTTGATTCTGTTGATCCTGATTTTGCTGGTCATTATTTTGTTGATCCTTATTTTGCTGGTCCTTATTTTGCTGATCCTTATTTTGTTGTTGTTGATTCATAAGCTGTTGAGCGAGAAATAGATTATGTTTGGCATCTACATCTTGCGGATTGAGCCTTAAACTCTGTTTATAAGCCTCAATACTTTCCTGTAACTTCTGTGATTGAAAATAGGAATTCCCCAGATTATAGTAATACCTGGCCATATCCTCTTTTTCAGATGAAGTATTTGTCAATGTTTCATATTTTGTAATAGCAGGTTGGTATTGCTGCTGTTTATAAAGTGTATTTCCTAAATTATAGTTTGCCCGCGACGATTCAGGATCCTTCTCCAGTGCACGCCGGTAATGCAACTCAGCTTCGCTGAAATTCTCATCTCTATATTCACTATTGCCCTTTCTTATTTCGTTTCTGGCCTGTTGAGCCTGTAAAATTGTCGGCACGATGAATACTAATACAATTAGTTTTCTCATCATTTTACTTATGCTTAAATAATGTAAAATTCTTAAAATATCTACTCTTTCTCTCTAAAATAAAAATATCAGTAATCAACAAAAAAATGGCAAATAGGATAAAGTAATGAAACTGATCGTCGTAATCGGAATATACCTTGGTTTCAATTTCTGATTTATTGAGACTGTTTAGTTCGTTGTAAAATTGACTTAATCCAACATTTCCTGATGATGCACCAAAAAATTCTCCATCACCGGCAGCCGCTATTTTACTTAACATGGTTGGATCCATGCGGGAAATAACCACTTCACCCTGCCGATCCTTTAAAAATCCCGTTTGTAATCCCCCACTGCGTGAAAGAGGAACAGGTGCTCCAGTTGGAGAGCCCATACCTATAGTATAGATTTTAATTCCTTTTTCAGCAGCCAATCTTGCTGCTTCAACAGCATCTCCTTCGTGGTTTTCTCCATCGGATATCACTACAATTACTTTACTCGCTTCCGTATCCTGTGTGAACGATTTCGCACCGAGATTAATTGCAGAAGCAATAGCAGTACCTTGTTTGGATACGATTTCTGTATTGATGTTTGATAAAAATATTTTTGCAGAAATATAGTCGGTGGTAATGGGTAATTGCGTATAGGCATCGCCGGCAAAAATAATCATACCAATTTTATCATCCTGCATACGATTAATTAATGCTATAATGGCTTGTTTTGCTCTTTCCAGCCTATTCGGTTTAATATCTTCGGCCAGCATACTGCGTGACACATCGAGTGCAATGATTATTTCAATACCCTCGCGTTTTACCTCTTTCAGTTTCGAACCAAATTGCGGCCTGGCTAAGGCAACTATGAGTGAAGCAAAGACAAATAGGAATATTATGAATTTTACATGGTTTCTTAACGGTGAGCGCAGTGGCATCAGCAACTCGAAAAAAGTAGAATTCACAAACTTAAGTGTCGCCTTTCTCTGTAAATGAACCAATAAAATATAGAGCGCAATTAACAGCGGTATCAGAAACAACAAATACAAATATGTACTATTAGCAAACCTGAACATACTTTCAATAATTTTTAAGGAACCGAACGTAAAAATATCTTGCGAACCAGAAATTCAACAAGTACCAATATCAGAGCTGTCAGTGCGAAGGGCAAATATTCCTCTTCTTTCCTGCTGAATTCCTTCACATTGATCTTTGATTTCTCGAGTTTGTCAATTTCATAGTATATCTGACGCAGCTTGTTGTTATCAGTGGCTCTGAAATACTTACCGTTTGATATATCCGAAATTTGCTGAAGGGTTTCTTCATCTATTTCGACCGGCATTGAAGCAGTATACGTCCGTCCAAACATATCCTGCATCGGATAGGGTGCAGTACCCTCCGTTCCTACTCCAACAGTATATACCCGAATATTAAATGTTTTAGCCAGTTCAGCAGCAGTTATAGGATCAATAACACCCTGGTTATTAACTCCATCGGTAAGAAGAATAATAACCTTAGAAATCGCTTCACTATCTTTTAGCCGCTTAACAGAAGTGGCCAACCCAACTCCAATAGCTGTTCCATCTTCAATTATTCCGCTTTTAACATCTTTAAAGAGATTTGTTAAAACCGTATGATCCGTTGTCAACGGACATTGGGTGTAACTCTCAGAACTAAAAACAACAAGGCCAATCCTATCGTTAGGGCGTCCTGCAATGAACTCGATAGCGACATCCTTCGAAGCTTCGAGTCTGTCAGGTTTTAAATCCTGAGCCAGCATGCTGCTGGAAACATCCATTGCCAAAATTATATCAATTCCCTGTGTACTCACATTCTCCCAGCTATTTGACGATTGAGGCCTTGCCAGTACTACTATTAATAATGCAATAATCACCAGGCGTATGGCAAACAGCAGGTGTCTCAGGTACTGTCGCGGAGAAACAGGCAGGCCTTCCACTGATGCCGTTGAACTAACCTGAACTGAAGAAACTGAATGCCGCCTGAAATAATACCAGATAATCAGTGGAATTAGCAGCAGTAACAGATAAAACATTTTTGGATATGCAAATACGATCTCTCTCATAATACTTCAGCACAATTAATTATCGTTTACATCCGGTATTTCAACTTCAGAAGTTGTTTTCTTGGTTTTCTTTATAAAATCATAGGCATTGTCGAGGTGCAGGATATTTTCTTCAGGATCAGGTTCACCCTTGGCAAATTTTACGAGGTCGGCCAGATTTAACAGACTTTCAAGATTTGAATAATTAATATCATCAATGTCAGATTTCTTTATATGAATTAAAATTTCATCAGAGGTTTGTTCGAGAGCTGCCAATGAAAAGCGTTTCTCAATGTACCATCGGATAATAAATGTAATACGTGTATAGTACTCTTTAACCTGTTTTTGTTGCCATAATTTCTGTGCCTTAAGTTTATCCAGTTCGCGTAAAGCGGTTATGTAAGCAGGTTCTTCCGGCTTCAAAGGCTTAAAGAAAGGCTTCTCCTGCTTTCTTCTTTTCAGATAATAAAATATCAGAAATGCAATTGCTGCTATCAATACCAAAATACCTGAATAGAGAATCCCTTCAAAAAGTGTCAGAGGCATTTTTTCGAGTCCCTTAATATCACGCACCGTATAAGTTGTATCGATGGGAACCCCTTTAACCATAAGATACGTTGCTCGTGATAACAGGGTATCGGAAAAACCTTCGTTATTGAATATTATGGATTGTGGAGGTAGATAATAGAGGCCTGTATCGAAGGAGGTAATAGTCAGGTTAATGTTTATTCTCAGCAAATCATCTTTAATAAGGGAAGAATCAATAACTGGCTCTCCGATAATTTCCACTCCTTTTGTTAAGGTATCAGAGAAAGAGGGTAGTTTCGTAATAAGATTGTTCTTCTTTTCCAGCGTATAATTTAGTCCTATCTGATCGCCGATAGTAATGATATTAGTATCTATGCTGGTCTCAACTAATAATTTCTGCGCAAAAAGGGTATTTACGCCTGATAAGATGAGAATGCCTATATTGAATAAAATCCTTCTTTCCACAACAATTGATATTATCAGGCTCTTTTTTTGAATAATTGCATTAAAGGTTTAACATAATCTTCATGAGTAGCTATATCTGTATAATCGATCCCAAGCTTTTGCAATACTTCATGAATCCGGGATGTTTTTTCCTGCCAATACCGGGTATAATGTTCACGAACACTCCTAAGCGATGAATCGACCCAAACCTGTTTTCCTGTCTCAGCATCCTTCATAGATATCATACCCACATCCGGCAATTCAGTCTCACGCTGATCATATACCCTAAGAGCAATTATATCATGCTTCCTGCTTCCAATTTTCAATGCATCATCAAATCCATCGTCGATAAAATCGGAAATAAGAAAGGCTGTACTTCTTTTTTTAATAGCATTAATCAGGTATTCCAAAGCTCCGCTTATATTGGTTCCCCGGTTCTGTGGTTCGAAATATATCAACTCCCTGATTATTCTCAGAATGTGTTGAACTCCTTTTTTCGGAGGAATAAATTTTTCAATCTGATCACTGAAGAGTATGGCCCCTATTTTATCGTTATTGGAAATAGCTGAAAATGCAAGAACCGCTGAGATCTCCGTAATCAAGTTCTTTTTCAGACGAACATGGCTTGCAAATTCTCGTGAACTACTTACATCGATTAGAAGCATAACAGTAAGCTCCCTTTCTTCCTCATATGTTTTTACATATGGATGATTAAACCGGGCTGTAACATTCCAGTCAATATTTCGAATATCATCGCCATACTGGTATTCACGTACTTCACTGAATGCCATTCCCCTGCCTTTAAAAGCACTATGATACTCACCTGCAAATATCTGTTGGGTAAGACCCCTGGTCTTAATCTCAATTCTCCTTACACGTTTTAATAATTCAGTAGTCTCCATTATTTACTTTTCTTCTTTTATCCGGGTCGTAACTGTAAAAAACCAATCTTCTTCCGAAAGGATTATGTTGTACGTTTTTCCGCCATCTGTATATTCCCATGTATCTTTTCCGGTCGATTTGTAGGTAGTATTTAGCTCAGCCAGTATATCGTTAATATTTGAATAGTCACACATTTTTCTAATAAGGGAGCATATATCATCTTCGTCGAGAAAATACAGTATGGTTATCTCACTAATCCTATCTTCATATTTCAGGTATTTGTAATGCGTATTGACTGCATCTGTATTTAGTTTGCAATTATTCTGTGTTTCCTTCATGGACTGGATTATCTGATCCTTGTGCATACCTATATAGTTTTGAGAAAAAGAAAATAAACGTACACTCAGAAAAAATATCAATGCCACTCCATATTTGAAGAAAAGATTCATACAAGCATTTTTAAGGTACCTCGACTGTATTTAGTATTTCTGTAATTATTTCTTCCGATGTAATATTTTCTGCTTCAGCCTCGTAGGTAAGTCCAATACGATGGCGCATTACATCATGGCATACTGCCCTTACATCCTCAGGTATTATATAGCCTCTTCGCTTAATAAAAGCAAAAGCTTTAGCGGCTTTACCCAAATTAATACTGGCACGCGGAGAACTACCATAATATATCATCGACGAAAACCTTGCCAAATTATATTTTTCGGGATACCGTGTAGCAAAAACGATGTCCAGTATATAATTTTCAATTTTTTCATCCATGTATACTTCTTTTACTACTTCCCTGGCCTTCATTATATTATCGGGTTTAAGTATTTTATTGGCTACAGGAAATACAGGCTGAAGATTTTCTCTTACAATGAGTAATTCTTCTTCTTTTTTAGGGTAGTCCAGTACGACTTTTAACATAAAACGGTCCATTTGAGCCTCAGGTAGCGGGTATGTGCCCTCCTGTTCAATAGGATTCTGCGTAGCCATCACCAGGAAGGGACGGGGAAGTAAATAGGTTTCACTACCAATAGTAACTTGATTTTCCTGCATGGCTTCAAGTAGAGCGCTTTGTACTTTTGCAGGTGACCTGTTGATCTCATCTGCGAGAATGAAATTGGCAAAAACTGGTCCCTGTTTTACTATAAATTCTTCTTTCTTCTGACTGTATATCATCGTTCCGATAAGATCAGCCGGAAGCAGATCGGGGGTAAACTGTATTCTGCTGAATTTAGCATCAATGGTTGTAGCCAGTGTATTAATTGCCAATGTCTTCGCCAGACCAGGCACTCCTTCCAGAAGAATATGACCGTCGGACAATAATCCAATCAGCAGACTGTCGATTAAGTGCTTCTGACCGATGATAACTTTTCCCATTTCCATATTAACAAGATCAACAAAAGAGCTTTCCAGTTTTATCTTCTCGTTAAGTTCCTGAATATTAATACTCACTTGATTCATAATCGATCTTTTTTATTCCTTTTAAAATTCGAGTTCGAAAGTAGTAATTTTTACTACCGCTCACTAGTATAGGGTCTCTTAAAAAAATTAAATAAATGCCTTATAATCTCTGATTTTTGTTAAAAAATGTTAAGTGACCGGTTAAGCTCGTTTTATTAAAATATATTTCTGATTGATGGATTAAAAAAATGTTTGGAGATAATTTATAAATTACAATACCTTCAACAGAAAAAGTGAAACAATGCATTTTCGCTATTTTATTGAATTACAATATAACGGGAAGAATTATCATGGTTGGCAAATCCAGCCTAATGCGCCCACTGTACAAGCCGAGATTAATGAAAAAATGAGTATTCTTTTAAAGCTACCGGTTGAAACGCTAGGCGCCGGACGCACTGACACAGGAGTACATGCCAGGCACTTTATGGCTCACTTTGATCTCCCCGAAGATATATCGAAAAATCTGACATCGCTTACCCGTAAGTTAAATTTATTTCTTCCTGATGATATTAATATTCAGCGCATATTTCCGGTTACCCCTACTGCTCATGCTCGGTTCGATGCTTTATCACGTACCTATAAATATTATATTTCCACACAGAAAGATGTATTTTTGAATGATTACTCTTGGCCAATTTTTCAAAAACTGGATACAGGATTGATGCAAAAAGCTTCCCAGTTGTTAATGAACTACGATGATTTTACTTCTTTTAGTAAGCTTCACTCCGATAACAAAACTAATCTTTGCCATATAGAATCGGCTGGTTGGTCAAAAGAGGAAAACAAACTGATTTTTACCATTAAAGCTGACCGGTTTCTGCGTAATATGGTAAGAGCTATTGTAGGGACTTTAGTATTACTTGGCCGTAAAAAAATTACAGCCAATGAGTTAGAAGAAATCATCATGTCAAAAGATCGATCCTGTGCAGGAGAATCAGCACCCGCGCAAGGCCTATTTTTGCATCTGATCGAATATCCATAACCTTTGTAGAGTTTTCATGTTTATATCTTTTTAAAAAAAAATAGAAACAATTGATTATTTTAACCGTTAAACTATCAAAAAATAGAACTGATGAGAAAAATTGGGGTGATTTTATCATTATGCATTCTTCCTATCCTTTCATTCGCCCAAACCGACATTGCAAGAGCTGAAGCATTGTTTATATATAATTTTTCTCGCCTTATTGAATGGCCGGCAAATTATAAAACAGGTCCCTTTGTAATTGGCGTTCTTGGAAATACTCCAATTGCTGAGCAGCTTAAAACCTTTACTACTGGTAAACAAGTTGGTAGTCAACCAATTTCTATTAAAACTTATGGTTCACCTGCTGAGATTTCAACATGCCATATTTTGTTTGTTCCGTTCTCAGAAACAAAGTATATGTCCAATATTATTTCACAGGTAACAAATAAAAGTACATTGATTATTACAGAAAAAAATGCAGCTATTGAACAGGGATCTGCTATCAATTTTGTGGTGATTGGAGATAAATTAAAATTTGAATTGAGTCCCAATAATGCTCAAAAGTATAACATAAAACTCAGTTCGAAACTAAACGAAATGGCTTACCAGGTCTATTAAGATATTAGCTGTTCCAAACTTCCCAGGACTTTTCGGCCTGAATATACAACATAGGCAATCCATTAATTATGGTTGCCTTTTTTTGTTCTCCATTATTCAGAAATAATGTCTTTTCCGGATTATATATTAAATCATATAATATATGATCAGGTCCAATGGCTTCATAAGGAATAGCGGGACATTTAGTAATATCAGGATACATGCCTAAAGGAGAAGTATTAATGATAAGCTTGTGTCTTTTTACAAGACCGGTAGTTAAATCATTATATGAAAAAATAGTATCGTCCTTAGGCGTACGCGATACATAATGATAGGTAATACCGTGTTTCTGAAGAATATAGGCAACAGCCTTTGATGCGCCTCCTGTTCCCAGTATAAGAGCTGATCTGTGTATGGATTTAAGATTTTCTAACAAAGGTTTTTCAAATCCATGAATATCAGTATTGAATCCCTGAAGATGAAACCTTTTTTGTTCTCTTACTATTTTTATTGTATTAACAGCTCCCACTTCAGATGCCTCATTATCAACAGCATCCAGAAATTCCATTACCTTCTGCTTGTACGGAATAGTGACATTTAAACCTATCAGCTCAGAATTATCGTTGATTATTTTTCGGATCTGATGTATTTTCTCAATAGGATAATTATGGTAAACACAATCGAATAATTTCTCCGATTCAAATTTCTTTGTAAAATAGTTTTTTGAGAAACTATGTTCCAATGGAAATCCTATCAAACCGAATTTTCTCATACTTTGTCAGAAGTATTTTTTTCTCCGGCATATTTTTCCAATAACCATATCGAAATTATTCCGGCAAAAATATAAATAACGACCCAAATAACCACTGAATCTATTTTGTCAGGCAGCACATGTTCGAAGGTATACACTTTAATATCACTCAGTATTTTGCCTTGGTTATCGATAAATGCCCCAAATGGGTTGGTTATTATTTCACTCCCATTTTTATCAAAGGAATTTTTCCACGGCCATAGAATTATCAATGATCCTGAAATAAAACCTGTAAGAGTTGCAATAGTCTCGTCCCTGAACTTTTTATAGATCCAGGATAAGAGATGTGAAAAAGCGATAAGTCCGACAACAGCTCCTAATAATACAGGAATAAAAATGTCAATCCTCAATTCATTCACCGCTTCAATAACTACCAGATGATAGTTACCCAAGAGGATTAGTACAAATGAACCTGATAATCCCGGAAGTATCATGCTGCAAATAGCAACTACACCACATACAATCAGATAAACAAATCCATCATTTTCAGCTGCTGGTTTAAGAAATGATATAACCAGGGCAATAGCCGTTCCAGCCAGAAAGGTTATAATAACTGAAAGTTTCCATCTGGTTATTGTCCGACCTACAAAATATATCGAGGCCAGAATGAGACCAAAAAAGTAGGCCCATATATAAACCGGGTAATTAATAAAAAGATATTCTAGAAGCTTGGCTAACGAAAGGATACTTGTTGCAACTCCTGCAAAAACCGCCAGCAGGAAATAAAGATTAACATGTCTTGCAAATTCCAGAAACTTTCCTCGTAACAGCAAACCTAACGACTCAAGATTGAATGATTTTATCGAATCGATCAACTCTTCAAAAATACCGGTAATAAGAGCTACGGTACCTCCCGATACTCCTGGTATTACATTGGCAGCACCCATGCCAATACCCTTTAAAAAAAGTAATAAATAGTGTCTGATTCTTTTCACTTCTCCTGAGTTTAAATTCGCCGCTAAGTTAGCATTTCTTACTATAGTTGTTTTTGCGCGTTATAGCTTTTACTAAAAATAGCTATACCAGCATTTTTGTTCTAATACGAATAAATAAATACAGAACAGAGGATAAAAAAATCTTAAAATAGAGATCAGGCAGATGAGCGTAAGTATATTGTTATTGTGTTTTATATTCTTTGGGCAGAAAATCGAAAAAAGTATCGCCTCTAAGTCCTAAACGCAAACATTCGAGAGGTATAACAATATTTGGAGCTATATTTCCCAGGTTAACTTCCGATCCGAAGAGTTTTATAAACCATACCTGCTGCTTGCCTTCAGGAGCTTCCCAAATAATATCTGAAGGTTTAATATGTAAAGATATTGTGTTAATCAGGTTTTCGTTTGGTGAACCATCGCTATTAAAAATTCCAATCGTACCGCTTTCCCTCGCTTCACCAATTACTTTAAAAGAGCCTGCTTTAAGTTCAGTTTTCATCATTTCAACCCATGTATCGGCAGGAATTAATACGCCACGTTGTTTCGAGCCAACCTCAGAGATTACAGTAGCTTGTTTTGATAAGGTACGAATGTATTCGAGTTTTTCATCGTGCGGCATGCTCATTGAACCATCTGAAACTTCAACCAGATCAAGTTTGTACTTATCAATGAGTTTGCGATACTCATCTACTATTTTACGAACTGCAAAGGCTTCAAAAAGAGTACCTCCAAAGTAAGGACGAATATTGGCCTCACGATAAAGTTTTAATTTTTCCTCTAACCTTGTAGTTATAGCTGATGTGCCAAATCCAAATTTAACAAAATCAGTAATTTCTGCACAGGTATCTATAAAGTCTTCAGTTTCTCTTACGCTAAGCCCTTTATCCATAACCATAGTAAGTCCTTCTTTTCTGGGCTTTTTCGATCTATCAGGAATATAAGGCAATTTAAAATTCATATGTTACTGACTTAATTTTTTATGTTTTCGAATTAATTGAGAAAAAATCTCGTTATTCGATGCCAGAGGAAATCTATCGAAAAGATCTCCATATTCATCGAAGTTAATCAGAAGTCCTTTTTCAAAATATTTGCTTGCTAACTGAGGTTGGTTATCATACAGATAATAGGCTGCAAGATTATAATTTATTGTTGAAACATCCATATTATATTCATAAGCTTTATTCAGGAGGGAAATTGCTTCAGATACTTTATTTTCCATGAAAAATATATCGGCGTGTGAGAGCCATGCCTCATAATCGTTTGGATCAAGCTCCACTGCACGATTATAGGATTCAGCAGATTTTTCAAACTGATCGAGTTTTCGATATGTCTCACCCAGCATATACCAATAATCAGGATTTTCGGGATCCGTTTTATTGGCTTCTTTGAAAAGTTGAATACAGGTAGCATAATCTTTCATATTAAAATGAGACATACCCAGTCCATACCAGGCGTCTCCGAAAGTATTATCAACAGTCAATGCTTTACGATAAAAATAAATGGATCGCTTATACATTCCTAGCTTATCGTAACACTCGCCTATATAAGAATATGCCTGCATATTGTCAGGTTCAAGAAATAATATCTGCCTATAGGATTCAATGGCTTCATAATATTTCTCAAGATTAACAAATGTGTTGGCCTTGCTGAAATAGGCAGATATATAATCGGGACATATTGCAATTGCATAATCATAAGCCTCAATAGCCATTTCATGCTCTTCTAAACTTGAATATACCATTCCAAGATTAAACCAGATGTGCTCCGCATAGGGATCAATATTGAGATATTTATGGTAGAATTTTATGCTTTTATCGAGTTGATCAGTTTTTTCATAAACAAGGGCTAATTCATGTATTACTGATAAATTCTGAGGATTGATCTCATGGGCCAGATACAGATATCTAATAGCCAGATTGTATCTGCGGGTATTTAAATAGGAACAGGCAACGCTGAATACTACATCATCTTTGCTATCGATTGTTAGAACAATTGCCTTGTCAAAGGCCTGATGTGCTTCATCTTTTCTGCCTAATACATTAAGTGCCGTACCTTTTAAAAGATATAATTCAAAATTCGAACTTTCAACAGGTTCAATATCCCGTAAACATTGTAATCCTTTTGAAGGCTTTCCGTTCTGAATATAAATCTGTGCCAACCGCAAAATAAGAGATGCTGAAAAAGGATGTTGTTTCAATCCTCTTTCTATAGCAGAAGTTGCATTAACGAAATTATGCTGATCAAGATAGTAATCTATAATATTTTCAAATTCATAGATGTCAAAATAGTATGAATCATTCCTGTTTACCATTTCCTCAAAACGGCTGATTGATTCAAAAACCCCATCTTCTTCGTTAAATGAATCGTAATTATCGTTCATATCTTTTCTCTTTGGCTGATTAATCTAAATTAATAATTAATAAAAAAGAAATGATTTACAGATATTAACAGCTTTTAAAATAAATCGGCTGAAGTGTATAATAGCACTCATAGAACAGGCGTTAATAAATTTTTAGTTTGTTGAAATCAGCAAGCTGGAGTTTTCAAGTTGTCTCTCCAAATCCTTGGTCAGATGATTAATGACCTGCAGTAATTCCTGGTGACTTCTGGCAATAGGATTCTCTTCAAGTTGGTTTTGTAAAGTATGTATCTCTTTCAGGTAAGCAGCTATTCTGCGCTGGTATTTATGTGGATTTTTTTGTATCCTGGCCAGCAGAATGTCGGACCTGATTTTGAAATAGTAATCATTATAATAAAGGAGAATTCGTGCATTTTCATCACCGAATTCCGAAACCAATGCCCTGAATAAAGATAAATCAGGATCGTAATTATCAGGATTCCAAAAAAAGTCGGACGCGGTTTGCAGCCTGATCCTGTCGAAAACATTTGAATACTTATAGACAACAACTGTCTTTGTTACCCCCTGGTAAACTTCAGGTAATACCTCGTTTGAAAAAGGTTCAAAAAGGGATGATGCAAGTAATTTATAGGGATAAACCGAATCATTGGCAAAATATCCTAGAGTCTCACTGCGAAGTAATAGTGTATAATCGAAAAATACTACAGGCTCCTGAGTAAATAGCTTAAAGTACATAAGGTCGGCTTCGTCAAGTTGCCACGACTGATATTGATATCCACTCCAAATAAGAGGAAGATTATAATTCATTGATAAATTGCTTTCGAAAGAATATGCCGGATCAAATATCATTTTATTTAAAGACCGGTTATTTGTAAACGGTGGCATCAATTCCAAATCAAGATTATGCACTTTTGCCTCACGAATCAAATTTGAAAGATCTGTTAAATCCTCATTTTTAAGATTAGACTGCTTTGCGTTGAAATTCTCAATAATAGCATCGATAGTTATTTCAGTGGGTATATCGTTATATAACAGGGCCACACCATTTAAGGCTCCTGTAATCTTTCCGAAATCTTTATTCTTGAACACATCTGAACTATATGAGGTGTAAAGCCATTTCGAGAAAGTGGTAAAACGCAGATCATTATTAAATATCTTATACACATTTGCATCCTTGAGAGGGAGATATACGGAGCCAAAACGTGTTTCATTATTTGCTTTAAGAAAATCAATAGTAGAATCGGATGCATCTAATAATAGCAAGCCAAAATCTCTATCGGCAGGATAATCAATTATATCGGCATTATGAAACAATAAGCGCTTATTATCGAAAAGTTGTAAAGCCGTTTGCACTGCATAATAATTAGCTTCCGGAGTATTGCCGTACAAAAATATTATGTGTCCGGCAATATCGAGGGTCTGGATCATAAATCCCTTCTTTTTTCCTTGTATTGATTCAAGAGGAAGATTTTCAACATTTTTTTTCATTTCTTCAGTTAAACCAATAGAGAATATTACTGAAGCTTCGTTTTGCCGAAATGAATCTCGTGTTTTTATCAGGCCCGGTATATCTTTTCCCTGAATATCAGTAAGATTAATAAGCATCTCCTTAATCCTGGATTCCAAAAGTTTTGCCGCCTGCATAGTCAGCCCATCGGCCAATTCCGGAACCAACACCACAGGCAAAAGGTCTCTGTAATAGGGCCGATAATATATGATCGATTCCAGAATATCAACTCTGCGGGGTTGCGGTGTAATGAGTTTACTTTTGGCAAGGGTAGTATCCAAATAGGGCGAGAGTCTCTCGAGCTGAGTAAAATTCCATCGTGTATAGTTGAACTGAACATCATCAATCCACATACTACCTATACCCTTTAATCCGATAAAGATTCGTACGAATTTAGTTTCGTCCTGCAGATCGCCTTCCGGAAATGGGAAAAGATGAGAGCGTCCTAAAATATGGATCCATCCGGTAGAATCGATTGAAGTATAATTTGCAAACGACAGACCTTTGAATGAATTATCAATAGAAGTATTATAATAAGGTGCATAAAAATCACCACTAATTTGTATTTTATTTCTGTCGTAACTGATAAGCTTTATATCAATTGCATCATATAGTCGGGTTCCTAATCTGGATTTGAGATTTTCAACATTCTGTAATTTTATAAATAAAGATAGCTGATAATTACCTGGAATTACCTTTATAAAATTAGACAATACACCCTCACCATACTCTTCCGTTTCACTTGCGCTATTCCTGATAATACGAATACTGCATACGCCATCGTGAACTTCAGTTCTATCTGCCAGAATTGAATCACTCCCCGGATGAATCCAGACAACATCTTTACCTATTAGATCCCAACCGTCAATCTTCGTAGTATGAGTCACTGAATCGAATTCAATTAATTTGCCGCTTTCGAAAGAATTATTGGTAAGAAGATTTCCCTGTAAGTACTTCTGTTCTCTCACCCTGTGATGAATAGCAAGGGGATCGGCACTGGTCCAATGCTCATAATCCTGTTTATTTTCATTATTGAGTGTACAGGTAACTAATGAAAATACTGCAAAAACGTAGAAAAATATGCTGAAGGAATTATACCTCGTTAACTTCATCAATCCTTTTACTTTACTGAAAACTGTCAAATTAAACTTAGAAAACAGCTTATCTAAATTAATTATTTCTTATAAATAGATTTCCTTTTTTGCTGCCAGAAGTGTATTCTTTAATAATGAAACCCTCGTCATAGGTCCAACACCTCCAGGAACCGGAGTTATATAGCTGCATTTCGGAGACACTTCTTCAAATTTAATATCTCCTTTTAGTTTAAAACCCGATTTAGTTTCATTCGAGGGTACGCGTGTCGTACCAACATCGATTACTACGGCGCCCTCCTTTACCATTCCGGCTGAAACAAATTCCGGCAATCCCATTGCTGCAACCAGAATATCAGCCTGAGAACAAGTTTTTTCCAGATCTTTTGTCCGGCTATGTGCAACAGTAACAGTTGCATCAACACCCTTTTGCGAAAGTAATATACTTAACGGCCGTCCAACAATCTGACTCCTTCCAATTATCACGCAAGTCTTTCCTTTAGTTTCTATATTATATCGCCGAATAAGTTCAAGGATTCCGTAAGGTGTTGCCGAAACAAAAGTGGGTAACCCGATAACCATCCGCCCTACATTGACCGGATGAAAGCCATCAACGTCTTTACGGGGATTTATAGCTTCAATGATCTTTTGCTCTGAGATATGCGATGGAAGAGGTAATTGAACAATAAATCCGTCGATGTCCTTATCCTGATTAAGTTCATCAACTTTTCTTAATAATTCTTTTTCAGTGACATCATCCTCATAGCGAACAAGCGAAAAACGAAATCCAACATCCTCACAATCCTTCATCTTGTATGCTACATAAGTTTCACTGCCTCCATCGTGACCTACCAGCACAGCAACAAGATGAGGGGCCTTTTGACCTTTAGCAACAATTTGTTCCACTTCAGCCTTTATTTCTAATTTTATTTCACTGGCTGTTTTTTTTCCATCGATCAATTGCATGTTATAGCTTTTTATAATGTTATTTCCTGGGCCCCGGCATTGAACTCATCATTCTGTTTAAATTTTTACCCGCCTGAACCATCTTCATCATCTTTCGTGTTTCATCAAATTGTTTCAGCAAACGATTGATATCCTGAACATCGGTGCCACTGCCCATAGCAATACGCTTTTTCCTGCTGCCGTTCAATAACGTCGGATTTTCGCGTTCATCCGGAGTCATCGAATAGATAATCGCTTCAATACTTTTAAAAGCATCATCATCGAGATCAAGATTCTTCATAGCTTTTCCGACTCCTGGGATCATTGAGGCCAGATCCTTGATATTCCCCATTTTCTTAATCTGTTGAATCTGCTTTATAAAATCGTTAAAATTGAATTGGTTCTTGGCAATCTTGCGTTGAAGTTTTTTAGCTTCTTCCACATCGAACTGCTCCTGAGCCTTTTCAACCAGGGATACAATATCGCCCATCCCAAGTATTCTGTCGGCCATACGGGCAGGATGGAAAAGTTCAAGTGCTTCTACCTTCTCTCCCGAACTGATGAATTTTATAGGTTTATCAACTATCGATCTGATGGATAAAGCTGCTCCGCCACGGGTATCACCATCGAGTTTGGTAAGTACAACACCTTCATAGTTCAGCCGGTCATTAAATTCTTTTGCTGTGTTTACGGCATCCTGTCCTGTCATGGCATCAACAACAAACAGAGTCTCCGTAGGCTTCACATTTTTTTTGATCGCAGCTATCTCATTCATCATTTGTTCATCGATAGCCAGCCGGCCGGCAGTATCAATAATTACGAGGTCCTTCCCGGTTCTTTTGGCTTCCTTTATTCCATCTTTGGATAGCTTAACGGGATCTTTGTTCCCTTCCTCGGTATAAACCAGTACACCTATCTGCTCGCAGAGCACCTGCAGCTGATCAATAGCGGCAGGACGATATACGTCACCTGCCACGAGTAATGGATTTTTACCTCTCTTACTTTTCAGATGATGCGCCAGCTTAGCTGCAAAAGTAGTTTTACCCGAACCCTGCAAACCGGCTACCAGAATCACAGCTGGATTTCCTTTAATATCAATATCCACATTGCTGCTGCCCATGAGCACGGCAAGCTCGTCGTGCACTATCTTTATCATCATCTGACCGGGCTGAACAGCAGTAAGAATTTTTTGCCCCAGGGCCTTTTCCTTAATGCTATCGGTAAACGATTTGGCAATTTTATAGTGAACATCAGCATCGAGAAGCGCCCTGCGAACTTCCTTCAGAGTTTCGGCAACATTGATCTCGGTAATGCTTCCCTGGCCTTTTAATAGTTTAAATGATCGCTCTAGTTTCTCTGATAAATTGTCAAACATATCTGCTACTGTTTTTCAGCTCGCTAAAATAAAGATATTCTATTAAAATCACATACGTTCAGGTACCTCAATACCCAATAAATCCATACCTTTTTTAATTACTTTACCACATATATCCGTCAGCATAATTCGGAAATTCCTTGTAGCCGCATCCTCTTCTTTCAAAATGGGGTAATCATGATAAAACTGGTTAAATTCTTTTGTCAGGTCATACATAAAATTGGCAATAAGAGCAGGATTATAATTTGCCGCCGATTCGGCGACGACATCGGAGTATTCGTGTAACAGCTTTATTATCGATTTTTCCTTGTCATTTATAGGAAGACTGGAAGTGAATGATGCAGAAGTGTCAATTTCTGTTTCCACAACTTTTCGTAATACCGAACAGATACGTGCACGGGTATATTGTATAAACGGTCCGGTATGACCATTAAAATCAATTGATTCCTTTGGATTAAATGTCATATTTTTTATTGGATCGACTTTGAGAATAAAGTACTTCAATGCTCCAAGGCCAATAATCCGGTATGTATTTTCTTTTTCTTCTTCCGAGAGACCTTCCAGTTTTCCCAATTCATCAGCCATTTCACGTGAGGTTGTGATCATTTCATCTATCAGGTCATCGGCATCTACTACAATTCCTTCACGCGATTTCATTTTCCCTTCTGGAAGTTCGACCATGCCGTAAGACAGATGATATAAATCTTTCGCCCAGGAAAAACCCAGCTTATCAAGGATTATCGATAATACTTTGAAATGGTGATTCTGCTCATTTCCCACTACATAAATCATCTTGTTGAAGTCGTAATCCTGTTGCCGGAGTTGCGCCGTGCCTATGTCCTGTGTCATATATACGGATGTGCCGTCGGAACGTAGCAACACCTTCTCATCCAGTCCTTCTGCAGAAAGGTCGGCCCAAACCGAATTATCTTCTTTTTGATTAAAAATTCCCTGATCCAGTCCACCCAATACACTCATTCTGCCTACAGAATAGGTATCCGATTCGTAATAGATTTTGTCAAAACTAACTCCCAGACGCTCATAGGTTGTATTGAAACCGTCGTATACCCAGTTGTTCATTACTTCCCAAAGTTGCCTGATTTCAGGATCGCCCGATTCCCATTTGCGTAACATTTCCTGTGCCTCAACAATGAGAGAGGCTTTTCTCGTAGCATCCTCCTGGCTTTCACCTTTACTAACCAGTTCCTGTATCTGCTTTTTACATTCCTGATCAAATTTCACATAGTAATCCCCTACCAGGTGATCGCCTTTCATACCGGTACTTTCTGGTGTTTCACCATTCCCCCATTTCTGCCAGGCCAGCATCGATTTACAGATATGTATCCCCCTATCGTTTACAATATTGGTCTTTACAACCTTTTTTCCGTTTGCTTCCAATATCTTACAGATCGACCATCCCAAGAGGTTATTACGGATATGTCCCAGATGCAAAGGTTTATTTGTGTTGGGTGAAGAATATTCCACCATTATTAACTCGGAATCCGGTTGAGGCCTCTTTTGTCCGAAATCCTCCTTTGATGCTTCATCCTTTAAAAAGTCCAGGTAATATAAGGCATCTACCGTAAGATTCAGGAAACCCTTAATTACCTCAAAGCCTTTGATATATTCCAGATTTTTTTCTAAATATTTTCCAAGTTCATCCGCCGTTTGTTCAGGCGATTTTTTTGAAAAACGCAACAAAGGAAAGACAACCAGCGTTATATCACCCTCCAATTCCTTTTTAGTTTTCTGAATCTGAATAAGTTCCTTATCCGTTTGCGCTCCATACAAAGCGTTTATTCCTTTTATAGTATTAGATAGAATAGACTTGTGTAGTGACATTATCAATATAGTTTCTAAAAAGCATTATGTATGCCCTTATTTAGCGTAATTATAAAGGATACAACTTAAAATAAGGCTACAAAGATAATACTAGAATTCAATTTCAACAGGTGATCGTGAGATAGAATGGAATTTATTGAATATCTCCGTTAAGAGAACAGAGATAACCTAGTTTATAGAGGTCGAATAAAAACAAATTTGGTTTTTCGCTCATTAGATTTTTCCGCAGGCGGTATTCCTGCTTGTAATACAGGTAACGCAAGATGCCATCCAAGCCTAAATCCTTAATCGTTTTATAGTAGGCTAACAAAGTAATATCTCTTACAAGCTTTTTCTCGTTCCCGTTTATCTTCATAATACGCTTTAAATTTTTGATCCCTTCGCGGGTTTTTCTCAGAAATTCTTCGCTTGATTCAAGACCCATGTGAACTACAGGATTATCAATATGTTTAACTGTAATCTCACATTTCAGTAAATCATATCCAAACAATGTATCCTCATGTCCATATCCTCTAATTCTCTCATTAAAACGTACCTTATTAATGGCTTCCCGGGAGATCATAAAATTATTAGTCATAAATGACTTATTGGGCTCATTTGCTCTTTTAACAACAGATATCTGCTCACGTTTAATACCATGAAGCCAATGCAGCAAATAATGATTGTTTTTGGGTTCGCTTTGAAGATAATTCCTGCCTCCATAAATTACATTCTGATCTCCGAGATGTATAGAATAATTCTTAAGAAAATCAGGATTATCAATAAGAGAATCACAGTCGAGGTAGAGTAGATTGTCGTAAATCGCTATATCAGCAAGTTTATTTCTTATTTTTGAACGTCCCAGATTAATTTCTTCCTCAATATACTTTACACCTGCATAATCACGAATAATACGATTAGTTGTACTGATTTCTTTGTCTGATGCATCATCAATGACAATAATTTCAAAAGGTATATTGATGTTTTCTGCCTGGTAACTTAAAGTTTTTACCAGGTCACGCACATCAAAATTATAGACCGGAATAAGGACTGATAACATGAATTAGGGTATCAAAAGTTTCGCAAAGTAAAACGCAATATTTTTAATAATATTGTTAATGAATGATTTTTTTTATTCTGTTACGAAAAAATGATAAAACAGTTACTGCTAATTATAGCAATTTCAATAGTTTCTGAACAGTTGTATTGTTCTTCATCTGATTCTGTCTATTCTCTTACTATACAATTAAAAGCGTATGCCGGACAAAATGTTGAATTGGGTTACTCTTATGGCAGTAAAATCCTGTTTAAAGATCAGATAAAACTTGACTCCGAAGGTCGTGGACAATATTCCCACATCGATCATGAAGGTATATATTTTCTTAGTATGGACGATTCGAGCGCTTTTGAATTTATGATAACCCAATCCGGGTATTATAATATCCTTTCCGATAACGGAAAAATTAGCATTCAGGGAAATACAGCCTGTGAGACCTATCAACAATATTTGTTCTCAGTTTCCAGAAAGCTTCACTTAATTGATTCATTAAAAAGAGATAGCGAAACATCTAACGATCCAATAATTATGCAGACCATGCGCATGAAAATTGCTAATCACAGAACAGCCATTGACAGTATAACATTAGAAATAGCCAACAGCTATAAAGGCAACTTATTAGGCAATTATGCAAAAGCAATGTTGCCTGTGAAAATTTCGGGTAATTCTTCCTCTCATAATTTGACGGAATCAGATTCAATCTCTTTTTTAACAAGTATTTATAAGTTCAAACAGCATTATTTCGATAACATCACTTTTAGCGATACCAGACTTCTATATACACCGGTTATTGAGGACAAAATTAATTCCTATCTCGATCGTATGGTTTATAGTTCGCCAGATTCTTTATGCCAGGCAATCGATATACTACTTTTAAAATCTTCAGAGCCAGAAGTCACTCAGTTTATTGCATCACTTCTCATACAAAAATTCAGCCAACAAAAGCACCGGGAAGGGAGTGAGCACGCCTATATTCACCTTGTTCAGGATTTTTATCTGGCTGGCAAAGCTCCCTGGTTGTCTACCCGTGAAATCCGTTTACTTTCGGATGAAGTTCAAAGGATGCGGCCGGTATTAACCGGCAATGCAGCCCCGGAAATCGAACTTTTCGATGCAACAGGACGAAAATGTTCGTTGTATGCTATTCAAAAAGAATTAACAATTGTGCTATTCTGGGACTTCTCATGTCCGAATTGCAAGCGTATCTTGCAGGACTTAATAAATCTTGTAAAAAAATATAACTACCTCGATCTACAGGTATATTCAATATACACAGGTAATGACCTTGATATTTGGAAAGCATGGAACTATAAAAAACTTCCGGCTACATGGATTAATACATACCAGGATTCAGATGATCCGGCAAGTATTCGGTTCAATATTCCCTATACTCCTGCAATCTTCATTCTTGATAAAAATAAAGTTATTATCAAGAAAAACATCACAGTGCCTCAACTTGATGAATATTTATTTCAGTATGTTAATTGATTAATAGTTGTTCCAATAAAACTACTCCTTGGTTTTCTCATCATCTTTTATCAATACAGTAAATATGAATAGTATTACAGCCGAAGCCGCAAATATAACCAGCAAGGAGTAGAGTGTATTCAACATTACTTTTTGCAGGTCGATATTAATAAGACCCCATATTCCCAAAATCGAGATGATAGTGAAAATCAGAATCAGGCCAATAAGAATATAAGATGCTGTTCGTTTAAGTGTTCCCATAGTTTCATAGTTTTAAGTAAGACGAAGATCAGGAATGTTAGTTACAAAAACCAATATTAAAAGTCAAATTTTTGAAAAAATTCACCTTCACGAGGTTTAACCTGAGTTTCGAAGTATTGTCCCGATATTGGAATACCATTCAAACTATATTCTACACCCCAGCTAAACTGTACTTTTCTGAATTCCCTTACCTCATCGGACCTAATCACAACATACCTTTTGGTAGTAAATGTTTTTTCTTTATGAACCTCGAGAGTAACACCCTCAGGATATTTCTTACGCAATTCATTCAGATATTTATCTCTTTCACTATCGTTTGCAAATTTAAGATCAGAAAGCTTTGATGGTGCAGGCGATGATGTAGGATTAGCCGCGGTGGTAGTCGTAGTCGAAGTAACATTCCGGTTGGCTTCCTGTACTGCTATTATACGTTCAAATTCCGCTATCTTGTTCAAACGCTCCTGGGGATATTTTTCTGCAGGTTTCAAATCCAAAGCCTGGATATAGGCTGCTTTAGCGGTTGGATAATCCCGTTGGTCATAAGCTCTGTCGGCTGTTGTTATAATTGTATTGTACTTTTGCTCAAATGCAGCTCGCTCCTGTTGTCCTTTCTCAATCTGCGCCAATTGCGCATCAATTTTAGCAATCTGACTTTTTGGATAGATTTCAGCAGGTTTGAAGCTTAATGCCCTTTCATAAGCTGTTTTTGCCTCTTCAAGTTTGTTTATATTGTATAACTGATCGGCCTGAGAAATGACGGCATTATACTGCTCAGTTACTCTGTTCTCATTCGCTTTTCTCTCTTGTTCTGCAACCATACCATCGATTTTCGTAATCTGCTGTTGCGGGTATGCTTCATTTGGTTTTAGCCCCAAAGCTCTTTGATAGGCTGCTCTTGCCTCGATCAACTTTGACAAATTTAACAGGTTATCAGCTTCCTGAATTGTTTTTGCGTATTGAGCATTTCGCTGTTCCAGCTCAGCAGATTGTCTTTCGTCTTCACGTATAATTGCATCAATTTCAGCTATTTTCTGTCGGGCATATGTTTCGGAAGGATTTACTGTAATTGCCTGCTGAAAAGCTGATTTTGCAGCCGTATAATTCTTGGCTGTGAAGAATCCATCGCCGTTGCTTATTAGATTGTTATACTGTTTCTGTTTTTCTTGTTGAGCAAGTATTCTGTCTATTTCCTGTATTTTAGTTCTTGGATAGGGTTGATCGGGAAATAAATTAATTGCTGATTGATAGGCCTGCTTTGCTTCCGGATATTGCTGTGTCCCAAAAAGATTATTCCCATTTGCCAATAGCAGATCGTATTGTTTCCTTTTTTCCTGTTCATTTGACTGACGCTGTTGCTCAGCGGTATATTTACGCTCAGCTTCGGCCAGTTTTGTTCTTGTAGCAATATCATCAGGTTTTTGCAACAATGCCTGTTTGTATGCCTGTATAGCCTCTTCATAAGAGGCGGTTGCCAGCAATGCATCCCCACTAGTTACCGCTTCGGCATATGTTCTTTCCCTTTCTCTTTGTTTCTGAGCCTCAGCTGTTGCCTGCATACTCTTTACCTTATTGATCTGTTGCTTGGCGTAAACATCATTAGGATCGAGTTGAAGTGCATTACGATATGCCGCTTCGGCTGCTTCATAATTGTTTTGAGCCAGCAAGGCATCTCCTTCGTCGAGCGATTCTTCAATTTTTTGTCGCTGAGCAGTTTTCTGTGCCTGCAGGTTGGCCGTTTTTCTTTCATCAAGTAATCGATCGATCTCTGCTATTTTCTGACGCGGATAACTTTCTTCCGGTTTTAGCAATTGAGCCCTGTTAAAATGCTGACGTGCGGTTTCAAGATCATTGGATTGAAATGCGCTTTCTCCCATTGCTATAGCTTCCAGATAAGTTTTCTGGTTAGCCTCTTTTTGCTGTAATTCTTGTTTTTGTTTCGCAATAAGGGGTTCGAGTTCTGTTATTTTCTGAGCCGGAAGCGGTACATCAGGTTTAATCAATAGCGCCTGTTCATATAAACTCTTTGATGCCTCATAGTCCTTTGAAATATATGCAGCATTGGCTCGGGTTATAAGACTATTATAGGCATTATCGGTTTGTTGTTTCTCCAGTGCAACTTGTCGTTTTGCTGCTAATATTTGATCAACTTCAGTGATTTTTGAATGAACAAATTCATTTTCCGGTTTATAGGTTAGGGCTTCATTGTACTTTGCTCTTGCAGCTTCGTAGTTATTATCGGCTAAAAGCCTGTTGGCCTCAGAAATAGCCTGATTATACCTTCGTTCGTTCTGTACGCTTTCACCTGCTGCATTTTCGGCTTCTTCCAGTTTACGTTGTGCTGTTCGGTCAGTTGGGAAAATAGCCAGGGCTTGTTCAAACTGATCAGCTGCAGCAACATATTCTCCAGCCTGTAATAAACGATTACCTTCATCCAGGTGACTTTGGAACTTATCAGCCTCACATTTATCAATGTCGATTACTAGTCTTTCTATTCTGCCCTGCATGTTTCTTACATAGGCTTCATCGGATATAAAATCACCTTTGTTTGAGCTGTATTTAATGCGATCGACCGGTTCATTAAGAATAGAAGTATTCACACCCTCACAGCCCGGAAATAAGCTCATTGCAAATTCCATCGTCCAGCGTCCTGTAACTTCATTTGGAAGTTCTGTATTAAAGGCAATCTTCTTTGGAAGAAAGCCTGATTTCTCAATTTCAATCACATATTCACCATTGACATCCAGATTGAAAATAAACTCACCATCTGATAGGGTATGAACTGAACGAATAGGAGTCCCATTTTTAAACAGAGTAACTTTTGCATTTGCCAAGGGTTGCATATTGCTTTCGGCTGTCCCGATAACCTCAAGTATGGATTGTTGCGAAAAGACTGAAAAAATCGGGTGAAATAGTACAATAAAGAAAATAATTATACGACTAAATGATTTCATAAATTATTGCTTTTTCAAGTTCTATAAGGTTTCCAAGTAAAATTTATAATAAAAATCCTAAAGTATTTCATTGTAGTTTAATAAACTTTTTCATGGCAGTTTTATTATCATATTCAATTTTCATAATAAATATTCCCTGATTAAGAATCTCATGTGTCTGGAATTGAATATTAGGCTCGGGCTGGAAAACCTGTTTCTTATACAAAATATTACCTATAAGATCATAAATCGAGATAATAACATCTCCCTCAGGTTTATTTTCAAATAGTATTTGAATGATATCGTACGTAGGATTTGGATAAAGAGTTACTTCAGCAAAAGGATATTCACCATACTCAGCATCGGCTTTCGGATAATAGTCGAGCACTAAGGGACTTATGGCAAGACTAGCACTATAGCTATTGGTACCATTGTTAAGGTATTCCCAACCATTTCCCCGCCACATAAGTGCTGAGTTTTCATCATCATTATCGTGGATTACTGTATACAAAGCAAAAGTATCAGAGGGCTCAGTATAATTTATAGTATATCCCACGAAAAAGTCCTTATCGACAAGAATTAAGGTATCTAACCGGATATAGGTTTCCAATTCCGGTGAAAATTCGAATAAGTAGAGATTTTTTTCGAATATCATTTGCTTCGGTATATTTCCTCCCTCCCATACCGATACCTTGATACCAGAGTTTATATTGCTGGCGAAAGCTTTGGCCACATTCATTTTAAGAGCATAAATATATTTTGAACCATTTCTGTAAAAATGTTCAATAAAAATCGTTGAATGCAGTGAATTATGACCTGAAATATAACCCCAGCCATTAACAATTGGTGCGGCTTCGATAATATCATCGGTTTGAATATTGGTTATTATCTCTGTTATTCCCTGAAATGGTTCAAGATTATTTATAATCCTGATACCTGTATTATCGGGGTCGAGCCAAGCCTTAAGCTGATTATCTTCACCCGGATAAGAATTCCAGGCATCACTGAATTTTTGATAGTAGTCGTAGATAAGTTCCGAGCATACAGATCCTCCCCCCGAAAGTGAACCGACAAAACGATTGTTTTTATCAAAAAGGGGGCAGCCTGAGGAACCCTGTTCTGTGGTTCCTATTTCATAATCAGCTATGAGCCAATGTGTACCGGGATCAAAATTTGCAAAGGTTCCCTCCTGCACCAAATCAGAATCGTTCGCAAATTTCTTTACATCGCCTTGTGGATGATGAATAGTGTAAGAATAATCGAAAGTATTACCCCGGGCATCCCAACCTGAATAAACCGGGTAATAATCGACGGGAGGTTTATCTGTTAGCTCTATCAATGCAAAGTCCAGATCCCCTGACCTACTTCTGAGCAAACTTCCGGAGACCGACCCTATCTCACCATCGGGTCCATCACAATAAGGACTTTCATAATCAAAATAAACAACTGTATGATTGGCCGCATACATATCAGTTATACAATGACCAGCAGTTAAAACATAGGGCAAACCATTTTCACTAACATTATTGAGCAGTGTTCCGGAGCACCTGACCCTTCCGTCGATCCGTTCTATAATCAATCTGCAAGCCGCATATTTTTGTTGTTGCACAAAAGGATCATTGATACAATTAATATCGACATGACATTCGGCAGATCTACCAAACCATTCATCATCGGAGGTCTTTTCGCTCTGATCCTTCCTGAAACCTATACTAAGGGTTGAAATACTCAACTCACCAAATTCCGTAGGGTCAGTTTGTGTCTGAAGTTCAATAATGATGCTATCGCCAGGTAAAGATGATACGGTGAGTAATCCAATTGACTTGTTATTTCTGAATGTAAACGCTCCCGCTTTATGTGCGCCATCAGGCGTGTAAATGCATACTTTGGCTCCCGGTAAAAGAAAAAACGGATCAAAGGTAAGCCCTATCGATTCTGCATCGGGTGAAGCTATTCCTAACCTCCATATACTCGTTATAGCATTAACCTGATCCCATTTGCCTTCAATTGAAGGATTGATTCCAACGTTTACCGTTTGTGCAAAGAAATCTATCTTAAATTCACCTTCGCTTTGATTTGTCTCCTTAATTTTATTCTCCTGACCTGAAGATTTCGGATTAATTGTTATAAAGATCACATCCTGATTTTTATCAAAAGCAAAGCCCATAGGTTTTCCTGCATATTCAATTTGCGACATTGCAGAATTACAACCTAAAAAAATAAAAAGAATAGTAATAACCTGATATTTCCAATCGTTTTTATTCATTAGCTATCCGTACTAAAAAATATATCAATAACCGAACCTTACTATTTCATACGATCAGGTCAATATCTTCGGCGTTTGAATATTGGCATTCAGACTTCATTTTATATATTGCAGCTTTATTATTGTATTATTCTACAGTTATGCTTTTTAAATATTTAAATATAGTTCAATTCATTCTTTTACTTTCTTTTATTTTTAAACCTGCTACGAGTTGTGTTGCATCAGAATCTGGTTTGATAGGTATAGATTATCGGGACAAACCCTATATTCAAAATACTTTACTTCTGAATATTGATTATTTTTCTGATGCACAATATGTAGGATTAACCGGTACACCGCTTGCTCAGCCAATGTTAGCTTCAGGAATATCCTATTATTCGAATAAGAAATTTGATGTTTCACTTCAGACGAGATGTGCATGGAATTCGGATACCAGTTTTATTAAAGCAGCTTACGAATATGATTTTATTGCAGGATATTCGTTCTATCTTTCACCGAGGTTGTCAGTAAGGCCATCATATAGTCATGCAGTATACAGCCGTAATAGCAATTCACTCTTTACTGCATTTTCCGGAATAATTCAAACTGATCTGTATTATATTTCCGATCATTATCTTGCCGGAAGTTCTCTGAATTACTTAATGGGTAAAAAGAATATGTTCTTCTTCGCTTTTCAGAATGCAATTTTCTTCAACTTCGATAAAATTTTGGGGAGAAAGACTATGTTAAGTCTTCAATTTGAAATCGACTTTAATTTCAATGATAAAAACTACTATAATTCACTCACATATGATTCGTGGAATGCTGAAGAATTCATGTCGTGGGTCAATGAGAAATATCCTGAATATTCGCAATTAATTGTCAATGAAATCATAATCAATGGATTAGATGCTACAAAAGACAACTTCACTACCCGAATAGAAGATGATGATCAACACCTGTTTGACCCTTCATATGCTATCACCTCGTTTCAACTATTCTCTCCAATTATGCTATCTATATCGCGATATACAATAATCCTGACTCCTTTACTTACAATACCCTGTTATCGATCCGATTTTTATAGTCAATACACAAGTTTTGTCCTGAATGCAGGATTTTCAGTTTCCTTCAATCCATAAAAATTTTTTGGCTATTTGTTATTGATTATCAGAATTTACGATACAGTATTTCTTTTATAAGTCATGCCTTTACCACAAATATTTCGGCAATTACGCAACTATTCCTACTCATCTTGCATCTATGTTTTATAAAGCCGTAAAAAACCAGATTTCCTTTTTGGCATTCTATTTGAGTTGTTATAGAGAAATTAATTAGGAAAACCATGAATAATCTCAAAAATAAGCTGATATCCGAATTCCCTGTTGTAAGTCACAACGATGTAGAACTCTATTTCAAATATTTACATAATAAATTGTTTAGAGGCTTCTATTACGATTCTGATGAAAAAAGTTATGGAATTGTTCTGAGTTTTTCACAGGACCAGACTGAATCCTTCAACCTCTTTGCTCAGGAATCTAAATCGGGGACAATAATTATGGAATATAAGATTCATTCCGGAATATTTACCATTGAGCAAATAGCTTATGATAAAGTATTAATATCCTCGACCTCTCATACCGAGGAAATAATGACTCCGGAAGGGAGAATGCCGGAAATACCAAAAGTTATTGAATTTACAATACTGGTTCTTACCAGGAATTCTATCTATTTACGATTTTTAAACCATGAACTGTATTCATCTCCAATAAGTTCATTTAAAGGCGGATTGGTACTGTCCCTCGATCATCAGTATACTCATCGGAACACCTCAAAAATTGAAGTTGAGGCGGGAGAATGGTTTTAATATTGGATTGTTTGATTTTTATAAGGAGCCGAGACTTAATCTAGTTAGGGTAGGACCGTTCCAGCATTTGGAACGGTTTTTTTAATTCCACCGGCCGGCAATAATTTTTCCACACGATCCGCATTTGCCGTTTTTCATATTGTTTGAAAGAATAGCAAATCCACGACGTTCCAAAACCAGATTTTTACAATTTGGACAATAGGTATTCTCAAAAGTCTTACCCGGAACATTACCAATATATACGAAGTTACATCCGGAATTAATAGCAATATCTCTCGCTTTTATAAGAATCTGCAAGGGAGTTTCAGGCAGCTGAGTGAGCTTAAAGGTGGGATGAAAACGGCTGAAGTGCAAAGGATAGTCAGAAAAGCCATTTGCTACCAGCCATTCGCACATACGTTTTATCATATCCAGATCATCAGTCCATGAGGGTACTATCAGGTTAGTAATCTCCAGCCATACACCCTCATCTTTCAATGTTTTCAATGTATTAAGAACGGGTTGTAATTTGCCTGCATTCAATCGTAAATAAATATCATCACTGAACGATTTCAAGTCGATATTGGCAGCATCTAGGTAGGGAGTTAGTTTCCTGAGCGGTGCCTCATTTATGTAGCCGTTCGATACCAGAACATTCATTATACCTTGTTCGTGAGCTATTCTCGAAGTATCGTACATATATTCATAAAAAGAAACCGGTTCGGAATAGGTATAGGCTATGGAAGGGCACTTATTACTAATGCATGACTCGACGACTTCGTCCGGGAAAAGATCTATATTCTTCGTTTTGTAAGGCGAGGTCTGCGAAATTTCCCAATTCTGACAATTTAAACAAACAAAATTGCAGCCGGCTGTAGCAATGGAAAAAATCCTTGAGGACGGATGAAAATGCAATAAAGGTTTCTTTTCTATAGGATCGATATGCACGGCACATGGATTTCCATAGGCAATTGAATATAATTTTCCATTGGAGTTTATGCGGTTATGGCAGTTGCTTATTTCGCCAGGACGCAGATCGCATTCATTCGGACAAATTTCACAGCGCACACCGCGCGGGGTAACTGTGTAAAACATACCTTCGCGTGAGTACTTCCATAAATCGTTTGAATTATTACTTGCTACTAACTTATCAATACCCAGGCAATACAGACCACATACTCCTGCCATCCCTCTTTTCAGAAATTGCCTTTTATTTAGTGTTTTCATAGGCCTTATCTATTTTATCCCACTGTCAACAAGTATAAAATTAATCATATTCGCAGTAAACAAGGAAAAGATAAGTGGAAATAATGATGTTAAATAGCTTTATGATGAGATTCTCTTATAACCCGATAAGCCTAATAAGATTACCAATCCATTCATTCCGGCAATAATAAAACAAGAACCTTTAATTCCCAGAACGGGCAATAACAGGGCAGAGATAAGTATGACACCAACGGCTGCACCAAGTAAATCGGCAGCATACATGGCCGGTGCGGCATGATCAATATGAGCTGGTGACAGTTTTGTTGCGGCAACATACATGAATCCGATAATGACCGATGGGATAACGATCATTATCAGGAATAGCAGCAAAGCTGTAAATGATGCTCCGACAGGATTGAAATAGATCAGTATGGGAAAGATCAGGAAATAAATTGCCATGACAGATTGTGCCAGGTAAAAATGTCTTATCTGAATTTTGATCCGCTTGGCTAAAATTGATCCTAAAACCAACCCCCCCATAAACAGGGCTATTATCAAACCAATAACGCTGTAAACATAACCGTAAACGATCTGAAAAACAAAAACGAGTAATATTTCAGCAGCAGCTCCGCTAAAACCAGCAAGATAAACTCCTGAAGTAAGTGATCTCATCAATGATAAGGGGATAAGTAGTAAAATCATCAATGCTATCCATAAAATTTCTTTTGGGAAGTCGAATTGCGACAGGTAATTCAACACATTGTAAAATACAGGCAGTGGTTTATTATCGGTGTTTACGAGTGGAATCTGTGAGATCTCATTCATTATGTAATCTCCCCTCTCTCGAATACTCAAATCATCGATATAATAAGCATTCACATAAAGATTATCGACAGGATTCCGTGTCCACAATTCTCCGATAGCAGAATTCAATACCGAATCGGAGGCGAGATAGTAATCCCTTTCTCCGGGAATAATCAATACATTCTGAAAGCTGGTATGCAGGGTATTGTACATGAGTGCCGAAGTGTTGAGCTGACTATCGCTCAAATAGTTTCCCGAAGAACTCAGACCATAGATGACAATCCCTCCCGGATTCATTCGTTTACTAAGAATTCCTATGAATTCCTTTGTAAATATCCTGTTTATCTGAAGGCTTGCCGGATCGGGAAGTGCAATAATGGCAATATCGAATGTAAGATCACTTGCGCGAAGGTATTTCCTGATGTCATCGAATATCACATGTATGCGGTCATCCTCCGGTACAGGAAAATATTTCTCAGCCATTCTGACCAGTTCCGGGTTAAGTTCAACATATTCAACCGATTTAAGATTAGGGTATTTTATCAACTCTTCAAGCATGCCCGAAACACCTCCTGAAACCAACAATACCTGACCGGGATTATTACGCTGAAGCATGGCAAAATGAACAAACTCTTCACTTATAATAGTATTCTGACTCGTGAAAAGTAAATTTCCATTTTCGAAAAAATTATACTGACCGGCTTTTTGAGTAACAGTAACATTTCCATAGTAGGTTTCTTTTGTCTCGATTATCTCCTGATTAACAAACAATCGCGATTTGATTAATTGATTGGTGTGGAAAAAATACGTGGAAATTAGTAATACAAACAAAAAAGCCGAACCAAGAACAAATACTTTTTTTCTGTTGAGAAAATACAGGCTGATTTGTAGCATCAGGCTACTCAATAGTAACGACTGGGTAATGGAGAGCCAGTTAAGTAATACAAAAGAAGAAATCACTCCCCCTGCCATGCAGCCCAATGCTTCCAGCGCATATACCCGTATAAACCCATCTTTGGTTTTATGAACATTCCTGATCAGGAGTGCAAAAGTTAAGCCTGTCAGAGCACAAATGGGGAGCAATAATATAACAACCAACAACAAGAAGGAAAAAGGATGTACGAGAACTCCGGTAGGGAAAATGATATTCCTAAAAATATTTAATAAAGGAATAAGCAACAAGGGTAACAAGCTAAAAACAATAATTATTTTAGTTATAGTTTCTTTTGCCGGGACTATTTTTATTTTGCTTCCAACCCACACTCCCGCACCATTTAGTAACATCCAAATTCCCAATGTCCAAACCATAAGGATTTCATTACCCTGGAAGACTGTTGTTATTTCACGCATTAAGAGTACCTGAATTACCATTGAGAGGAAACCGGACAGCAGAATCAGATAATTATTTACAGATTTGCCTGAGTATTCTATTGTCCGGGAATTATTAGCTGCTTTACTCTTTTTACTATTGCCCCGAAGAATACTTGTGTAAAAATTCCAGTGCCATGTCAGATGAAATACAGCAATAAAGCTCATTCCAATGCCAAAATCGACATGAAACTTTAGAATTGTCTTAATTATACTCCACTCAAGTTTGTAGTTTATTTGTATGGTGAGCAACAAGCCCAGTATCGCTGTTACGAAAAATGTAATAAGTAGTAAAATGTTCCAAAATCGCCGGTGGAATAGTTTTGACACTATCCCCAATTTCATCAGTGTGAAACTCAGCAAATAAAATATTACTGCAACAGTGGCTATGGGTATGAGGTGATAGGGATTCTGCATGATCAGTGATTCTTTGAGAAATCGTGTTCGCAGAAAACGATAGCTTCGTAGGTATAAAGTTCAGCCATCTTCCATCCCTCCCACCCTATACCTGCCTTATCACGTGAGCAATGTCCAAGAAACTCTTCTTTGGTCCAGCCTGTTTCTTCAGCCACCTGAGGCAAAAAAGTCCCGGTCCGGTTACCCAGCCTGATATAAATACCCTGCTTCCCAAGCTCAAATTCCCGGATCGAATCTATTTTATGCAAAGGAGTAAGAACTGAAATTTCTATTTCAATGCGTGAAAGTTCCTCAGCAGTGACCGGCGGAAATCGAGGGTCGTTGGTTGCTGCCGCAAGGGCCATTTGCTTTACAGTTTGATTAAGCAGCTTATCCGAACTGAAGTTCCCTATACATCCTCTCAGTTTCCCATCGATTTTCAGTGTTACAAAAGCTCCGGCAGGAACCAGTACATTATTTGAAACAGGATCGCCCTCTGATATTGTATTTGCTTCTTTCGATAAATAACCGGTAAGTGTATTTCTGGCCAGATGGAGCAGATATATCTTATCGGAATCCGTAAGATGGAATTCTCCGGAAACGGAACCTTCGGTATTTTCAAAAAGAGCCAGCGCATAATACCCTACCACCCTGTCCTTTTCGCCATATGGACTATCGCCCGAGTTACTATAGCTTATCTTCTCATAATGGATTTCGCTATTGTTTTCAGTGATACCCAGCAAAGTATATACGGATGTCCAGCCGCACATGGCAGTAACCAGACCATCCACTCCTCTTCCCTCACAAATCTTCCGGGCCTGAGCAAATTTATCTGTCGAATTCGATAGAATAGCATCAGCCATCTCATTGTCCGAGCGAATGGCATCGTCATAAGCCGGGTAATGAGAAAAATCGGTGCTGATAATAAATAAATTTTCCGGTGTAAGATAAGGAGCCAATACAGTTGCCAGCTTCCTGCAATTCGATTCTGAATTGCCACCTAGTATTATAGGTACAATAGTGAAAGGTTCATTTAACCAGTATTGAAGAAATGGAAGTTGCACCTCAAGACTATGTTCGGAAATATGCGGCTCAATGTTATCATTTATAAAACTATTCTCTTTCACCAGCTGCTTCGACAATTCATCGACTTCAATACTTCCCAGAGGAGTTATAAAATTACCCTGTGTATAAACGGAGGCACCATTAAAATACATAGTATGACTTGAACCGATCAGAAAAATATGTTCATACTTTTTATTTCGATCCAATTGTTTATAAGCCGATGCAGCCACTTCACCAGAAAAAACATAGCCGGCATGAGGAACAATAAGGGCAAGAGGTTCTGCTAAATCCTTTCTATTGGCAGCAGTAAAAAGCGTGGTAAGCATGTTGCTCAGTTCGCTTGCTGATGCAGGATAAAACTTTCCTGCAGCTGCAGGTTCCCTGTCAATCCGGTTTATGGCATTGGAACGATTGGGTGAATCAGGCTGTGCATTGCAGGATTGAAGAAATAAACAAGGTATTGAAATTGCCAGGAAAAGTGAATGTAGCTTTCTCATAGCGTTGGGTATTATGTACCGGTATAAATTTACCCAAAAATGCGCTGAAAGAAAATACTAAAATTTGCATGTTCGAATTACAAGTAACAACTTCATAGAAATATATCGTCACAATTATCCTGAAATATGAATGCTCTGTTATTTGCCCAATCTGATGTAAAAAGTCTATAATTCTTTGCAGAACTCGTCAAGATACTGAGTGGCCAGTTCATCACCCAGCTTTGAAGCCTGTTCAAGATCGGAACAGGCATTTGCATTCAGATTAAGATAGAATTGAGTCAATGCCCGGTTAAAATAATAATCCGGATCGGTGTTCTTAAGTTCGATGGCTTTTGAATAATCGAGCAAAGCTTCGTCGTAATTTTCCATCATAAAGGAAGCATTGCCCCGGTCATAATAAAAGGAAGCTGAATCGGGAGCCAAACGTATACCCTCTGAGAAGAAACCAAATGCCTTTTCAAATTCCTCCAGATTAAACCAGGCGCTTCCCAATACCGAGTAGGCATCAATAAAGTTTTCATTCATCACTATCACCTTTTCCATATCCTTTATGGCCTTCGTGAATTTGAATATTTCATAGTAAACATTGCCCCGGTTAAACAGGGCATCGACATAGGTATCCTCAATCTTAAGTATTTTATTATAATTTTTAATGGCTTTATCATACTTGTATTGAGCAAATTGAGAATTTGCCAGATAAAACCTTGTATCAATATCCTGCGGATTGTTTTTTACTGCCTGTCTGAAAAGGATCTCAGCTTCACCATATTTTCCTGAGTCATACAATGCTATGGCATTTTCTCTGACAGGATCATCAGATGTCTGGCCATCAAGGGACAAATGAGCAAAAACAAAACAAATAAGCAGGGCGAATATTTTTATCATTTTCTGACTGTTTTTAAAATTAAGCATTCATGATTATCAAAACTTTTTAGTGACGAGGATCTCTGCGCTGCTGCATCCTTTGTCGTTGTATGCTTTGTCGTTGCATATCGTGTCGCCTGTTATTCTGCATCATCCGGTGCTGTCGGTTGATCATCATGCGGCGTTGTAATTGCTGATGATTCTGATACAGGTTTTCCTGCCTTCTGAACTTCACCATCCGCTGATAATTGTTGCTTCGCATCATAATTGCCCTGTCGCGCGTATTGCTGCGCAACATCATTTTATCGGCCGGTCCCTTCCTGTTAGAGATGGGAGTCGCATCCTGTCCGAAGACAAATACACCACCCATGAGGAAAAGACTGAGAAGAAAAATTTTTATATACATGACTATTTAAGTTTATTTATGATCTATCAGATAAAGCTAATTTGCATATGTAAGGTACATGATTCCCTTATTTTTTACTCTGCATTTGCTACTTTGACCTTATAAATCAGAAAAGGTTTAATTTCCATCTGATTTTTATTTATCTAATCGTATAGAAATTCTATTTTCGTTTAAAATTAGTTTTAAAATGGGATCGAATTCAGAGATCAAAAATCGTATATCGAATTTAAGAAAAACTCTCAACTTTCATAACTACAGTTATTATGTTCTTTCTCAGCCCGAAATTAGTGATTTTGAGTATGATCAGATGATGAAAGAACTTATGGAACTGGAGAAGGATTATCCGGAATTTTCTGATCCAAATTCCCCATCGGTCCGTGTTGGAAGTGATATAAGCAATGAATTCGAACAGGTATTCCATAAATACCCTATGCTCTCACTAAGCAATACCTACTCCCTCGAAGAGATCAAAGATTTTGAAATACGAAATAAACGCATAGTAAACGAAGAATATGAATATGTATGCGAGCTGAAATACGATGGTTTATCAATCAGTCTGACTTACGAACATGGACAGTTAGTAAAGGCTGTAACACGTGGCGACGGAGAAAAAGGCGATAACGTAACGGCCAATGTAAGAACTATTAAAAGTATTCCCCTGGTACTTCATGGCAACGACTTTCCTGATTATTTTGAAATCAGGGGAGAAATTATTATTCCCAATGAAGGTTTCAAACGTATGAATGAACAACGTGAAGCCGAAGGTGATCCGCTTTTTGCCAATCCGAGAAATGCAGCCGCTGGCACGCTAAAACTTCAAAATTCAACAATAGTGGCAAAACGGCCGCTCGACTGTTTTTTTTATTCCATTATGGGCGATGACCTGCCCTTTGACAGTCATTACGAAAACCTGATCAAATCGGCCGAATGGGGATTTAAAATCACTGCTTTTATGCAGAAATGTAAAACGCTGAATGAAGTGTTTGATCTGATCGACAAATGGGAATCAAAAAGAAAATCTTTGCCTTTCAATATCGATGGAATCGTAATTAAAATAAACAATTACCAACTACAAAACAGGCTGGGTCTTACTGCCAAATCGCCCCGCTGGGCTACCGCTTATAAATTTAAAGCCGATCAGGCCCTTACACAGCTTATTTCAGTCGATTTCCAGGTTGGTAGAACAGGTGCCATAACGCCGGTTGCCAATCTAAAACCGGTTTTACTGGCCGGAACAACGGTAAAAAGAGCTTCCTTACACAATGCCGACCAGATTGAACTGCTCGATATCAGGATCAATGATTGGGTTTTTATTGAAAAAGGTGGCGAAATCATTCCAAAAGTTGTAGGAATTGATAAAAGCAAACGCGATATATTTTCAAAACCCTTCGAATACATAAAAAATTGCCCTGAATGTGGTACTCCATTAATCCGGCCTGAAGGTGAAGCCAAACATTATTGCCCGAATGAAACAGGCTGTCCTCCGCAGATTAAAGGAAAACTGATACATTTTGTATCGCGGAAAGCCATGGACATTGGCTTAGCTGAAGCAACCGTTTCGCAACTATTCGATGAAGGAATACTTAATAATCCGGCTGATTTCTATAAACTGAAAGAAAGTGCTTTATTGCATCTGGAAAGATTTGCCGAAAAATCTGCATCAAACCTTGTTCAGAGCATTGAGAATTCAAAAAATGTTCCCTTCCACAGGGTCCTTTATTCTCTGGGTATCAGATACGTGGGAGAGACTGTTGCAAAAACCCTGACCGAATACTTCCGATCGATTGAGGCTATTCAGAAAGCCACTTTCGATGAACTCACCCATGTTAATGAAATAGGGGAACGGATAGCTGAAAGTGTTATCAATTATTTCAAAGACGAAAAAAACAGGAAATTAATTGATTATTTGAAGGATTCAGGTTTGCAATTTGAAACAGGTCAGCAAACGATCAAAGGTGGATTGCTCAATGGAAAATCGCTGATTGTTTCAGGAGTGTTCAGTAAATTTAGCCGTGAAGAAATTAAGAATCTGATCGAACAGAATGGAGGAAAGAATGTGAGCTCACTCTCCGCTAAAACCGATTACCTGCTTGCGGGAGAGAATATGGGTCCTTCGAAACTAGCAAAAGCAAAGCAACTCAACATACCCATTATTTCCGAGGATGAGTTCCTGAAAATGATCGGGCATTAGCATTCTTCAGATGTAAGCTGAGAAGTATTTTATTAACAACCCTATCTCTGTAATTTTAATATCTGTTCAAATTCTGAAAATCAAGTAATAATTGCTCCGATTTTGATTCGATGATTGATACTTTATTTTCTATTTAAAACCTGTTTAAATTTTATATGAGTGACAACAATTATTAAGTTCAATTCGGAGCAAGTATGCATGGAACTGCCATGGGGCTTTGCCCTATACTCCAATGACTTTCTTTCCCTTGATGGCAAGAAAGTCATCAAAGAAAGATCAAGACTGGAAAAATTTTTCTGAAAGGTGCCCGGATTTTGTTTTATTTCTTGTCGGTCTCAAACATAGAGAGACCTTGATAAATCCCGCACACAAAAACAAAATCCGACCTTTGCACCGTAAAATTTTTTAGGTCAGTTTAACTAACAGGTATAAATTATCATTTTTAATGAAATTATTGTCTGCAATACTTATTTAAAGCTAGCCTTACGTGTGGGATGTCCACGGCTAGCGCGAAACACAAGTTGTTCGGGCGGTCTTTGTGCTAAAAGAACAAGCTTGGATTTTTTAGCCGTGGTGGCTTCCCCGCCTGAATGAAGCAGTCGGGCAGGTTTTGTTTCGTTTTCTTTCCACAAAGAAAATGAAGAAAATAAACATATTACCCGATTACATCAATTGAAAATCCGGCTTTACATAGTACTCAAAATGTTATACAATTCCAAGTAAAATTTGAAAAATTAAACAGGTTCTAAGTATTAAAAAAATAAACAAGTTAATATCTTTTAACGGTTATGGTTTTTCTGACTGCATGGTTAATCCAAGCTTTTTTCATAAACTTGCAGCATGAAATTTATTGAGAATACCAAATCGTTTTTTGGCGAGAGAGCTATTCGTAATTACCTGAAGAATAACTCCCGAAGCATGACTTCATGCAATATCAATGAAGCCAAAACAATTGGTATCCTTTTTAATGCCACTCATCAGGTAAGTTTTGAAATTGTTAAAGAACTGGTTAAGAATGTTTCAAATAAAAAAAATACTATCGATGTCCTTGGATTTGTCGATAGTAAACAATTAATCGATCATTATCTGTATCGCAAGGGATTTGACTTTTTCACCAGTAGCCAGTTAAACTGGTACTATAAACCTACTAATCCGCTTGTTGATACTTTTATTAAAAAACAATTTGATTTATTGCTTAATCTGAGTCTGGATAATCCTTTTCCTATCAGGTATATAATGACTTGCTCAGCAGCAAGATTTAAAACAGGTATGTATTATAAAAATCAGGATTACCTGGACCTGATGATCGATATCGAGAAAGAAAAACAAAATATGAATGGTTTTCAGCGTGATCTGGAGAAAGATTTTAGAAATAATCTTAAGAAAAATAAAGAAGTTGAGAAAATTATCGATAAAAAGGTACAAACCGAAATTCAGCTGAACTTTTTAATAAACCAGTTATTACATTATCTCTCTTTAATAAAGAAATAAATTTATGACAGATCCTTTAACAGGTACGGGAGTAGCCCTGGTTACTCCGTTCCGATCGGACAGATCAATAGATTTTGAAGCGCTCGACAGAGTACTGGACCATGTAATTGAAGGCGGTATCGAATATGTTGTTGCCCTAGGCACAACCGGCGAATCGGTTACCCTGTCGAAGGAAGAAAAAAAAGAAGTCGTTGGTTATATTATTAAATCAGTTGATCAGCGTGTACCGGTAATAGTAGGAATAGGCAGCAATGATACTTACAGTGTACTGGAAACCATTAAAAACACTGATTTCACAGGAATAGCCGGCATTCTTTCAGTTTCTCCTTACTATAACAAACCTTCGCAAAAAGGGTTGTACGAACACTTTTCAGCCATTTCAAAAGTTAGCCCAGTTCCGGTTATTATTTATAATGTACCCAGTCGTACTTCATCGAACATCAATGCCGAAACCATTGTGTGGCTGGCCTCGAATCATAAAAACATTATTGGGGTAAAAGAAGCCTCGGGCAATTTAATTCAGATCATGCAGATCATTAAAAATAAGCCTGCTCACTTACATGTTATAAGTGGTGATGATTCCTTTACACTTCCTATGATTTATCTGGGCGGTTCAGGAGTGATATCGGTTGTTGCCAATTCCTATCCGCAACAATATTCCGATATGGTAAGAGCAGCTCTTAAAAAGGAATTTAAGAAAGCCAACGAACTGCATTATTTATTACTCGACTATATAACAGCACTTTTCGAGGAAGGCAGCCCCACGGGTATAAAAGCCGCACTGGAGATAATGGGTTTGTGTGAAAAAACGTTACGGCTGCCTCTGGTTCAGGCCAGCGATAGCCTGACAGAAAAGCTCAGGAAGATGATTGCGGAGATTGGATAACGGAAATTCCAACTAACAAGTACCAAATTCCAAATAAATTACAATTACCGAATTGGGAATTAAACATTCCTGCGCAGGCAGGAATCCAGTAAAATATAATACCTTATCAGATATAAAATCGTGCAAACATATAAGATTCTGAACGTTCCGGATTTAAAAATCCCAGTGAGCGGATTTTAACCTCCCATCCGTTACTCATCGCCAATAAAAGGCGCTTCGTGAGGGCTTCGCCGTTCTTAAAAAGCCTGCCTGCCGTTCGCAGTTCAGGCAGGGAGGGTTAACCCTTGCAATACCACAGTTTTAGCTCCTTCTTAAGGGGTTGGGGTTGGAATAATTTTGCAGGGCTTATTCTTTATATTTTCTTGCGTGCAAGAAAACATTCCAATCTTTACATTTGCGATATTCTAAGTTGTTTGCAGATTTTTCTACAAAGCAGATTGGATAGTTCCTGATGTCTTCCTACTGAAGTTTGCTTTTTATTCGTTGGATTTATATAAATACTATGATTGCTGCCTTCGCGCACCAGTTCACAACCATTTTTATGAAGATGTTTGATAAATTCGGTTCGTTTCATTAAACCAGTGAGAGCTTACGTCGGATATATTTTTTTCCACTGTATTTTTTAACAGTTTCTTCTTTTTGTGTTTGCAGAAAAAGTGATAAGGCATCTTTCAAATTCT
>CAZQCO010000002.1:0-9265 GCA_964592225.1 uncultured Bacteroidales bacterium
TCGATACGTGCATTCCGTGCACCCTCTATGTCGTTTATCACATCATCACCCACCATTAACGATTCTGCTTTCTTGGCATTGACCGATTTTACAGCGTAATCGAAAATACGGGAATCAGGTTTTGAATACCCAATGCGGTCGGAAGTAAACAGCTTTTTAAAATAGCGTGAAATTCCGGAGTTTTTCATTTTGGTAAGCTGTACATCATAAAAACCGTTTGAAATAATATAAAGGCTGTAGTGAGGTGCAAGATATTCAAGCAGCTCAATTGTGTGAGGTACCAGACTCGTTTTAGCCGGACTCGTATTCAGGTAGTACCGGCTTATTTCTCCAGCAAGTTCCCGATCCTTAACACCATAGTCCTTTAACAACATACGAAAACGTTCATGACGCAACTGATACTTTTTTATCCTGCCTTGTTGAAAATAATCCCAAAGCCTGTCGTTATAATAATTGTATTTTTCAATAAAAGCATCGCGGCTTTGAACAAATTCATGCAAATTGAATTTATCAAGTATATCGATCAGGGTCCCGGCAGAATTTTTTTTAAAATCCCATAGCGTGCGATCCAAATCGAAAAATATATGAAAGTATTTTTTCATAATAATTTCGCTGGCAAAACTAGGCAATATTTCGGGTATGAATTAATTTTATAAAGATGAAGCAACCAATTAAGTTCAAACTTCATCATAAAAAAAAGCGGGGCATGAGAAAAATAGTATACTTAGCGATTGTCTTACTCCTTTTTACCTGTAAGAAAGATGTTATAGAGAACCCGGATTGTGAAAGTTTACTGACCGGCTTAACAGAACTCAATGATAATATCGTTAAAAATGAGATCGAAAAACTTACTGCCGACCTTCATCCACAGCCCTATTCCGAAGATCCGATCGGGCACATGGCTAATGTACAGACCCTTGCCGACCGTTTAAGTGAAAAATGCAGCCAGTTGACGACTGAAGTGGTTTGTTATGCCTGTATTGAATCTTACCCTCCCCGTTCCATAATTTCAGTAGAATTTAATAATCAGGGTGAAACATACCTTATATACATTTTCATATACACCCCCGACAATGATATCCTTCGCTTCGAGAGTCTCGCCCGGCAATAGCTGAGCCTGTTTTTGAATTCCGATAGTTATTAATTCCTCAAACTACTTGATCAATAACAAATTGTGATTTGAAATTTATTTGTTTTTTAATATTTGCAATTTTAACATTCAATAGTTTTCTTGAAGCCTCTGTTAAGGTATTTATTTACCCTACATTTAATTCTACTAAGGTTAATCAACCTTCAAAAAAGGTGTCAGCCACAAGGATTAAAAGTGAGCAATACTAAACTATTGGAATACTGGAAAATTGGAATATTGGATGTCTGATATTTATTTTTCCTCCATTATTCCATTCATCCAATAAATTTAACTCATAACCCAATTAGAAAATGCATGCGGATTTTGGGAGAATAATGATAATTTCCTAAATCAAAATTTATTCTACCTTTGCAGCCTTCGTGTACTAGCACACCACGTAAAAAACTAGATTATGAAAAGATCATTCTCCCTCCTTGTGGCTTTATTGCCTCTTATTATTTCTGCACAAAACATTCAGCTTCATTACGACTTCGGAAAACAGGAAGACGGATTTAAGCGACATTTTTTTGTCGGCACGTTTGAATTTTTTCGTCCCGATACAATGGGTTATACTTTTCTGTTTACCGACTTCGAATTTAATTCGCCCGATAAGCCCAGAGGCGCTTCACTGGGTTATTTTGAAATAGCCCGGACCTTTACTATTCCCTGTTGGCAAAATCATCCGGTTTTAAAAAATATGATGCTCCACTTTGAATACAATGACGGTAGTGTTATTTTCCCGGCCGACGATTCGACAACATTGGGCACAAATCTGTATAATTCCTGGCTGGGCGGATTGGAATATGGCCTTATGCTGGGCAATTTATCTCTGAATGCAATGATCCTCTATAAATACATCAGAGGCTCATCGGCCCCCGATGCACAATTTACGCTTGTATGGTACTGTCCATTGTTCCGGAATAAGGTGAGCCTTTCTGGCTATATCGATATATGGAGCCAGGATAATCCTGAAGTCGACAGGAATAACAAGCTTACTGTATTTTATGCCGAACCTCAGATTTGGTATAATCCTGCCCATCATTTTTCAATGGGTAGTGAAATCAAAATTTCAAAAAACTTCATTGAAGAAAGTAAAAGAGTTGAAGTATTCCCTACCCTGGGAATTAAGTGGGAATTTTAAGAACTGAAAAAATAGTCTAATCTTATCATTTCACTATAACAAATTTTTCGGAGAGCATCTTTGAAAATTCCCTGGTGTTACCGAAGGCTTTTATAATCATCTCTATCTCCCAACTGTTTTTACCTGATTTTTTTCCTTTAATGCAACCGCTTTTAATGGGGTAGTAACCGGCATCGATGCAAAAACACAGGTTGCCATACATGGCTTTGGCTGCTTCGAGTGCTGAACCACTGAGCAGAAAGCTTTTCGAAAGGGCATCTATCTCAAAAAGAATATGCTCCGTATATCCGGCATCAACCATCATGGGATTAACCGATTTTTTATACAGGTACTCAAATACGAGCTTATTCCCATTTTCGATTTGGGGTACTAATTCATCTCCATTCTGAAATAAATCAAGCGATGCATTCTCATGAATCACCAGACTGTAATTATCGGTTGTTGGAACTGTGGCAGGAATAAATTCAGGATTGTTAGTTATACAATCATCTACTGCCGTGAGTTGGCTTAGATGTTTCCCGCAACCTGCAACTGATAATGAAATGATAAAAACCAGTACAGTTCGATTCATCATGAGATTTATTTTAAAGAATTAATGCAACTAAAATATAAGATTTGCTGATACTAATGGAGGGATATACCCACGGGTATCTATTCTTGAGTAGATGAGGTTTTCGGGATGTAAATTAATATGAAACATTGGATTATTATCATTTTTAGAGCTTTGCCCGGCTTGTTGATTCTTTTTATAATAGTTGAGCAGAACACTATATCCGATTAAACTGGTGGTCGCCGGAAAAAATAAATACCATCCTTCATTTCCAGGATCAATTAAAAAAGCCATTCCGAATCCTATCAGGCCTCCTCCAATTGCTGCATAGTTAACCCTTCTCCCCTCAGGCCTGCTAAGCCTCGTATTGCGCAATACATATTGACCTATTGCCGAACTGGCAGCTGTTGATATAGCAGGTGAGAGAATTGCCGATTCCCCCTCCAAGTCACCAAAAAGCATTATACTCACACCATATGCAGCCCCAATGGTTGATAAGCCAACCAAGGCTGTAATATCGCCACGGCTATAATCGGCCAACTGCGACACCTTATTTGCCGCCAGGTAACCTATCGGGGCGCTGAGGAGAATATTGATACCATATCCTCTTAACTCATCATAGCCTGAAGCAAAAAGAATAGATGATGTTAATGCAGGCACCATATAGCCATAATACTGATACAGGGAAACACGACCTTCCGACCAATCCTTTTGTTTTCCAAGTCTGAATCCGACTATGCCCAGACCAAAGCTGGAAATTAAGGACATAGAGAGGACGGCTTCGCGATGTTTATAAATATCATCACTATATATGGCCATGCCAAGCGAATAACCGTACAATCCTCCGGCAACTTTTCCATGCGATCTTAACCAGAGCGAATTGTTATTGATATTGTTATATTGTGGTGAAAATACCGGATAGAGCATACTGCCACCGGCCATTATGGTGGTTAATCCTGCAGTTTCGGTTTCATTAAGATGAAAAATATTGCTTAGCATCAGACCATAAGTCAGCCCCGACAGACCCGAATAACCAATGTGTTTTAGCAATAACTCCGTATCTCTTTTAGGCTTTTCTATTCTTTCCGGTTGAATTTCAGGCATGTCTGCCTGAGCATACCACTCTGCCTTTCTTGTAAAATAGATCTCCTTTTCTGTACCGGATAATGCCTCAAAATATTCTCCCAGATATTCTTCATATTGCTCCAGCCACTTTTTTTCGGAGTTAGTAAGAACTTCATCATGTAATTGCTTTTGTTTCAGATCACGGTATTCGTCACGATTGATTTCATTCCAGTAAGCTTTTGCAGTATAGGGTTGATATACTTCCTGGGAAAAACTAATTTGAAATACGAAAAGGGTTATCAAACCGGTGAGGAGGATGTATTGTTTTTTCATTAGAGTTGTGATCAGCGAATTAGAAATAAATTTACAACATTTGAAATAACCTTACAAAAAGAAAGGATAAATAATACTAATTCGTAGTAAGTTAAATCTTAATGAATCAGGAGTTAATTTGATTCCGTCAGGATTTGTAAATTTGAAAATCAGCAAAAAATATCCTTATGTTCGAAAACCTGTTCAACCTGCGGAAAAACAATACAAACATTTCTGTTGAAATCATTGCCGGTCTTACCACTTTTATGACCATGGCTTACATCCTGGCAGTTAATCCGGGTATTTTAGGAGCTACAGGCATGGATCGGGGGGCTTTATTTACAGCCACTGCATTAGCTTCGGCTATTGCAACTTTGGTAATGGCTTTTGTTGCCAATCTGCCTTTTGCACTGGCTCCGGGTATGGGGTTGAATGCCTTTTTTGCCTATACTGTGGTATTATCTATGGGTTATTCCTGGCAAACTGCTCTTACAGCAGTATTTGTAGAAGGAATTATATTTATTTTACTTACTCTTTTCAATGTCCGTGAAGTAATAGTAAATTGTATCCCACTGCCTATTAAACATGCTATTTCGGTAGGTATTGGTTTATTTATAGCGCTCATGGGATTTCAGAATGGTGGAATTATTGTAGCCAATGAAAATACCCTGGTCTCGATGGGAACCATGAATAACCATCATGTATGGGTAGCACTGATCGGGCTGGGTATTATTGGAATTTTACTTGTATTCAGGGTAAAAGGGGCAATCCTGATCGGTATCCTGGCAGCCACGATAATTGGCATTCCCCTGCAGGTTACAAAGATTCCCACAGCACACATTGTCGATATACCTCCTTCACTCAATCCCATATTTTTCAAATTAAATTTCAGGGAATTCTTAAAACCCGATATATTCATGGTGCTTTTTACTTTTCTGTTTGTTGATATGTTCGATACTGTGGGTACGTTGATTGGAGTCAGTTCGAAAGCTGATATGCTTGATAGTCAGGGACGGATTCCAAGAGCAAAACAGGCACTATTTGCCGATGCAGTTGGAACAACAATAGGTGCCATGATCGGAACAAGCACAGTGACAACCTATGTTGAGAGTACTGCCGGTATATCAGCGGGCGGACGAACAGGTCTTACAGCTCTGGTAGTGGCCATTTGCTTTATCCTGGTATTATTCCTTTCCCCGGTTTTTTTAATGATACCTTCATCGGCTACAGCCCCAGCTCTTATTATCATAGGACTATTTATGATCACGCCCATTACAAAAGTGGAACTGGGAAATTACCTCGATTCCATTCCTGTATTTCTGACAATTATTATAATGCCCCTGGCATTTAGTATCAGTGAAGGAATATCTTTTGGAGTGATAAGTTACGTAGTGTTGCGGATGTTTTCAGGCCGATGGAAACAGGTGCCCGTTTTATTATATATTCTGGCAGCTCTTTTTATTGCCAGGTATTTCTTCTAGCTCTAAACTGAACTTCCTAAAGGATAAAAATACAAAGAAACTGCTTTTCACCAATTTGTGCATTTTGTCCGGTAATAGGTAAGTCCATTCCTCGGACAGTTTTCCGGAAAAATGGCATAATTATAGAATGCAAACGATTCTGCACCGGGAATAATTATTTCCTGCATTTCAGTTTTAGCCTCCAGTCGATACGCTTCATCCTGAGGAAAGGTTTTAATGGAAAATGGCATAACAAATCCTTCGTCCACGTCCATCCATTTATAACGAAGCAATATTCCATCATCTTTACGTCGATACGTATAGGATAATACAGGTAAAGTTGTTTCGTAAAGAAATTTTTTAAAAAACGCTGTGAAATCACTACCCGTATAGTTGTGTACAAACTGAATAAAAGAATCTGAATCAATCACACTGTCACGGTAGCCCAGATTAAAATCCCGTATCATCGGTTTGAAAACCGAATCATTGTTAATAGTAGCTCTGAGACAATGCAACAATATGGCACCTTTGTTATACACATCGCCACCGGCAAAAGAGTTTTCATTTACATTACGATTTTGAACTACAGGCCAAATATTATAGATAAAGTTCATACGGTTGTGCAACTCGTAGATCGATTGATCGTAGCCCTCCATATGTTCTAAAAAAAGAATTTCGGCATAGGTTGCAAAGCCTTCATGTAACCATATATCTGCCATATCGGCTGCAGCAACGGAATTTCCCCACCATTCGTGAGCCGCCTCATGCACAATAATGTAATCGTAATTCCTGTTCAGGTAGGTTAAGGAATTTGCGGAGTTGCTATAGGCACTGCCATAGGCTATCGCTGTTTGGTGTTCCATGCCTTCATAAGATGCTTCGACCATTCTGAAATGGTCATTCCAGAAGGGAAAGGGTCCAAAAGCTTCGTTATAAAAATTTACTACATCTCTTGCCTGAAGAAAATGTTTTTCTGCTTTCTCCCGGTTATAGGGCATAACATAATACAATGCCAGCAGGGTATCATTATTACAGAACATTGAATCATAAAACGCATCGTACTTACCCATGTAGAAGGTAACGTTGTAATTATTTATAGGATAGCTGACAAACCAGTTATAGCGCTTGTAATTATCCTCAGATTCTTCAATACTTCTTAATTGTCCGTTGGAAACAGCATTATATTTCCGTGGAACCTCAATATGTATTCCCATAGAGTCAGGCCTGTCCGATAGATGATCCTTATTGGGCCACCAGGAACTTGCTCCCAGGTGTTCGCATACAACGCTCACCCAGCGGTTCATGCGTTTGTCACGTGCCCATACAAAACCTCCGAACCAGGGAGGATCCCGGGCTACTTCGGGTTTGCCCGAATATTTAACCATCATTCTGTATTCTTTTCCGGGAACAATTTCCCGGGGCATCTGAATAAAAACAGCATTATACTCACGTCTGCAGGTCAACTCTTCTCCGTCCATAATAATACCATCAATTGTATATTGTTCAAAGAGATCGAGTTGTATCTCCGTGCTACTGTGCACCCCTCTGAACCATATCTGATTACTTCCGGTAATCGATTTGCTGCGGGGCAGGATGCGCACGGTCAGATTGTAATAATAAACATCGAAACAAGTGCGTTGCGGCCTTAATGCACCGCGTAAAGAATCGGAACGGGTATAACGGGGACGAAAACCAAGCTCGGGATATATTTCCACATCGCGATAGTAATACTTCCTGAAGCGTTTGATCCAAAGATCATTATCACAAGTCAACTGGTGAAATAGTTGATTTTTATTGAAATTTAACGATCTCGCCATTTCAAAATCGCTACAACAGTGTTCCAAATCCCCAAGCCTTTCAGAACAAATAGCCCTGTTGTTATAGGCCTTTGCATTTTCAGGGTTGAGCCTTATAAACTTACTCATTCGTTCGTAAGCCCTTAAATAATCGCCCTGATGAATGAAATCAACACCTTCATTCCAAACCTGACTTGAATTATCAAACTGGGTAAAAGCATTTATTCCCAAATGCAAAATAAAAATCACGATCAACCTGTACATGCTCTGGAATTATTTTATTAAGGATTATATTTTGAAACATTTAATATTTTCTGATAATCCGTTTCATGCAACAAATCTCTTATCGAAACATCCCTGTTTTTTTTCATATAGGAATCGACAATCCGGTACCCTAACCAAATAGCTGCTCTTCCCGGACTTTCCTGTGTAAAGTCTTTAGTAAACGGAGCATCCATAATAAACTGATTTATACCGAATCCATCCGTGATAAATAACTTTTTATTCTCGACCAAATACTCCCACATGCGCTTTTCATAATCATAGCAGAAGTCCATTTGCCGTGAGGTATAACCCCATAGCAAGGTATCATGTACTTCAGGAATTAACCGGTGCACATAATACAGGGCTCTTCCGTAATAAATCATTTGTGAGAGTAGATTATCGGTCTGAGGATTATACTGAAATTCCGTGATGAACCATGCCAGCATGACATCGGGAGATATCCTCTCCGGACGCATTACCTGTCTGAGGTATTCCGGAACCGGCGGATAAAGTAAGGTATAAAATTCATCATCCGAGCCCAGGTATTTTTCAAGACTTATAACAAGCAGGCTGTCGGCTGTGATAATAGACTGGTTAAATCCCGAAATACAGGTAACAATATGAGGAACCTGCTTTTCAGGAAAGTCAAGCTGATAACGACCGAAAACACCCGTTAATTCTCGCTCCAGATTCACTAAAGATGGAAAAACTTCTTTCACCCGTTTATCCGCCCGGTATATGGTGAAGTCACTGACAAATGCTATTAAACCGGTAGAAATATCTTCAGCATCAGAATTACCGATTTCAATGATTTTACTGGTAAACAAGGGGAAAAAATCGGGATATTTTTGCCTCAGGAAGTCGATGCTATCCGCCATGTTGTATAAACTAATGGAAAAAAGATCATCTTCAAACCGATCGATCTGAATTTTTATGCCGGATTCTTTTTTCGAGGAAGAGCGTTGACAGCCTGCTATAGTTAACACAAAAAGGACTAAAAATCCATACGAACTTAAACTGATTAGCCGATACAATCTTTTTCTCATTGGGTATTCCTTTATTTTTAAGCCTGAAAAAATAGTGACTTTTATTAAAGATAGAAATAAGATTTTAATGAAAACGATAAACAACGACTTTTACTACTTAAGATATCGGGCTATAATTCTCGAATATGAAAACAATTATTTATCTAAAAATTGTTTTGGTAATAAAAAAATAGCGTCTATCTTTGCGAACCTGAAAATAAAATGATAAAATAACGTAAAAATGAAAAGGACATTTCAACCATCGAACAAAAAGCGCAGAAACAAGCATGGTTTCAGGGAAAGAATGTCAACCGCTAACGGTCGTAAAGTATTAGGACGCAGAAGAGCTAAAGGAAGGAAAAGACTTAGTGTTTCCGACGAAATACTCAGGAAATAATAAATCTCAAAATATAGATAAAAAGGGTTGTCAGAAAATGACAACCTTTTTTATTTCAGACCTTATTGAAATGTGATTATTTTTACACCCTGTTTTTATTTGAATCCGTGTCCCTAAATTTTTATG
>CAZQCO010000002.1:9365-17636 GCA_964592225.1 uncultured Bacteroidales bacterium
TCTGAATCGGATGAAATATGAGGGAATAGATGAGTTTTTTACTATGATTAACCAAAAACAGAGCAAGATAATTGTATACTCCGATTATCCGGTAGAGGAAAAGCTTAAAGTTCTGGGGCTCTCCGCCGATGCTGTGTATTGTTCCACTCAGTCTTCTATCAACCAGTTTAAGCCCAGTCTGAAAGCACTCCGCTTAATTTGCAGTGAAATGAAGTGTGATCCGAAAAGGGCTCTTTTTATTGGCGACAGGGAAGATACAGATGGAGAAGGAGCCCGGTTAGCCGGTATACCTTTTGTTCTTGTCGACCGGAAGAAGGCCAGGAAAGGGATCTTCTATTCAAATCTTGCGGATCAATTAAATCTGAATTATGACTAAAGCCAGGATAATATGCTGGGTTTGCGGTGGTAACGATTTCAAACTGATCAAGCCCACCGATGCCAAAGGAAAGCTTGACAGCGGAAATTTTGCCATTACAAATTTTGATTATGGCAAAACCGGTGAACTGCAAAAATGCAAGTCCTGCGGATTCATTCAATGTACCGATCTACAGGAAGTGGTAAAGTTCTATGAAGACCTGGAAGACCGGGAGTATGAAAATACGCGGCGCGAACGCAAGATCCAGGAAGAACGGCTTGTACGAAATTTCAGTAAATATAAAACCAGTGGCAAACTTCTGGATATTGGTGCAGGAAGCGGGATAATGATCGAAGCTTCCATCGAAAAAGGATATGATTGTATAGGAATAGAACCCTCACGATGGCTGCAACAGCGGGCATCGGAATTACATCTGCCGGTTGTTCGCGGCGTGTTCCCCCACCCTGAAGCTAAAGGTCCCTTTGATATAATAACACTTGTCGATGTAATTGAACATGTCACTGAGCCTGCCCGGTTGTTAGTCGATATCCGTAAAGAGCTTGACAAGGATGGGGTATTCCTCCTGGTGACTCCTGATGTAGATTCGCTTGCAGCAAAGGTATTCGGCTATAAATGGTGGCATTACCGCTTTGCCCATATCGGGTATTTCAATAAAAAAACATTGAAACTCCTCCTGGATAAAACCGGATTTTCTGTTATTAAGATGACTCACCCATCATGGTATTTTACTCTGAAATATCTGGGCATAAGATTTCTTTCGTTTCTGCCAAAATTTTTGCAATTTCCACTTCCGAATTTCCTGGAAAAAATAACCATTCCTGTTAATCTCAGGGATTCAATCCAGGTAATCTGTAAAAAAAATGTTTAAACATTACCTGTATATTGCCCGCCCCGATCATTGGTTCAAGAATATTTTTATGCTCCCCGGCATGATCATGGGCCTGTACTACCTGAACTTTCAATTTGATCTGAAATATATCCCTGTACTGCTCGTTGGAATTCTTGCCACCTGCCTTATTGCTTCGGCAAATTATGTTATCAACGAATGGCTCGATATGGAATCTGACAGATTCCATCCGGTAAAGAAGAACCGTCCCGCGGTGATAGCCGGGCTGAATGCCAAAATCGTATACAGTGAATACATTCTTATCGCCCTGGCAGGTTTGTTTCTCAGCTACCTTGTTTCCTTTCAGTTTCTAATCACTGAAATGTTTTTTCTCCTTATGGGATTTATTTATAATGTTAAGCCCATGCGAACGAAAGACAAAGTGTATCTCGATGTACTCTCCGAATCGGTAAACAATCCTATACGTTTTATACTGGGATGGCAACTGATGGGGATTACCCTGTTTCCACCATCAAGTGTCCTGCTGGCTTATTGGATGGGAGGTGCTTTTCTTATGTCGACAAAACGCTTTGCCGAATATCGTTTTATTAACGATCATGAATTGGCAGGTAAGTACAGGCAATCGTTCCGGCATTATACGGAAGAACGATTATTAATTGCGACTGTATTTTATGCGCTGTGCTCCTCTTTTTTCCTGGCTATTTTTCTGATCAAACACCGGATCGAATTATTGATATCGTTCCCATTCCTGGCACTGTTATTTGCATGGTACCTACACATCGGATTTGAAAAAAATTCCATTGTCCAGAATCCAGAAAAGCTTTATCGAAAGAAAGGTTTTGTAATTTATGTTTTTTTTCTTTCCGTATTGTTAGTAGTATTGCTGAAAATTGATATTCCCTTGCTCAACTGGTTTATAAAGAATTATTAGCTAAGCTTTTAAGCCTATGCTATTTGAATAATATGTCAAAAAAAATCAAAAATATGTCCCCTTTTAAGAAGATAACAGAAAAACATGTCTTCTATGCAATAGCTGGTTTAATGCTTATCCTTATGCCGGTTCTCAGTCTTACATCGGGAATTTCGGGTGATGAGGAGACCTACCATTATCCACATGGTAAAAATGTTTTTAATTATTATGCCACATTAGGAAAAGACACAACCTGTCTGAATTACGAGAAAAGTGTACTACACATGTATGGGCCAGTGTTCGATGTTATTACCGTAGCGGTAATTAAAGTCATCAAGCCCGATGATGAATATATGGTGAGGCATATTTTAAATAGTATTACCGGCTGGGCGGCCATTCTGTTTGCTGCTCTTATCGCTGTGATGCTTGGAGGATGGCGTGCCGGTATTTTGACACTTCTGTTTATGTTCTTATCTCCCAGATTTCTTGGGCATTCGTTCAACAATCCGAAGGATATTCCCTTTGCGGCTGCTTATATTTTCACGGTGTATGCCATTATCCGGTTCCTGAAATATTATCCCAAAAAAATCTACCAGCACGGTTGGCTAATTGCTCTTGGCATTGGACTTACCATTGGTGTTCGTGTGGGTGGAATTTTGCTGGCAATATATTTCCTATTTTTCACAGGAATGTATTACGTTTTCACATTAAGGTATAATCAATGGTTAAAAAAAGAAAACCTGATACGCCTGGGGAAAATGTTACTATTTGCAGGGATTATTTCAATAGTCGGTTACCTTATCGGCATTATTCTCTGGCCCTATTCACATAAAGCCCCCGTGCAAAAAACTCTCGAAGCCATGAAATACATGGAGCAATATGCTGTAAGTCTTCGTCAGATCTTTGAGGGTAATATCATCTGGTCCGATAAAGTGCCGAAATATTACCTGCCCAAATATATCCTCATGACAATCCCTGAATACATAATCCTGGGGATTCTGAGTTTCTTCATACTTTACCGAAAATTAAAAAAGGAGAACATAACCTGGTACTTCATACTGTTATTCGTTTCGATATTCCCTGTAGCCTACATTATTTATAAAGGTTCAAATGTTTATGGCGGATGGCGCCATGTACTGTTTATTTTCCCGGGTATAGCCATACTTGCTGCATTGGGAATAAATAATCTTATTAACAGGTTTCAACCTAAGTATATCCGATGGATAACAGCCGGTATAGCTGTATTTCTAATGATATTGCCCCTGAGGCATATTATTGCAAATCATCCTCATGAGTACATATATTATAATTCTCTTTCTGGCGGGGTTAAGAAAGCTTACGGAAAATATGAAATGGATTATTTCTATCATACACTCCGTGCCGGTAGCGAATGGTTAATCGAAAACAAGATTGATAAGATGGATATACCAAAAGGTAAAAAAATAATTGTTGCCAGTAATTTAAGTATAAATACCGTATACTATTTCCGTCATCTTAAAAACAAGGTAAAAATAATTTATATACGTTACTATGAAAGAGGAAATAAAGATTGGGACTTTGCCATTCTGGCTAACAGCTATATTAATCCGTATCAATTGAAACACCACATCTGGCCCCCTTCAAATACTATTAAAACATTTACAGTTGATGGGGTACCTGTATGTGCCATACTGGAACGAAAGGACCGTAATGACTTTGAGGGTTATAAACTACTTTCCAGAGGTAAGATGCCAGAAGCTGCAATGTATATTAAAAAAGCCCTGCAATATGATAAACAATATGAGCAGCAATATTTAAATCTGGCGAATGTATATTATGAAATTGGAGCTAATGACAGTGCAATACAAGCAGCAACGAAGTGTCTAAAATTATACCCTAATTACGAAAGAGCATTAAACATTATGGGAATGGCATACCTGAATAAAAATGAATTGGAAAGCGCATTCCAGGTATTCAAACGAAATATGAAATTAAATCCGAAAAATGTAAATTCCTACTATTACACCGGTCTAATTTATGCACAGACAAAAGATTATAACACAGCTCTGAAATATCTTGACAAAGCCATTAAAATAAATGCCCGGTATAAACCGAGTTATTTTTTGGTTGCTCGTATATATGAACTTCAGGGCCGGAAAGATGATGCCAAACGTCTTATCGACTATGCCAATTCTTTGCCCTGAAAAAATGATGGGTTGTTACTCTCAGTGAACTAAATTGATCCTAAATACGTTTTCTGAAATTGTTTCGTTTATATTCTTGTTAACAGGGTTTCAATATAGTTTTATCTTTGTCGGGTAAATATGCATCATGATATTATGAAGGATTTTATCTTGTATTTGAAAAGTAAAGTATTTCTCCGAATCCTTGTATATGCAGTAACCATAGCATTCACGTTGCTCGTGGTATTACTTGTTGGCCTGCGAATTTATACACACCACAATCGTTCGATCATAGTCCCCGACTTTTCGGATCTTCCGGTAGATGTAGCTGCCAAATTAATTGATGCCAGACATTTACGATATGAGATCTTCGATTCAATATTTATTACGACTCGTGAACCCGGTGCTGTTATAGACCAGCATCCCAAGCCAGGATTTCTGGTAAAGAAAAATCGAAAAGTATACCTCACGATCAATGCTAATTCACCTGAAAAAATGGTTATGCCCGATCTGTTAGGAATTACACTGCGGGAGGCACGAAATAAAATTTCTATTGCCGCACTTCGACTGGGAAGATTAAGTTACCGGTACTCTATTGCAAAAAATGTCGTACTCGAGCAGCAACTCAATGGTCATATAATCGAACCTGGCGATACACTCCTGAAAGGAAGTGCTATCGACCTGGTGCTGGGCAAAGGACTTTCCGATGAAAAAAGCAGGGTTCCCAATCTTACAGGACTGACAGTTGAACAGGCTATTATTAAAGCTGCAGATGCCTTCTTTACCATTAATACATCGATCCCTGACGAAACAGTTAGAGAAGGCCAGGGATCGGTACCCATTATTTACCGGCATCACCCTGCGCACAGTGCCAGTGTTCTGGTACCATTGGGAACACAAATAACCGTATGGATAACAACCGACTCAACGAAAGTACCAGGCTATGCTAAATCTGATACTAGTGACTATGCATGGCCAGAATTAAATGAGGCTGAAAATGTTGAAATTATTGAAGACGATTCTTACGATTACGATTATCCTGATTAATTCATACTATTTAAAAAGTCAGGTTATTCGCGGAATGGCTTATAATCATGCCGTAGTAAAAGCTATTTCAGAAGGTGATAAAAACTATGTAAAAAACCAGACTGATACCCTGTTTTTCGAGAATGAGTTTTTTGAAGATTTTTCAAATTATCAGCATTCGGTTTTTCCGCGAAACAATAACTGGGCCGATAACTTTGCCTATATTAATTCCACCTATGCCGATTCTATGATCAGCATTGGAGTTGCAACGCTCGATGCGTACGATGAAACAGGCTATCCCTATTATTCCGATACCAGTAAAGTAATCGAGTCGGACTATCTTACTTCAAATGCCTTTAAATTTCTGAATCCACTTACAGGAACATATTATTTCAGCTTCTTTTATCAACCCGGAGGAAAAGGCGATCTGCCTGAAGGTATAATTTCAGGTGTACCCGGTGTTGAAGGCAAAGACTCTCTTCTGCTTGACTTTTATGCTCCCTCAGTTGAAAAATGGATTAATGTTTTTTATACCCTTGACAATACCGATACTTTTCATTTTAATCAGGTAATTATTGAGGTCGATGATTCATTATTGCAGGATGGATTCCGCTTCCGGTTCAGGAACTACACATCACTACCCAGTTATCCTCAGGGACAGGATTTGGGAATGTTCGGCAATGCCGATCAGTGGCATATCGATTATATTCAGTTGAAACAAGCCGCTAGTGCACAGGAAATGGAAAACCTGGAAGATATCATGGTGGTTGAGCCCCTGCTACCTTCCCTGACTGAATATACATCTGTTCCCTGGCATCATTTTTCGCTGGCACAAAGCGCCCAGGGAAATGAAAGAAGGACAATTCCCTTTTCCTTCAGAACTTATTATCCTGAAAGAGCAGAGTCAATAAACAGCATCGATCGTGTATACAATACATATAACCTGAATACTGGTGAACAATTGAGGTCCCGTATACAACATAATCCGGAACCACCCTTTGATTACCGGCACTATGAAGATAATCTTTCGACAGGTTTTTATTTCGATGAAAACGACACTATCGGACGTCTTGAAATAGTAGCCTATATCGAAACTACTGAAGGTGAAAGCCAGAGAAAAGATAATGATACACTTAGCCGTATTGAAACCTATTACGATCACTATGCTTACGACGATGGCTCGGCTGAATTTGGCTTTGGAATTAGTGGCGAACCACAGGATAATTCACGTATTGCACTTCGATTTCGTTCTTTCCGTTATAGTGCGAATCCCGATTCCCTTAAAGCCGTACTTATTTACTTTTGTAAATCTGTCGATGCTGTAACAGAAAATGCAGAATACCGGATCTCCATTCGTAAAAACAATGGTACACAACCGGCTAACGAAGTACTGTATACTTCCGGAATTTTCTCTCCCGATTATAATGCAAATCTCAATGAATTTACGAGAATCGAGATCGATCCGCCTCTGCTCGTTGCGGATACTTTTTTTGTCGTAATTGAACAGCTTAGCGGGTACCTCAATATAGGATACGATATCAATAATAATAGTCTGAAAAACCTTTATGTTTATATCAACCAGCAATGGAGCAATCCCTATTCCCTGCCAAAGGGATCGTTAATGGTCCGCCCTTCGTTCGGAAATTATTCCCTGCCCACACAACTCGATGAAAATAAAGAACTGGAAGCTTTTTCTCTGTACCCCAATCCGGCCAAGGATCGTCTGAATTTTTCCATCGCATCCGATTACCAGGGCTTATACCTGATTCGGATATTTAACTTAATGGGTGTTTTGCAATTCAGTGAAGTTACCTATGAAACTTCGGTTTTTCTGGATAAACTCAACAAGGGAATATATTTTATTGAGATCACCTCTTTGGATACTAATGACCGATATACTGCAAAATTCATAAAACAATAGCTCATTGGATACCCCCGACTCCAGAGAACAGAATGAAAGCAGCGAACTTTATGAACACCATAGATTTAAAGTTGATAAACGGCAGGAATTGCTGCGTATTGATAAATACCTGTTGCATAAAATCGAAAGTATATCGCGAACAAAAATTCAGGCAGCAGCACAGGCTAATTGCATTCTGGTTAACAATGATCCTGTCAAACAGAGTTACAAAGTTAAGCCCGGAGACCTTATAACCGTTGTTTTACCTCATCCTCCACACGAATTTGAACTTATCCCGGAAAATATTGCCATTACTATCGTTTATGAAGATGACGATGTAATTGTAGTAAACAAAGCAGCTGGAATGGTGGTGCATCCGGGACATGGTAATTATACAGGAACACTTGTCAATGCCCTCGCCTACCATTTTCAGAATATAGCTCTTTTTACAAAAGACGATGAGAGGCCAGGCCTGGTGCACCGAATCGATAAAGATACTTCAGGATTGCTGGTAATAGCAAAAAATGAGTACGCCATGAGTCACCTGGCCAAACAATTTTATGACCGTAAAACAAAGCGTCTATACCAGGCCCTGGTTTGGGGCACTTTCGAAGAGGAAGAAGGAACCATTGAAGGCAATATTGGCCGCGATCCGAAAGACAGGTTAAAGATGCACGTTTCTCTGAATTCAGAAGACGGCAAACCGGCTATTACACATTACCGGATCCTGGAAAATCTTGGTTATGTGAGTCTGATTGAATGTAAACTGGAAACCGGCCGAACTCATCAGATCAGGGTTCATATGCAATTTATTGGCCATCCCATTTTTAATGATGAACGCTACGGTGGATCTCAGATACTAAAGGGAACCACATTCACTAAATACAAACAATTCATTCAAAATTGCTTTTCTCTGATGCCCCGGCAGGCACTGCATGCTAAAACACTTGGTTTCAAACATCCGCAAACCGGTAAGGATATGTACTTTGAGAGTGAACTTCCTCAAGATATGTCGACAGTTATTGAAAAATGGCGCCGATACTTATCTGG
>CAZQCO010000002.1:17736-82586 GCA_964592225.1 uncultured Bacteroidales bacterium
CAGATTGTTTATTCCGACACACCCGGTATCCTTAAACCCAACTACAAGTTGCAGGAATCGATGTTGAAATTTGTAAATACGGCTTTTATCGATGCCGATATTATTTTATATGTAACCGATGTGGTTGAGAAGTCCGATAAAAATGAAACGTACCTGGGCCGACTGCAGAAAGCAAAAATTCCGGTACTGATCCTGATAAATAAAATTGACCTCTCAACGGAAGACGAAGTTGAAAAACTCGTTGAACAGTGGCATACTTTATTACCCAAAGCCGAAATTCTTCCGGTTTCTGCAACAAAGAAATTCAACGTATCCTTCCTTTTCGATAAAATACTTTCTCTCCTTCCCGAAGGACCGGAATACTATCCCAAAGACACACTCACCGATCACTCTGAGCGCTTTTTCGTTTCAGAGATCATCCGGGAGAAAGTATTTACAAATTATAAAAAGGAAATACCCTATTCGACCGAAGTAGTGATTGAATCTTTTAAGGAAGAAAAAGGAATTACACGAATCAGTGCCCTGATTTTCGTAATGCGCGATTCGCAAAAGGGCATTATCATAGGTAAGCAGGGACAAGCACTAAAGAAAGTAGGAACAGAAGCCCGAAAAGACATTGAAGATTTTCTTCAGAAAAAAGTATTTCTTGAACTCCTGGTGAAGGTCAAAAAGGACTGGAGAGATGAACCCAGAATGTTGCGAAGTTTTGGATACAATAATACATAACTCATCAAAATTCTGATAAGTGGGAAATATAGTTGCTATAGTGGGTCGCCCGAATGTCGGTAAATCGACCTTGTTCAACAGGTTAACCGAAACCCGTGATGCCATTGTCGATGAGATCGAAGGAGTAACACGTGATCGACAATATGGAAAGGCCGTGTGGAATGGAATCGATTTCTCCGTGATCGATACCGGTGGATATATCATGAATTCCGACGATATCTTTGAAACAGAAATCCGAAAACAAGTTATTCTGGCTATCGAAGAAGCCGATGCCATTTTGTTTATGGTTGATGTAACTACGGGAATTACAGGGCTCGATGAATCGGTTGCAGCCTTACTTCGGAAAGTTAAAAGACCTTCTCTGCTTGTAGTAAATAAGGTCGATAATACTTCAAGACAATACGATGCACAGGAGTTTTATAAATTGGGTATGGGAGAATTGTATTGTATCTCTTCGGTAAGCGGAAGCGGAACAGGCGACCTACTGGATGCCCTTGTCACAAGTTTCAGGAAAGGTACAGAAAAAAGTATTGATGATCTGCCGAAATTTGCCATTGTGGGACGACCGAATGTGGGTAAATCATCGCTCGTTAATGCATTGATAGGTGAGGAACGGCATATTGTGACTCCCATTTCAGGTACAACCCGCGATTCGATATATACGCGCTATACTAAATTTAGCCACGATTTTTATCTGGTCGATACAGCCGGTCTGCGAAAAAAAGGAAAAGTACATGAGGACCTGGAATACTATTCGGTTATCCGTTCGGTGCGTGCCATCGAAAACTCAGATGTATGTCTGGTTCTGATCGATGCCATCTCGGGTATTGAATCGCAAGATATCAATATTATCGCTTTGGCGCTCCGTAATAATAAAGGCGTAGTTATTCTGATCAATAAATGGGACCTCATTAAAAAAGAGACCAACACGGCCCGCGATTATGAAAAACATTTAAAGGAGAAATTAAAACCTTTCAATGATGTACCGGTCATATTTACTTCGGCAATAACAAAGCAGCGTATCCACAAAGTATTAGAAACTGCTATCGAAGTTTATGAAAACCGCAAACGCCGTATTAGCACATCGGAATTGAATAGTCTTATGGCTAAAGTTATTGAAAATTATCCTCCGCCGGCAGTAAAAGGAAAATTTGTCCGCATTAAATATGTAACACAACTACCAAATAAAACCCCTTCGTTTGCGTTTTTCTGTAACCTGCCCCAATATATAAAAGATCCGTATAAACGCTATCTTGAAAATAAATTGCGCGAAAATTTTAACTTTACAGGAGTCCCTATCCGGATTTATATGAGGAAAAAATAAAAGGGTATGAGACGGCTAATATTTATAGTACCACTACTTACAGTCATTTCAGTATCGTGTGTAAAATTCGATCCGGTATCGCCGGTTCCTGAAATTACATTTACAAGTCTGGAACTGGCTTCCATTGTCGATACTTCGCTTGATAATCCAAATCTAATTGTAGGTGTACTGCTATTTGAATTTATTGATGGAGACGCTGATATCGGAGTCGAAGAAGCAGATGCCAACAATACTGAATTATCCGATTCGATAAGATACAATCTTTTCCTTACACCCTACAGTAAAATTGATGGAGTCTATTCTCCGATTGAATACGATACCATTCCTCCCTATTATTCGATTATCCACGATCAGAAACTTGACCGGGTAGGACAAAACAAGACAATTAAAGGTAATATTACTTTGGTGATAATCGATTTGCCGGACTATGATACCATCCGGTATGATTTCATGTTACGTGACAGGGCCGGCAACAATAGCAATATAGAAATTACAACCGATCTTGGCACTAAGGCAGATTTCAGCCCCTTCTGAAACAGGAAATAATTCTGTTTCTATTCTTTAAAATCGATACTTAAAACTTTAAATTCAGTACGCCGGTTCAGGAAATGAGCCAGTTCCTGAAGGTCTTCGTCTTCAATGGAATTGATATATTGTTCGGTGAGTACCTGACCTTCACGAAGAAAAGGATAAGCCTCACTGTCTCGCCTATCAACGGTTTTCGGAAGAGTTTCGCCATAACCTTTCGTTACCAGGCGTGAAGAATTAATGCCTTTAGTAATCAAATAATTCACCACCGATTGAGCTCTCCGTTCTGACAAATCGAGGTTAAAATCGTCATTACCCCTGTTATCAGTATGCGATCCGAGCTCAATAACTATGTTTGGATTATTGTTCAGGGTTTCTACTAACTTATCAAGCGCTACTGTCGATTCGGGACGCAGGTCAGCACTGGCAAAGTCGAAGAAAATATTTTCTATGCGAATAGGTTCATCGATGGGTGGCAGATATATTGTGGCCGAGAATTCAGTACTGGTTTCTTTACCTTTAGTGGTTTCTCTTTCCTTACCTTTCAGAAAACCTTCTTTCTCTGCAAGGAAGACATAATCAGTATTAGGTTTCAGAAGGAATTTAAATGTTCCATCAGTTCCGGTTGTCGATTCCAGGGTAATTCCATCACTGCTAATTGATTTAATAATAGCCCCGGAAATGGGTTCGTTAGTATTTTCATTTTTTACAATTCCGGTTATCGAAAATTTAATTGGAGGCAGTATGAACATATAAATATCATCACTTCTGCCCTTTCTCGATGAGCTAAAAAATCCTGCCTCACGCTCATTCTCGAAACAGATTCCAAAATCGTCGGCTGAGGAATTCATGGGATATTTCATATTAACAATATCCCAGTTACCCCCTGGAGCCTGAGTAGCCTTAAAAATATCCAGCCCTCCCATACCTAAATGGCCGTTGGAAGAAAAATAAAGGGTTCCGTCTCTGTGTACATAAGGAAATAGTTCATCCTCCGGTGTGTTGACAGGCTCTCCTAAATTCACAGGAGCACTCCAACTCCCGGAACCTGCCGAACGAGTTACCATCCATATATCTTTACTGTTTTTACCTGTACCATCCTTTATACTTCCATCCATATCCGAAACAAAGTAAATTGTATTTTCATCGGGGCTGATAGCCGGGTGCGCAATAACCATACTATCGCTGCCAAGGTTCAATGATTCAGGCTTTCCCCAATTGTCGCCACTTCTTGTTGAAACCATTATCTGGCAACCCATAGTTTTATTTTTACTTGATTCACAGCGTGTGAAGTACATTCGTGAATAATCACTGTTAATTATAGGAGTTCCTTCTTCATCCTCCGTATTAATTTCCTCTGAAAGAGGTAACGGAGTACTCCATGCGCCCTTTCTGTCCATTGTCGACAGAAAAATGTCGGAGAAATTCTGTCCTGTCCCTCCATGCTCTTTTTTTCCATAGGTTTCTTCGCGCGAGGAAGTAAAATATACTTCCCTGTAGTCGCCACTGGCATAGGTTGGGCTAAAATCATTCATTTTCGAATTAAAGTATTTCATTTCTTCAACAACATACCCGGTGGGAAATTCTAACCATTCCAAAGCCAAATCGCAGGATAAAATTCCATCAGTTGCACGGGAATCTCCTGGTACAAGTTCTTTGTAATTGCTGAACTGCTCCTTGGCCTCTTCATATTCGCCAATCATTTTGAGCATTTCGGCATAGTAAAGCGTAGCAATAGGATCTTCGTAATTTTTGTTAAGTACCTTTTTATACCACATGGCAGCTTGCTTGGGTTCGTTGATGTGTCTGTAACATTCCCCGATAAAAAAAGTAATGCGGACTTTTTCCTTTTTATCTGTAATCTTCTGGTAGGCATCCTTAAAAATATCTATCGCCTGAAAATATTCACCGGCTTCGTATGTTTCATAAGCCCGCTGAAGTCTTTTGTTTTGCGCATCTACTTCGAATGTCGAAATCAACATCAAACCAAAAACAGCAATTATTATTGAAATTTTCATATTTCTCATGCTTAGTGATGATTCGTGTAAAAATAAGTTAAATTGTCTAATATACGGAAATGAAAAACTAACACCTTATTCTTAATTAACTGAATAAACAACAATATATTTTATACTGCTTATTAATCAAAATCAAAGAATAAGTAAGTGATTATGTAAGCTTAATAAAATTACACTTTTTTATAGCATCTCCTCTTTTATCCGGAAATCTTAAAGATCATGTGTTTTAAATCCCTCTTGTCTTTTATACATTTGTATTATTAAGTTCCAGTTTGTTGATCTCACTTTCATAGACACCCAATGTATATAAGACTAAAAGTGATTAAGTGGAGCGTGTTTATAATATTTCTTCTGCAAGTTTTTATCAGTTATGGAATATCTCCTGATAAACTACGATTTAAGTATCTGACTGAAGAAAATGGACTAACCAACAGCTATATATACAGTATAGATCAGGACCGAAATGGTTTTATCTGGATAGGTACAGAAAACGGATTGTACCGTTACGACGGGTATCGTTTTAAGCATTACCTCAATTTTCCGGGCGATACAACAAGTATAAATTCCAATGTTGTATTTAAACTTTATACTGATACTCACTATAATATATGGGTTGGTACCTTTATGGGAATCATGAGATATAATGAAGAAAATGACAGCTTTTATGATTTTAATTTTCCCACAAACTACCGAAACGGATTACCTGTTCCTATTAAGGGTATAACCGAAAATACTGATAGTACCGTTATTGTATCAACCGATTTGGGGATTGTCCTGATAGATCCGGTTAATTATAATACAAGGTTCATCCGATCTGGTTCCTCTGAATGCAATTATATCGGAAATAATATTACAACCTATTATGTTGACCGACAAGGAAATCATTGGATTGCCACGGAAGCCGGAATTACCAAAATCGATGCTATAACATCTAAAATAAAATATTACAGACTAAATGAATATGCACTTAAGAAATTCTCTACTACTTACATACATGATATTTACCAGGATAGTCAATCTAACATCTGGATAGCAACACGTGAAGAAGGAGTCTTTATGAAATCCGGGTCATCGGAAATATTCAGGCAATATTATTATATAGAGAATGATAAAAATAGTCTGGGAAGTAATGAGACCTATGAAATATATGAAGATAAGGAAGAGCAGATATGGATTAGCACAAATGGTGGCGGACTTAATTTATACAACCGTTTTACTAAAGATTTTATCAGAATAAAGCATGCTGCCAGTGAAAAGAACAGTCTACTCAATAATAATGTACGAACTATATTCGAGGACTTCCAGGGTAATCTATGGATTGCTTCATTTCAGGCAGGTGTTAATATTTATATCAACCATCCCCAATTATTCAGATACTATGATATTAGTACTGATCAGCCCATCGATTATCAAAGTTCCACGGTTTGTTCAATATGTCAGTACGATGATACCAAACTATGGATTGGCACCGATGGTGGAGGATTAAAACTACTGGACAGAAACAAGGGTACATTAAAAACATTCCTGCCTGAAAAAAACGTTTCCGGGAGTTTTCCTGATAAGGTTGTAATGACCATATACAAAGACAGATATAACGACTACTGGTTTGGAACCTACCAGGGAGGACTGGTGAAATATGATAAAAAGAGTCGAAATTTTTATTCTTATCAAAACAATCCTTCTAATCCGTATAGCATCGGGAGCAATTTCGTTACTTCCATCATTGAGGATCAGAGGGGTAATTTCTGGGTTGGCACCAATGGCGGGGGTTTAAATCTCTATGATAGAAATACCAAAGAATTCAGGGCCTTTTTATACAATCCTGATGATACGAATTCATTGGTTGATAATTTCATAAATGATATAATTGAAGATCACCAGGGAAACCTCTGGATAGGTACTTTTTGGGGTTTAAGCCGCTATGACATTCAGAAGTTTCGATTTTTTAACTATCACAGCGAAAAAACAAAAAGCTATTCACTTAGTCATAATACCGTTTTCTGTCTTTATAAAGACTCAAAGGATCGTTTATGGATAGGAACCCGGAATGGTTTAAATCTGTACAATTACGAAGAAGATCGTTTTTACTATTTTTCTTTAGAAGGATTGTCGGGATGTTCTATATACGGCATATTGGAAGATGATCAGAATAATCTTTGGATCAGCAGTAACAGAGGACTAACAAAGTTTAATCCCGAAACACAGCAAATCCTCAATTTTTCAGAGTCTGATGGTCTCCAGGGCAATGAATTCTTCAGAAATTCATGTTATAGAGGAACACATGGAGAATTATTCTTTGGTGGAATTAATGGATTCAATGCGTTTTTTCCTGAAAAAGTCAAACAAAGAGAGTTTATACCCAATGTTGTAATTACTAATTTCAGAATATTCGATGAGGTAGTCCCGGTTGGCAAGCTTGACGACGGAAGAATAATTCTTGATCGTTCAATAAGTAAAACTTCAGCGATTTTGCTTCGGTATTCCGATAAGGTTTTCTCCTTTGAGGTTGCCGCTCTCGATTTTATCACTCACGAAAACATGGTATATGCATACAAAATGGATGGATTCGATGAAGGATGGAATTATACCAATGCTGAGTATCCTGTAATTACCTATACAAATCTGAGTGCCGGTGATTATACGCTACTTATCAAAGCAGCCAATAGAAATATTGTCGATCAGATCAATCAGTATACCCAGCTACGGATTAAAATTACTCCACCTTTCTGGAAATCATGGTGGGCCTATCTTCTCTATGTTTTCGCGTTATTGATTTTATCTTATTATTTCTGGCGATTGACCCTTCAGCGAATTAAGGAAAGAGAACAAGTACGGCTTGAAATCATTAAGCGAGAGAAAGCTGAAGAGTTGAATCAGGCGAAACTTCGTTTCTTTACTAATATATCACACGAATTCCGAACACCTCTCACACTTATTCTCGGACCGCTTGAGCAATTGCTCAGGAAAGGAGTAGAAATTCAACCTTTTCAAAAGCAATTAAATATTATGCTTAAGAACGCTCGTCGCATGCTACGCCTTATTAATCAATTGCTCGACTTTCGTAAAATTGAGGGAGGAAAAATGAGGCTGAAAGCGGAATATACTGATATAGTAAAATTCATACATGATATCATTCATTCCTTCGAGGAATATGCTATTGAGAAGCAAATCAATTTTAAACTCCTGACACCGGTTGATAGTTATATGCTCTGGTTCGATCCTGATAAAATGGATAAAATACTATTTAATCTTCTCTCCAATGCATTCAAATTCACTTCTCAAAAAGATTCCATTACTATTGAAATAAAAACTGGGGTGAAATCCAGCGAATCTCAACCGGAAATAAACGAATACCTGCAAATAACAGTAAGAGATACTGGCAAAGGAATTCCCGAAAAAGAACTCCCCTATCTTTTCGAACGATTTTATCAGGCAGGTAATACCAGCTCACTATTTCAGGGCAGTGGTTTAGGTCTTTCGCTTACAAAAAATCTTATTGAAATACACCAGGGAAAAATCGCTGTTGATACTTCTCCTAGAGGAACCAGTTTTATTATTCTGTTACCGGTTGGCGATGCACACCTCAGTGATGAACAAAAAGTTATTCCCGAAAGTCCCGGAGTGAATAAATATATTCATCATAGTCCCGAAACTGCAGCAATCCAAAGCGAATTAAAAAAAGATAAACCGATTCAATATTTGCACAATAAACCAACAGTATTGCTTGTTGAAGACAACCTCGATCTGCGGCAATATATTGAAGAAGAATTTCGCGATTACTATAATTTTTATAGTGCTTCCGATGGTGTCGAAGGTTATGAAATGGCTGTTGAAATACTCCCCGACCTTATAATTTCAGATATTATGATGCCTGCGATGAATGGATTCGAGTTCTGTCAGAAAATAAAACAAAACATGGTTACCAGTCATATACCTGTAATTCTTCTTACCGCTAAAACATCAATGGAAAGTCAGATAAAAGGCTTTGAATCAGGTGCCGATTCCTATATCCCAAAACCATTTAATATTGAACAGCTAATTGCCACTACAAATTCACTAATCGAAAATCGGAACAGACTCCGTGAAAAATTCAATATCGAAAAAGTACTATCCGATTTGCCTGTTAAAAATACTGCCGATGATAAGTTCATTCAAAAAGTTAATGATACGGTAAATAATAATATCAGCGAAGTTGAATTTGGGGTACTTGAATTGAGTAAAGAACTCGGAATTAGCAGAGTTCATCTGCATCGAAAACTAAAATCTATTGCCAACGTGAGCCCGAATGAGTTCATTAAAAACATACGTCTGCAAAAGTCCAGGGAATTACTATTACAATTGGAATTCACTATTTCGGAAGTTTGCTATAAGGTTGGATTTAATTCACCGGCCTATTTTTCTAGCTGTTTTAAATCCTATTATCAAATGTCGCCTTCTGAATTTGTTGAACGCAATACACAGAAATAAATTTTAAATCAGCTATTCTTGTGCAGAAAATTATTTTATATCAAATTAATATTAAAATAATCTTGGCATGATTATTCGTAATATTTATTAATTTAAGTGAGCATTGTTTCCTCTTAGAATAAAGCGTATAAATTTTATAAGACATCCATATGAGTAAGATCCTACTTATTATAATTGGAAGCCTGGTCATTTTTTCAGCTATTGGTTACTTTCTCTATTCCTTATTCATCAGGGAAGCTGATCTTTCTGTATACTGGCGTAAAAGACAAATCAGAAATAAAGAAAGTAATCAAATTAAAAAAGACATATATTTAAAAGAATTACAATTGAAAGCATATCAGGAATTAATTATACTGACGGTTAAATGCAGAAATCTTGTACAAAAGATTTCCCTGGAAATAAATAATCAATTAACTCAGCGATCGGCAACAAATCCCATACAGACTATTGAATTGCTTTTTCTGGATATGTTCCTTAAAGAGATTGACCAACTGGTGACAGATTTGAATAATTTTAAAATAAAGCTGGAAATTGAATTACCTGAAAAAACAAACAACTACTTAAACCAACTCACCAAATGTATGTCTGAAATTCATGAGATTATCAGTAAAATAATAAGTTCACTCCCGGATCAACAATTAAATTCAGAGAATCTATCAGATTTCAATCGACAAATAACCGATAAATACACGCTACTCATAAATCTTCATAAATGGATAATAAATCATTTTCAGGGAGTATTCACAACCATGCAAATTTAATAAAGCAACCACCCATAACTAATATCCAGTGCATCATCAGAATTAAAATAAGCTTCTGCCAGTATTTAAACAAAATGTTGGTTACTAAGTAAATAGATTCTTCAAATCAGAACTAAATCTTCAAATCGAATTTCTTACTACCAATAATCCTCCTTAGAAAAACATGTTTTTTTATTATAGGTATAAATTGCTTTACCTTTTTCAATGTTACCAAAATGATACAATAGGATACATGGCTTAAAGTAATTACCAGATTTTATTTTGTCTATTAACACGCTCTTACTTAAATTGGCGGCTGCTTTTCTGAGTTGTTGTATCGATTATTTTAGTCAAGTCGATAGTTTAATGTTCTGATAAGGGAATTTCTAACTTTACGTGTATTATTAATTACCAGCTGGGCTTAGCATGAAAACATTTGATGAACGATTAAAATACCTCCAAAAGAATCACGAAACTCTTATAAAGAGAAAGAACGAACCTATTGAATATACAAATGGGATTATTCAACGCTATAAATACCCGGTACTTACAGCCGCGCATGCACCTATACACTGGCGTTACGACCTAAATCCCAAGACAAATCCTTTCCTGATGGAACGCATAGGGATAAACGCCACATTCAATGCCGGAGCTATAAAACTCAATAACAAATACCTGTTAATAGTACGTGTAGAGGCCGTTGATCGCAAATCGTTCTTTGCAGTGGCCGAAAGCAGTAATGGTATTGATAATTTTCGTTTCTGGGAACGTCCCATCACCATGCCTGAAACTAACAAACCGGATACGAATGTTTACGATATGCGTATTATTCAACACGAAGATGGCTGGATGTACGGACTATTCTGTGCCGAACGACACGATCCTGCATACCCCGATGATCCATCAGCAGCGATTGCCAGTTGTGGTATAACCCGCACAAAGGATCTTTTAAACTGGGAACGATTACCTGACTTAATAAGTCATTCAGGGCAACAAAGGAACGTTGTACTTCATCCTGAATTCATAAATGGAAAATATGCGCTTTACACGCGTCCACAGGATGGATTTATAGAGACCGGTTCGGGTGGAGGAATTGGTTTTGGATTTACCGATAGAATGGAAAAGGCTGAAGTACAAGAAGAGGTAGTAATCGACCCGAAAGTCTATCATACCATAACTGAAGTTAAAAACGGACTGGGCTCTGCTCCGATAAAAACTTCTAAAGGCTGGCTACAGTTGGCACATGGTGTGCGCAACACTGCTGCCGGTCTGCGATATGTGTTATATGCATTTATGACCGATCTGAATAATCCTTCGAAAGTAATTCATCGTCCGGCAGGATATTTACTGGCACCTGAAAATGAAGAACGTGTTGGCGACGTATCAAATGTCCTATTTGGAAATGGCTGGATTTGTGACGATGATAATACAATCTATTTATACTATGCCAGTTCCGACACACGCTTACATGTTGCCACCACCTCTGTCGACCGCCTTATTGATTATTGTAAAAATACACCCGAAGATGGATTGCGATCGGCCAAAACTGTTGAAACAATCACTAAGATGATAGATAAAAACAAGGCTTTTCTTAAGTAAAATAAAATAATATGAATAACTATTTAGTAATCCTAATTAATTTAAATCCACAACTATGAATGTACCATGTAAAAAACTGTTCAAGTTCCTGTTATTGTTAGGTATATTTATGTTCTCTTCTGTTGCCATTTTTGCACAGCAGGGAACCATTACCGGAACGATAACAGATGTAAATGGCGACCCTATTATTGGTGCCAATGTATTCATTGAAGGTACTGCACAGGGTACTGTAAGCGATGTGAATGGCCATTTCACATTGCCGAACGTGCCTGCGGGCAATGTCTCATTATCGGTAAGTTTTATTGGTTACCTTACCGAAACTCAGACCATAGCAGTTACCGCTGGAGTCAGCGCAGTAAGTGATTTTATGCTGATTGAGGATCTGCAGCAACTATCTGAGGTTGTTGTTATCGGGTATGGAACCCAGAAAAAAAGCGACCTGACAGGTGCAATTGCTTCAGTCAGACCTGAGGAACTTACAAAACTTTCTACTACCAATGTACAACAAGCCATTCAGGGCCGGGTTGCCGGGGTAATGGTAACTTCCAACTCAGGTGCGCCAGGCGATGATGTTACTGTTCGTATCAGAGGTATTAGTACTGTCAACAATTCCGATCCTCTGTATGTAGTTGATGGTTTCCCCACCGGAAACATTTCCTACCTGAACCCTTCCGATATTGAATCGATGGAAGTTTTAAAGGATGCTTCAGCAACCGCCATTTATGGTAACAGGGGGGCAAATGGTGTTATACTTATCACTACTAAAAAAGGTAAGGAGCAAAAGACATTAGTTAGCTTTAATATGTATATGGGAATTCAGCAAGCCAATAAAAGAGTTCCACTGCTCAATGCCATGGAATATGCCGAAGCTAAATATATTGCCTACGACAATGCGGCTGAAATCAGGAACAGGCCTAATCAGGCCCTGACAGGAGCCGGTAACTATCTTGATGATACATTACAATGGGTTTTGGCCAATAATTATGAAGGTACCGACTGGCAGGACGAAGTCCTTCGTCAGGGTAGTATACAGAACTACGAATTGGGAGTCAGCGGAGGAAGTGATAAATACACTTTTAATGCTTCGGGAAGCTATAACCGTGATGATGGAATTGTAATTAATTCCTGGCAGAAAAGGTATCTTTTACGTTATGCCGGACAAATTGAGGTAAATAAATATATTAACACCAGCATAAGTCTTTCGTACAGAAATATTGAACGAATTAATTACGACCGTGACCTTTACGGACAGGGAGTTTTACCTAATGCTTTTACGGGTGATCCCGTATCACCGGTTTATTTGCGTGATACTAACTGGTATGCTCCTGTGGATCTCAGCCAGACATGGAATCCTGTTGCGGCCGCCGATCGTGCAAAAAATAATATTTTCAAAGTCGATCAGTTTGTCGGGAATATTGGTGTCGATATCGAACCCTTTAAAGGTCTTGTTATCTCCTCAAAAGTAGGAGGTGATATCAACTGGAACCGGACTAAACGGTATATTCCGGTTTATACGATTGGTGCAAAAGATTTATCGCCGCAATCTTCATTAGACGAGATCTATCAGCGTACTTTTGCCTGGAATAATTCCAACTACGTTAATTATAGTAAGACTTTTGGTGTACATAATCTGAATATTATGATTGGGCAGGAATGGTCGGCCTATGAACACTTCAGGTTAAGGTATGTTGTTTATGATGTACCGAATAATCCGAATCTATATTATCCTCACTTTATGGGGACTAATATGCCTTCATTTAATGGAGATTTTTCGCCTTCTAACCGACCTGCATATACTACCAAGTTATTATCCTTTTTCGGACGTGTCTTTTATAGCTATAATAACCTGATTTTGGCTACAATGAATATTCGTCGTGATGCAGCTTCACAAATTGCCGAAGAATACCGGTGGGGAACTTTCCCTTCATTCTCAGTCGGACTGAATTTAAAGAAATTCGGATTCATGGAGGATATTGAATTACTATCTGCTTTGAAACTCAGGTATGGATGGGGTAAAACAGGTAATATTGGCAGTTTATACGATCCCTATTCACTCTATGCTGTTGTCACTCCCGGTCTGGATATGGTGGGTGAAGGTGGTTTACCACTGACCGGTACAATGCAGACAGTAAATCCGAATCCAAGTCTGCAATGGGAAGAAGTTGTACAATCGAACTATGCTGTGGATTTCGGATTAATGGGCAATAAACTTAACGGTACTATCGATTTCTTTATGAAAACTACCACCGGTATGATTGTTACTATTGATCCTCCTTACTTTGCCGGTTCGCTTGCTTCAGCAGGGAATTTCGGAGAAATGGAAAACAAAGGTGTTGAAATTGCATTGAACTATCGAAATTTTGATCGCGAATTCAAGTATGAAATCGGAGGCAACTTCACCTGGCTCGATCATCCCTTAATCACAAAGTGGATTGATCCATACATAACCGGTTCTGCTACAAAAATTCCAAACATCACCCGCACTGCAGAAGACGAGGAAATGGCTCATTTTTACGGACATCAAACCGATGGATTGTTAACCCAGGAAGATATTGACAATACTTATACAATTACCGGTGGAGACACAATATTTACTTACGATCCTGAAGAAAGCTGGCTCTGGTATCCTGGTCAGCTAAAGATTGTTGATCTGAACGGTGATGGCATTATTGATGATGAAGATAAAACGAATTTAGGTAGTGCCAATCCCGATTTCTTTTATGGCTTGAATATTAGCCTTATGTATAAGGGATTCGACCTGGTTATGTTTTTCCAGGGAGTTTATGGTAATGAACTGATCAATGGTATCAACGTATGGTCAAAATTCCCTGATGAGGGAGATAACAATCTCAACAGAGAGGTATTAGATGGCTGGACACCTGAAAATCCGAATACTGATATACCTCGTCTGGTGCAGGGTAATGGCATTATGACACTTTATTTCAACGATTACATTATAGAAGATGCCAGTTATTTCAGATTAAAGAATATACAGTTGGGATATACTTTACCTAAAAATCTTCTGAGTAAGGTAGGAATTGAGAGTTTACGAATATATGTTTCTGCCGAAAATCTGTTTACCCTCACTCAATATTCTGGTTTCGATCCTGAAGTGGGACTTATTCAGTATAATAATGCCCTGCAAAGAAATGATCCCTTATCGCAGGGAGTTGATCAGGCTACATATCCTGTATCGAAGAAATTCTTATTCGGATTAAATGTTAGTTTCTAAAATAATAATGAAATATATTATGAAAAAACAAGTATATATCATTGCATTGATCGCCTTCGTCCTTTCATTAGGCGGATGCGAAGAATTCCTGGAAGAAAAACCTGTTGCACAGGAAACAACGGACAGTTTTTTAGGTGACCCAGCAACAACATTTGAAAACTTTGAGCAAATGTTGCATGCCGCCTATAGTGTATTCACAGTTTCAGAAGCTACTTGGAGAAACAACAGGCACTATTTTGAAAATATGATCCCTGACTGGTTATCGGATGATTGCCAGAAAGGTGGAAATGGAACCAGTGATATGCCTGAGATGCTGGATATGAGGTCGTGGACCGCCGTACCCCAAGCTGCCTCTACCTCTCATTACGAAACACCATGGATAGTTGGATATCTGGGAGCCAATCGGGCTAATACAATCCTTCAGTTGCTCGAACAATACAAAGATAATCTTTCAACAGCTGATTATAACAGGATTAAAGGTGAGTGTCTTTTCATCAGAGGTCATTTTTATTTTCTGCTAGCCAAAGTTTTTGGGAGTGTTCCTTATTATTCTGAACCTGTAACAACCGATCAATATTATGATCAGCCAAAAGTAACACCTGAAGAACTTTACGCTCTTGTTGAAGCTGACCTGACAGAAGCCGTCAGCCTGGTACCCGAGAAAAGCAATTGGGGTGCTATATGGTGGGGTGGAAGAGGTACAAAGGGTGCTGCACGAGCTACACTTGCAAGAGTAATTACCATGGAAATCGGCTTTGGTTTTAACGGAAAAACCTGGCAGGATGTATATGATCAAACAAACGCCATAATCAGTTCTGGTCAGTACTCTTTGCTTCCCAATTATGCCACCATCTTTGAAGAAGAAGGTGAAATGGGTTCCGAGTCGGTTTTCGAAGTTCCTTGTGCCGATCTGGGAAGTAGTGCTTATGGTGCAGTTGGAGGAAATATGGAGCAAAGAATGACCACACTGCGCCCCGATCCGGGATTGACCTACGGCCCAAATACGCCTACGGGAGGGTGGGGGTTCTCTACTCCTACAAATAATCTTTACAACCAGTTTGAATCCGGAGATTTCCGTAGAGAGTGTACTATAATATCAGATGGTGATTATTTTATGGGAGATGAAATACCAACCACAGATTCGGATATCTGTCCGGATGGCCACTGGCTGAGAAAATATGCAGGCCCTGATCCCAGAACAAACACTACCGGCTCCAAAAACTATCGTAATATTCGGTATGCTGAAGTATTGCTTACACATGCCGAAGCTGCGTACCATATTGGAGTAGAAGCTGAGGCATTGACTACTGTAAATATTGTCCGTGCAAGAGCACAGGCTAGTACAGGTCCAAAAGGTTCGGTACCGGGTGAAATTGATACCTATCCTACTGATGTAAGTACATTAGGCTCTATCACTGCAACAGGAGGCCAGGCACTCCTCGATGCTATCAAGCACGAACGCAGGGTTGAACTAGGTGTTGAAGGTGTGCGTACCTGGGATCTGATTCGTTGGGGAGAATTTGAAGACGTACTCAGGAATGTAATAATTCCGGGAGATCACTTCCTCGGTAGTATGGATCCGGGAGTAGCAGTAAATAATTACCGAAGTCACCTGATTGATGGTATCGTACCCTGTTTGCCTATTCCTTCAGACGAAGTAGAGAATTATGGCTTAGAGCAAAATCCGGGTTATTAGAAACCTTGATTATGTATATACTAAATAAAACTTAAATTCTATACTGGGGTGTCTCGTAAAGTACGGGACACCCTTTTATTCTTTTATCACACTTGCTTCCTTTGAAGTTTCATTTATAAAATTGCATTTTTATAATTCATCTTCAGGAATTGCAGGTAAAAATGTTTGAGAATTTCGATGAATTGAACCCTTACCCTCAAATCCTATTACTTACTTTTTAAAACTGATCTGAAGGTTATTTTAGTTAATCATGACAAGTAAAGATAAGCTGGATTACCTGGAACAATTCGCCCGAATACAACTGAATGAGATCATTCTACCTTTCTGGCGTGAATATTCTGTTGATAATAAGTTGGGGGGATTTCATGGGCAGATCAATAATGATATGTCTATTGTTAGTGGAGCAGAAAAAGGGCTGGTTCTCAATGCGCGCATCCTCTGGACATTTTCAGCTATATACCGGAAGTACCAAAATTCCGCTGACCTCGAACTTGCTCAGCGGGCCTATAATTATATAATTCACTATTTCTACGATACCAGGAACGGGGGCTATTACTGGTCGCTTAACCCTGACGGTTTGCCAAAAGACACAAAAAAACAGATTTATGCTCAGGCCTTTGTAATATATAGCCTGTCAGAATATTATAAAATAACTAAGGATCCTGCAGTACTTAGGATAGCTATTGAATTGTTCCATCTTATCGAGGATAACTCGTTCGACAAAGTGAAGAACGGCTATGTGGAAGCCCGAAACCGGGAATGGAAAGAAATGCCCGATATTCGGCTTAGCGAAAAGGATATGAACGAAAAAAAATCGATGAATACCCATCTGCATGTTCTGGAAGCCTATTCAAACCTTTACCTGGTATGGAAAGATCCGTTCCTGAAGCAACAACTGGAAAATCTGATCCGGCTTTTTACCGATAAAATCATTGACAATAACGACTTCCATCAGATCCTTTTTTTCGATGATGACTGGAACTCTCGATCCTCTTTAATATCCTTCGGTCACGATATAGAAACCAGTTGGTTGCTCCATGAAGCAGCGCTTATTTCAGAAAATACAGTACTGATTAACTTAATATCCGAATTGAGTATTAAAATGTGTGAAGCAGTTAAACAAGGACTTTCAAAAAAAGGAGCCCTATATTATGAAAGTGACCGTGCCGGAAAACATGAGGAGCATGAAATTGAATGGTGGGCACAGGCAGAAGGAATTGTTGGATACCTGAATGCTTACGTACTTACCCGAAATCCGGAATATTTAGATATCGCATTGAATATTACACGATTCATTGAAAATTATATAGTGGATAAACAATATGGCGAGTGGTTTTTCAGGGTTACGGAAAATGGTGAACCCATTCTGTCGCATGAAAAAGCCGGCTTCTGGAAATGTCCTTACCATAATGCCAGAATGTGCCTGGAAATATTGCATCGTATCGATTTACTTAAAAAATAAAATTGAACTATGAGAAAATCGGCCCTATTATTCAATCTGATCATCCTGACACTTTTTGTACTGAACAATTCGTGTAAAACTCCTTCAGAATATAATATCAATAAATGTATGGAACTAAAAGAGAATTGGAGCTTTCAGATGAGAGGAGATAATGAATGGTTACCCGCTGAGGTTCCAGGATGCGTTCATACCGACCTTTTAAAAAACGATAGAATACCTCAACCCTTCTATCGCAATAACGAAAAACAGTTGCAATGGATCGATAAAAACGATTGGATTTATCGCTGTACATTCCGATTGGATAGCCTCCAATTGGAGCATAATAAAATACTTCTGGACCTGAAAGGTTTGGATACTTATACTAAAATCTTTCTGAATAATCAGCTTGTACTTGAAACTGAAAACATGTTCAGAAATTATCAGAAAAATGTTTCACACTACCTTGTAACTGGCGATAATCTTCTGGAGATAGAATTTATTTCTCCCGTCACTGAAGGCCTTCGAAAACTTGAAGCCCAGGGATATGGTCTGCCCGCTGTGAATGACTTATCGGAAATAGGTGGACTGGATGAGAAGAAAGTAAGCGTTTTTACCCGTAAGGCCCCTTATCATTTCGGCTGGGACTGGGGCCCTCGTTTTGTTACTTCAGGTATCTGGAGACCCATCGAATTGATTTTCATTGATAACGCCCGGATTAATGATATTTTTTACAGGCAAAGTCTGGTAAATAACGAGGAGGCTATAATTGATGCTATCTTCGAAATTGATGCAATTGTTGCGGGTAAATATAAGATTGACATCTATCAGGGAGAAGAAGAAAATGCCATTGCTACAACTTCTGTCAATCTTGAAAATGGCATAAACAGTATCACTATTCCTTTCTCCATAGCACAACCTGAACTTTGGTGGCCTAATGGTTTGGGCCAGCAACACAGGTATAATTTTAAAGCACAACTAAGCATTGAAAATGTAATTATCGATACAGTTGCCCGGCAGATCGGACTCCGATCGATAGAATTGATTCGTGAACCTGACTCATTGGGGAAGAGTTTTTACTTCAGAGTGAACGGTAAAAATGTGTTTGCCAAAGGAGCCAATTACATTCCCAACGATAATTTCCTCAATCGCGTAACGACAGAGAAATATGAAAACATTATACAATCGGCTGTCGAATCGAACATGAACATGTTGCGTGTTTGGGGCGGAGGCATTTATGAAAATGACATTTTTTATGAGTTGTGCGACCGGTATGGAATTTTAATATGGCAGGATTTCATGTTTGCATGCAGTATGTACCCGGGCGACGATGCATTTCTGGAGAACGTGAAACAGGAAGCAATTGATAATATCAAACGCCTGCGTAACTTTGCCTCTATAGCACTGTGGTGTGGAAATAATGAAATTGATGTTGCCTGGTGCGAAGGAGATATGAACTGTGGCTGGAGCTGGAAACAACACTATACGCCTAAACAACGGGAAATTATCTGGCACAGCTACGATACACTGTTCAAGAAGATATTGCCTGATATTATTGAAACCTACGACCATACCAGGGCTTACTGGCCTTCTTCGCCGCAAGCCGATTGGAATATACATGCCACTTATACTACAACAATGGGCGATATGCACTACTGGGGAGTATGGCATGGCAATGAACCATTCAGCAACTATTATAAACATATTGGCCGCTTCATGAGTGAGTATGGTTTCCAGTCGCTGCCAGATATGCAAAGCATTAAAAAATTTACACTTCCATACGACTGGGATTTTGAATCGGAAGTTTTATTGGCCCATCAAAGAAGTAGCTACGGGAATAGCCGGATTATAGATTACATGAAGAAACTTTACCCGATACCTGACGATTTTAGTCAATTACTCTATGTTGGACAGATAATGCAGGCCGAAGCCATAAAATCAGCTATCCTGGCTCACCGGGCCAATAAACCCTATTGCATGGGAACCCTGTACTGGCAATTAAACGATTGCTGGCCGGGCGCTTCGTGGTCAAGTATGGATTACTATATGTCATGGAAGGCATTACAATATTTTGCTAAAAAAGCCTATGCCCCGGTAGCAATCTCTTTCTTCCCCGATGGAGATACTGTAAGAGTATATATCAACAGCGATCTGAACAGCAATAAACAAATTCAGGTAAGCCTTGCAATCAAAGATTTCTCAGGAAAAGTGTTATCCGAAGAAATAATAAATACGACCATGAAATATGATCGAGCCGTTGAGATCATAAAAATGGATGAAAGAAAGATAGGTAAAAGCTATAAAATTGGTGACATCTTTCTTCAGGTTGATCTGACTGAGGGGGAACAGATACTTGCTTCTGATTGTTATTTCTTTGATATTCCTAAGAACCTCAACTTGCCTGAAATCCATATTGCCACTAAAATAGAAACCAAGGATGATAAACTGTTTATCGAGCTTTCCTCTGAGAAACTAGCCAAGAATGTTTACTTATGGGTTGAAAACTGCAATTCCCGCTTTAGTGATAATTATTTCGACTTACTTCCGGGAGATAAAAAAATCGTTACACTGCCGCTTTGTAGCCAGGAAATTAATGAGAATGAATTGCATATACTGACACTGAATTCGATCCTCAACCAAAATAACTAAGAAAAGAGCAACTTAAATAATATATCACTAAACCTCATAAACAGAAAAAAAAATAAATCATTGTATCGCCTGCTCTCCGTATTTATTGCATTTTAAGCAAATATTAAAAGGAGCTTCATCTGAAGCTCCTTGACTTCTAACCCAACGATTATTGCTTAAATAAGCAACTTTCAATTATCGTAATAAAGTTCAAATTTAAATGGATGAGGACGGAAAGCCATAGGAGCCAATTCGTTTTCACGCTGGTATTCAATATAAAATGAAATAATACCGGGTGTAAAAACGTCTCCTTTTAGCAGGAATTTACTATCGGATTCGAGAGCATCTAATAATTCTCCAAGCGAACCGGGAACTGATTTATTCTTTGAATACTCTTTGGGTATCAATGCATATATGTTTTTATCTAACGGCTGGCCCGAATTGATTTTGTTTTCAATTCCATCGAGAGCAATCATCAATATTGATCTTGATATGATTTAATCCAATTATCTTCTTTACATATTTTTAAAAATTCGCATAAATCTTATTAAAATATATAATAATATACATAGTACCCTAAATATTTTAGGGTATAAATTATTATTCATAATATATTTTAAGTTATTACCCTATTTTTTTGATAGTATCATGTAATTTTAAATGAATTATTGAAATATTTTTTTAAATTTGCTGAAATATTTGAAAAACATTAATCATTAACTTATTAAAAGCGAGTTTATGAAAGCAAAACTTGAGTATATCTTTTTAGATGGTTACAAGCCTACTCAGACCATGAGAAGCAAAACATTGATTGTATCGGATTTCGATGGTACTCTGGAAGGCTGCCCCATGTGGTCGTTCGATGGTTCATCAACTGACCAGGCGGCTGGTAATAAATCTGATTGCCTTCTGAAACCGGTGTTTCTATGCAAAGATCCAGTGAGGAAAGATGGATGGATGGTGATGACTGAAGTTATGAATGCCGATGGCACACCACATATCTCCAATGGAAGAGCTACAATTGACGATGATGATGAAGATTTCTGGTTTGGTTTTGAACAGGAATATGTTCTCTGGGATCTTGACCATCATACTCCACTCGGATTTCCGGCTCCCGGTTATTTTCCTCCCCCACAGGGACCATTTTATTGTTCTGTAGGTGCTGAATATAATGTCGGAAGAAACCTGGTTGAAGAACACCTGGAAAACTGTATTGATGCTGGGCTGAATATTGAGGGTATTAATGCCGAAGTGATGAAGGGACAGTGGGAGTACCAGGTTTTTGCAAAAGGAGCCAAAGCAGCAGGCGATCAGGTATGGGTAGCCCGATATATTGCCGAACGGGTTGGTGAAAAATATGGAGTGCGTATTAATCTGCACCCCAAACCGGTGGATGGAGACTGGAATGGATCAGGTATGCACGCCAACTTTTCGAATGCTCCCATGCGGAATGAAGGTAAGGAAGAAATCTTTATTAAAATTTGCAAAGAATTTGGTAAAAAAATCCCGGAACATATTGCTGTATATGGTGCCGATAATGATAAGCGACTTACCGGAAGACATGAAACTCAATCGATTGATAAATTCAGTTACGGTATTTCCGATCGGGGCGCTTCTATACGAATTCCGATAAGTACTATTGAAAAAGGCTGGAAGGGACGCCTCGAAGACAGGAGACCAGCTTCAAATGCTGATCCATATAAGGTTGCAGCGATTATTATTAAAACTACTAAAGCTGCACTTAAATAAAAGGTTTTTCTGTAGAAAAATATAAAACCGCGAATGAACCAACTTTAACTTTGGTGATATTTGCGGTTTTTTTTATTATCCTTCCAATTAATTACCTGCTAAATAATAATTCCCGGTATTTAGGCAAGGGCCATAACTCATTATCCACAATCTCTTCCAATTTATCGATATGGTAACGGATAGTATCGATATAGGGAAAAACAGAAGTAGTATATTCCATGGCCCTTTCACGGGCAACGGTTATTCTATTTGCAATTTTTCTGGCCTCTGTCATCTCATTAACCTTTGCTTTGATGGTAGTAACATGCTCAGATATTTCCCTGATAATTTCCAAACGACCGCGGGAGAGATCTTTATATTCTGTTTCACCAAAAATCTCCTTAAGTCCCCTAACATTCTCCAGTAGGCGGGTCTGATAATTAAGAGCTGTAGGAATTATCTGGCCTAATGCAATATCACCGATCACACGAGATTCTATTTGTATCTTTTTAGTATAATTATTATAGCGGACATCCGTTCTGCCCTCAAGTTCTTTTTCATTCAAAATCTTCAGCGCTTTGAAGAACCTTTTTGACTTTGTGGTAAGATAAGCATCCAGAGCTTCAATGACATTAGGAGCATTAGCTAAACCACGTTTTTTGGCTTCCTTATGCCATTCATCGCCATAACTGTTTCCTTCGAAACGAATTTTTTTTGAATCGATAATGTATTTACGTATGATCTGGAAAATTGCCTCATCTTTTTTAACCCCATTAATAATCAGCACATCTACCTCCTTTTTAAACTGGATTAACTGCTGTGCTACAGCGCTATTTAACACTGTCATGGATGCAGCGCTGTTTGCCGATGATCCGACAGCCCTGAATTCAAAACGATTTCCTGTGAATGCAAAGGGCGATGTGCGGTTACGATCGGTATTATCGAGTAAAATTTCCGGAATTTTCCCGACATCAAGCTTAAGCTCAGTTTTTTCGTCGGGAGTCATTTTCTTGCTTGTTACCCTTACTTCAAGTTCGTCGAGCATTTCAGAAATTTTATTTCCGACAAAAACCGACATAATCAAAGGCGGAGCTTCGTTAGCTCCCAGCCGTAAAGAATTGCTGGCCGAAACGATACTGGCCTGTAATAAATCCTGATGTAGATAAACTGCTTTTAAGGTGCAAACTAAAAAGCTCAGAAATTGCATATTTGTCTTTGGTTTATGTCCGGGTGATAACAAGTTAACTCCAGTATTGGTCATTAACGACCAGTTGTTATGTTTCCCTGAGCCATTGATCCCTTTAAAAGGTTTTTCATGAAATAGTACCACAAAGTGATGATGACGGGCTATCCTCTTCATTATATCCATTAAAAGCACATTATGATCGATTGCCAGGTTACACTCTTCGAATAAAGGAGCTATCTCATACTGATTTGGGGCTACTTCATTATGCTTTGTACGTAAGGGTATACCCAATTTATAAGCCTCAATCTCGAATTCACGTTTAAAAGCTTCAACTCTTTCAGGAATGGATGAAAAATAATGATCTTCGAGCTGTTGGTCTTTTTCAGAAGCATGCCCTACAAGTGTTCTGTCAGTCATAATCAGATCAGGTCGTGCATAATACAAGGCCTCATCAACTAAAAAATATTCCTGTTCCAAACCCAGTGTAGCTAATACTTTGTTTACGTTTTTATCGAAGTACTCGCATACAGCAACTGCAGCACTATCAATGGCCGACAGAGCCTTAAGCAAAGGAGTTTTATGATCGAGTGCTTCACCGGTATAAGAAACAAAAACTGTAGGAATGCTTAAAGTGTTCCCAACAATAAAGGCAGGCGAAGATGGATCCCATGCCGTATAGCCACGAGCTTCAAAAGTGTTGCGAATACCACCACTTGGAAAGCTGCTCGCATCAGGTTCTTGTTGAGCTAAATGCTGACCGGAGAATTTCTCAATGACACTGCCATCATCTGAGTATTCAATGAAGGCATCATGTTTTTCAGCAGTTCCATCAGTTAGTGGATGAAACCAGTGGGAGAAATGTGTAACTCCCATTTCAAGGGCCCATAATTTCATACCTGCTGCAACTTTATCAGCCAGCTTTCTATCAACTTTCATGCCCTTTTCAATACAATCCACAACACCTTCGTATGCTTCCTGCGAAAGGTATCGTTGCATTTTAAGCCTGTCAAATACGTTAATTCCAAAGTATCTTGAAGTCAAATTAGCCGGAGCCTCACAATGTACTGGACAACGTGAATTTGCTAATTGTAATGCCTGAAATCTTATTATGGCCATTTTATAAATACATTTGATGAATATCTTATACAAAGATAAAGTTTCCCTCTATCCTACCTAAAATATAGTTAACATTCAAAGAAGAAGAGTGAATTTTTCATTACTCGACCCTTCAATTATCAATGTGATGAAAAATATTATGCTTTGCTGTAGAAATAATAAAACCAGGGCAGTGTTTCTATGCCTTTATAGAAATTTTCCAGTGGAAAATTTTCATTCGGTGAATGAATAGCATCTGTTTCCAATCCAAAGCCCATAAGAACTGCTTTTATCCCTAGGATTTCTTCAAAATCGGCTATTACAGGTATACTACCACCTCCACGAACAGGCAAGGGCTTTTTATTGAAAGTTTTTTCTATAGCAGCTATAGCAGCATTCATTTCTTTCGAATTCCAGGATAATACATAAGGATTCCCTCCGTGTAATACATCCAACTTGTATGTAACACTTGGCGGCATTACATTTTTAAGATAGGTCTGAAAAATATTTGCGATTTTATCGGGAGTCTGATCCGGAACGAGTCGCATAGAAATTTTGGCCGTAGCTTTTGACGGAAGAATAGTTTTTGCACCCTGACCTGTATACCCGCTCCACAAGCCATTAACATCAAGAGAAGGCCTGATACCCAAACGCTCAATTGTTGTATACTGTTTTTCACCAAAAAGTTTTTGTACAGCTATTTTACCGGCAAAATCTTCTTCATTTAAAGGTAATGCGTTTAGAAGTTTACGCTCATCCTCGCGTAAGTTCTGTACATCATCATAAAAGCCGGGGATTGAAATGTGTCCGTTTTTATCCTTCATGCCGGCAATTAAATCAGAGAGTACATTTGCCGGATTATCCACTGCCCCTCCATACAGTCCGGAGTGTAAATCTCGATCAGGACCTTTGATGGTTAACTCAAAATATGCTATTCCGCGTAAGCCAACTGCCAGTGCAGGTGTTGATAACGACAAGATGGTTGTATCCGACACTAAAATTATATCAGCACTTAGCATATCCTTGTTATCAATACAAAATTGTTTTAAGGAAGGAGAGCTGATTTCCTCCTCCCCCTCAATTAAGAACTTCACATTACAGGGCAGTCTGTTCTCAGCAACCATATATTCGAAAGCCTTAATTTGCATGAATAATTGTCCCTTGTCGTCATCGGCTCCACGTGCGAAAATTTTACCTTCTCTTATCTCAGGCTCAAAGGGAGGCGACTTCCATTCATCAAGCGGTTCAGGCGGCTGAACATCATAATGTCCGTATACGAGTATTGTGGGCCCATCGGGATTTACTATCTTCTCGGCATATATAACCGGCCACCCTGAAGTATCCATCACTTTTGCGAAAGTGACACCTGAAGAAAGGAGATTATTTTTAATATAATGTGCTGCCGTATGCATTACTTCTTTATTCTCGCTTAAGGCACTAACCGAGGGAATTCGGATCAGTTCGAAGAGTTCGTGCAGAAATCTTTCCCTATGTTGTTCAATATAAGCATTAATAGTATCCATGTTCCAGGCTTTTTGCCGAAAGTACTAAACCTTGGGCAGATTAAAAATGAGAAAGTAGTACCTGGTTTGAAATTTCACTTTAAGAAGCCTGTAAAAATGCCTACTTTTATCCTAATCAATTATTTATTTCTCATGTTTAAATCGTTGAAAAAATCGATAGTTCTTATTTTGATCATTCTCATATTACCCACTATTATTTTTTCAGTTTATGAAATTGGCACACTACGAAAAAACGAACAGGTAATTGAATCAATTTACACCAATCAGCTCGATGCAATTCTATATTCTATAAATCAGTATTCGGAAGATGTTATGAATGGATGGGCAAGCAGCCTCATTTCAATATTTGATCAACCTGAAACAGCAGCTTTAAATGAATTAGATGAATTCTTCTCCACTGCACCTGTTGCTAACTGTTTGTTTCTGTACAGTGAAGAAACCAGGCAATTGGGTTCATTTGGCCAGGATTGTGAACGTCTGTATTTACAGGACCTTATCCTTAAGCTCATACAAGATCAGGATTCTGTACTAACCAAACTCAAGACATATCTTCGGGGAGGTTACCGGAAAATCGAAACATTCATTCTACCTTCATCAAATTATCAGGTTTTTGCGTTTGCTCAATATTTTCAAGATTCTACACAATATATTTTTGTTGTACATAATCCTGAACGTTTTATAAACGAAGTACTCGATCCGAAAATTCAGGAAATAGCCATGGAGAAATTCGATATTGCAATTTCAAATTCAGGTAATGATTCTGTAATTTATAATTCCGACCGAAAGAATATACCACTGACCATACTTCATAAAAAACCTTTATGGCTTATCAAGAATTATGATATCGGGATAGAACTGAAGGATCAAACAATATCCGATCTGGCAAAATCGCGTACACGCAAAAACCTTATCCTCATTGGAATTATCGATCTGGTGTTGCTGCTGAGTATCTGGTTCATATTCCGTAACATAAACCAGCAGATGGAGCTGGCAAAATTAAAAACTGATTTTGTATCCAATGTATCGCACGAGATACGCACCCCTCTTGCCCTGATACAGATGTATATCGAGAGCCTTGAAATGGGAAGAGTAAGCTCAAAAGAAAAGATAAAAGAATATTATACAGTAATTTTACAGGAAACACAGCGACTCACAGGTATCATAAATAAAATATTAAACTTTTCTCAGATTGAAAGCGGGAAAAGACAATACTCATTTACTGAGGTACAACTTAATGAGGTGATCGACACAGTTCTCAGATCGTTTACTCTTGTCTTGGAAAAAAAAGGTTTCAAAACCGAACTGAATTTAGCTCCTAATCTGCCTTTAATGTGGGCAGACAGGGAATCGATCGCTGATATTCTTGTCAACCTGATAGATAACTCGATGAAATACAGCAACTCGGAAAAATACATACAGATACAAACTCAATGGAATGACAGATTTGTTATACTCCGGGTAATGGATAAGGGAATTGGCATTGCCCAGAAGGACCAAAGGAATATATTCGATAAATTTTACCGCGTAACCGAAAAAGATCTTGCTTTAAAAGCCAAAGGTTCCGGGTTGGGACTTACTATAGTGAAGCATATTGTCGATGCTCATAATGGTAATATCGAGGTGAAAAGCGAAAGTGGAGCGGGTACGGAATTCATGTTGTATTTTCCATTCAACCAAAACATGTGATGATGAAAAAAATACTAATTGTTGAAGATGAAGCCCCTATGCTTCAGGGATTAAAGGATAACCTCGAATTTGAGGGTTACACAGTTGATACAGCTGCCGATGGCAATACCGGCCAGGATAAAATTCTGAATAATTCCTACGATCTGGTGCTTCTTGATGTAATGTTACCTCATATATCGGGTTTCGATATATGTAAAAATGCCCGGAATGCAGGAATTACAATACCTATTATACTCTTAACCGCAAAAGGTGAAGAAATTGACAAAGTAGTGGGACTGGAACTGGGTGCCGATGATTATATCACCAAACCATTTAGTCTTCGAGAGTTGCTAGCCCGAATAAAAGCCATTCTGCGAAGAGTTCCTTCGAATCAGGATTACAAGCATGAAGAGAAAGATATCACACTGGGGAAACTTACGCTTAACTTTAAAAATTATGAGGCATTTGAAAATGGTAAACCGGTTAAACTAACCCATAAAGAATTTGAAATACTCTCCTATCTCTTTAATAACGCCAATAAAACTGTCGAGCGTGATGAACTAATGAGTGAAGTATGGGGTATTGATTATGACATTACTACCCGCACAGTAGATAACTTTATATTAAAGTTGAGGCAAAAAATTGAAAAGGACTTGAATAATCCTAAGCTAATTCTGACAGTGCATGGAGTTGGCTACAAATTGATACTTTAGGTTAGTGTTACCTTGCGGAAGTGAAAAATGAAACGCACTTCCTTTATTCAATTCACTTTCAATCCAGATTTTTCCATTGTTTTTTACAATATATTCTTTACATAAAATTAATCCCAGTCCGGTTCCCGCTTCACCTTCTGTTGCTTCTCCGGTAATGTACATCGACCCTGATAAGTTCCCAACCGAAGAATTCCCTAGTCATCTTTAAATATACTCTGAACGGAATTATGATTAATTGAATAAGTATTATAGTTATTTTTTAAAAAGTCATAAATAAGATTTTCATTTCTACAGAAGTATTTCTATGCAATTAAATATCACTTATCGAATAGTATTAAGGAATAGTATATCTCTTTTCCATATCTTCTTTTAAAAAATAAGCTGTAACTATCCCATAATTTAATCCCTGAAAAAAGAATGCTTTAAAAACGAGTTTTAGGAACGATACAATATAATTTACATTCTGGTGACATTTCATGACAATCTTTTACCTGTGTGTGACAGCGACACTATTTGACTCCCGTATATTTGTGTCAGATATTTAAACAACCAGACAATGAAAACAACCCTATTACTGCTATGTCTTTTTGTTGGAATGATAAGCAATAATCTTCTGAAAACTAATGAGGCTGTATTCGAAAATAGTAAGATCAGTAAAATGAAAAGTGAGTTTGAAATTAGCACTTCCCCACGTCCCGTTTTATGGAAATCCGAATTACTGGCTAAAGCAGATAGTTCCAATCAATATATCTATATCGTTGGGAAACACGATCTTTCAACTGACAGTCAATTATTTTCTGAGAACTATCTCAATTTTAATAAATGTCAAATAAAGTATCAGAATGTTGACAAAAATTTTAACAATTGCTGGACAGGAAACCCTATTGCGGATTATCTTGATGAAAAATATTTGACCATTAATGTATTTTGTAAATCAGAAACAAATAATATAGTGTAAAATGAGAAAACGAATATTACATATCGTGATCATACACTTTGTATTAATAGTTGTATTTCTTTTAACTTCCCAAAAAGCAGGTGCAGAAGACTTAAAAAGGATTATGTATCTCTCAGGGAACTGGAAATTTTCAATTGGGGATAATGCTAACTGGGCCAATCCGGGATTTAATGATAATGATTGGGATGTAATACGAGTGCCGGGTAAATGGGAAGACAATGGTTATTCAGAGTATAATGGATATGCCTGGTACAGGAAAGATTTTACAATTAAAAATATTTCTGATAATACTCCGCTCTACCTGGTACTTGGCAGGATCGACGATGCCGACGAAGTTTTTCTGAATGGTAAAAAAATAGGTGAAAGCGGAAGTTTTCCGCCTGATTACATAACTGCTTATAATAAAACAAGAAAATATCTGATCCCGGTAGAGTATCTGAATTTCTCCGGCACCAATACACTGGCCATAAGAGTGTATGACAGCTATCTCGAAGGAGGTATAATTAGTGGCCCCATTGGAATATATACAGATGAGGATGACAATTTGCTTGATCTTAATCTTTCAGGAAAGTGGAAATTTCATCTGGGTGATAATAAGCAATGGAAAAATACTTCTTTCGACGATGATTTATGGTCAAAAATTGATGTGCCCTCAGAATGGGAACAGCAAGGTTATTCCAATTACGATGGAGTTGCCTGGTATAGAACTACATTCAGGATACCATCACACCTGAAAAATAAAACATTATACCTGATTCTGGGTAAAATTGACGATTATGACTATGTATACCTTAATGGAGAACGCATAGGAACAGTATTTGAACTTGACAAAGATGGCGAATACAGAAGGAGAGGCTATGAGTATAATGCTAGAAGAATATATGAGATACCCAATGATCTTCTGAGACAGAATGGTGAAAATACTCTTGCAATCAGGGTGTTTGACGAGCGTATACGCGGAGGAATATATGAAGGCCCCATTGGTTTGATGACTGAAGAAAATTGTCGTATCTATCGACGAAAACATTATGAGAACCGACCGTTTTGGGACTTTATTTTAGAAGAATTTTTGATTGACTATTGAGTGGAATAGCATATTATGAGAACAAATTACACATTTTGGAAATTTACATTAATCAGCCTGATATTAAATGTATTGATTGTAACAGGGCTAATTGCTTCTGATTATAATTTAATCCGGATTAAAAATCTTTCAGGCAGTTGGAAATTTTCTATCGGAGAACGTGAAGAATGGGTATCAGCAGCCTACAATGATACTGATTGGGAAACCATCATGGTACCTTCACCATGGGAAAATCAAGGATTTTATGGTTATAACGGTTTTGGATTTTACCGTAAAACCTTTACAATATCCAATGAATACAAGGATAAAACTCTTTATCTCGTTCTGGGTTATATCGACGATGTTGATGAAACCTATCTGAATGGTAAAAAAATCGGCTCTACCGGTACCTTTCCCCCCAATTACAATACAGCTTATAATGCAAAAAGGATTTACAGGGTACCAAAGAAACTTATAAATTTTAACGGGCCTAACATTCTTGCGGTGAAAGTATATGATTCCTACCAGGCCGGAGGAATAGTAAGTGGCAATATCGGAATTTATATAAATCCTTTCGAAATACCATTAGATGCAAGTCTGGAGGGAGAATGGAAATTTCAGACAGGTGATGATCTGGAAAGAAAATCGATTAATTATAACGACAGTAAGTGGGACAAAATTTTAGTGCCGGCCAAGTGGGAAGATCAGGGTTACAGAGACTACGACGGATATGCCTGGTATAGGAAGAATTTTTACTACCGGGGTAGCTTTAAAGAAGAGACCTTAGTATTACTTCTTGGGAAAATCGATGATGTCGATGAAGTATACCTGAACGGAGTAAAAATAGGTATGACGGGAGATTTTGTCGACCGGGAGGGTCAGCGAATATCAACCGGGCAGCATTACCAGGCCTTGAGGGGATACTTTTTCCCGGCGAACCTGCTTAAGAAAGATCAGAAAAACACTATTGCTATTCGGGTTTACGACTCGGGAGGTGATGGAGGAATTTATGAAGGACCGGTCGGATTCGTATCTCAAACACGATATATCGAGTACTGGAGGGAACGCAAAAGAATGAAACATTAAAGATTTTAATATAGTCTTATTGATTTCTGGTTAGGGTTTTTGTTTTATGCTGGTGATTTGGATTAATGATCAATAACATCCGAGTCATCAGCTGTTTTTTATGATCTTATCTTATTCAAACGTTGACCAATGATAGTAAGAAGGTTACGATACCAGGTATTTCCAAATCGCCTGATTAAAGCGTCTTTAACAAACTCATACAAAGGAATGCCATCCTTTTCCCCCTTTTGCCGGGCAGGTTCACAAATAGTCCATTTATCATAATTAACAGCAATAAATTGCTCATATTTTCTAATACGAATAGGATAAAGATGGCATGATACGGGTTTTCGAAAAGTAATGGCCCCATCTATATAGGCTTTTTCGATACCACACATGGCAATACCTTTTTCAAAAACCACATAGGCACATTCCTTACCTTGAATTAAAGGTGTAACTGTTTCATTTTCAGCATCCAGAATATGTGTACCCTGTTGTTCAATAGCCTCTATACCTTCTTTTCGCAGGAAAGGTTTTATTTTATCTATTATTTCAGGCAATAAAAGCACTTCTTCGACAGAAAGTGGAGCCCCTGCATCCCCCTTCACGCAACAGGCACCTTTACATTTACTCAGATCACAGAAGAAATGCTTTTCTGCCAGATCATCGCTTAGCAGTGTATTCCCGATTTGAATCATTTTTATTTGCTATTCCGATTTGTAAATATAATGAAATCAGAAAACCATATTCTCTTCAGAAATCAATCTGAAAATCCGAATAACTACTGACTCTTTTAAAATCTGAAAGGGGCTGCATCAAAACACAACCCCTCTCATTTCTAATCAACCTTAAGTAAACTGGAATTCTACTGTACAATTAGTTTTTCAGTGAATCCAAGTTCATTGGATGTAATAACCATATTGTATATTCCAACATCTAATCCGGTAATATCCAGGCTGTATGTTTGATCTTCGATCACAAATTCTGTAACTTTCAATCCGGCAGCATTAATTATACTTACCCGTGACTTATTAAAGCGATCGTCGCGAATAACCAGATTTACATAGCCTGTAGCAGGATTGGGATAGACTTCCATACCAGTCGATTCAACAAATGAAAAAAAGGCTGAAGGTGCAAAAGGAATCAATACAGCATCGAGTACATGTACAACACCATTATCAGCTTCAATATCGGCAATAATCACTTCGGCATCGTTGATAAATATGCCGTCCATATTTATAGTCACCGCGATATCTTTTCCAAGCAAGGTTGTAGCTGTCATCCCATCCGATAGATCACCTGACATTACTGAGCCACTAAGAACATGATATAGTAGAATGTCAGCCAGGTCACCTGTCGGGTCAGCCAGCAGAGCATCGAGTACATCTGCAGGAAGAGCAGCAAAAGCAGCATCGGTTGGTGCAAATACGGTAAAGGGACCTTCACCCGACAGATCGTCAGCCAGTTCTGCAGCTATTACTGCAGCCTCAAGAGTATTATGATCTGGGCTGTTTACTATAATATCCACCACAGTTATAACCGGTGGTATCAGAACAGCATCGATAACATGTACAACACCGTTATCAGCTATGATATCGGCAACAATCACTCCGGCACCGTTGATAAATATGCCGTCCATATTTATAGTCACCGCGATATCTTTTCCAAGCAAGGTTGTAGCTGTCATCCCATCCGATAGATCACCTGACATTACTGAGCCACTAAGAACATGATATAGTAGAATGTCAGCCAGGTCACCTGTCGGGTCAGCCAGCAGAGCATCGAGTACATCTGCAGGAAGAGCAGCAAAAGCAGCATCGGTTGGTGCAAATACGGTAAAGGGACCTTCACCCGACAGATCGTCAGCCAGTTCTGCAGCTATTACTGCAGCCTCAAGAGTATTATGATCTGGGCTGTTTACGATAATTTCGACCACAGTTTCACCCTTCACTATCAATGTTGACATAGACAGAAAAAGAGAAGTAAAAATAAAAAGTCCTAATTTCTTCATGATTTTATAATTTAATTAAACATGAAACTGAAACGCAGACATTACTATTTTGTTTAATATTTATATTTAATTATTAAACATTTATTATCATATATAAAATAATTCAAAATATTATTATCTTGTTATATAGACATTTAAGGAAATATTATATAAATAGTATAAAAATAATAAATTGAACAATGTTTAATATTAATTATAATTTATTAAACATTTAATGATCCTTAAAGAGTTTCTTTCTTTCTCTTAAAATCAATTTTATGATATTACTCTGGTGATTATTTTAAAAAATCTAATAAAAGAAATATCTGATTAAGTACTATTCCCTTTCGTTTAACGACTGTATTGATCTTGAAGTTTTTTGCAGAATGACAATAATATTAATATGTCTATAACCTGAAATTGGATGAAAAAATTATTTTTTAAATTTTTTAATAGATAATAACCAAATATTGGTAATGAAAGTCAATGCTTTGGTCGATTTCCTTTAATTATTATACGAGGACTGATTAATTTTAGCCTGATTTGGACACTAATGAAATTAAAAATAAGCATGAGCTGATTTTATTCAGTATAATAAACAATAGTTATCTTCACGGGTTTATTTAATAGTCCACAATTATTTTTATATGATCTCTTTACAGCAAAAAATTATCTTACTGTCTTATATCATTTTACCCGTATTCCTGCAGGGACAGTCAGCTCCTCTATTGAATGAAGGAACAATTACAGGAAAGGTTATCGATAAACAGGCAAATTTACCCCTGGAATATGCAACCATTAGTCTTTTTACATCAGATTCGGTGCTTGTTGATGGTACTATCACCTCATCCGATGGGACCTTCTTCCTGAAGGTAAGTCCTGGAAATTATTTCGCTGAAGTACAATTTATTTCCTATGAAAAACTGGTTATAAATAATGTTTCTATAACCGCACAGAACAGAAATATTGATTTAGGTACAATAGCACTTGAACTGGAGTCCACATCACTCAATGAGGTCACTGTTATTGGTGAGCGAAGTGAAATGGTTATTAATCTCGATAAAAAAATATTCAATGTCGGGAAGGATCTCAGCAATACAGGAAAAACTGCCCTTGATATACTAGACAATATACCTTCTGTAGCTGTCGATATGGAGGGTAATATTACACTCAGAGGCAGTGAAAATATCCAGATCCTGATTGACGGAAAACCTTCAGGCATGGTAAATTCCAGCAATACCAATGCGCTGCAAAGTTTACAGGGTTCGATGATTGAAAGAGTGGAAATAATTACCAATCCCAGCGCCCGTTACGAGGCCGAAGGTATGGCGGGTATCATTAATATCGTATTACGAAAGGACGCTAATAAAGGAGTAAATGGCACATTCGAAGTCACTGCCGGTTATCCGCAGCAGTATTCTTTAGGCGTCAATGTCAATTTTCGAAAGGAAAAGATCAATTATTTTCTGAATTATAACATCCGGTATAATGAGCGGCCGGGAATGGGAAAATCGTACCAGGAATTTACACTGTCCGACACAAGTTACATCACCCGTTTGGAAAGGGAACGCTTACGAACCGGCCTCTCAAACCGTATCCGTGGAGGCGCCGATTATTACATTAATTCAAAAAATACAATTACTACCTCCTTTTTGTTTGGTATTGATGATCAGTTGAATACTACCCGGCTCTCGTACAATGATTTTACATTTTCCAACCCACCTGTTCCTATTGCCAGTTCCTATAGAATTGACAAAGAAGAAGAAGATGAAAAAGACATTGAGATTTCAATGAACTATGAAAAGAAATTTGAAAAGGAAGATCACAAGCTTACATTTTTGACCCAATTCATGGAAAACAGTGAAACGGAAAAATCCTCGATTGAAGAAGAAATTATTCCCTCCAATGAGGATGTAGGGAGTACAATTATTCAGCGATCCTATAATAATGAGAGTGAAAAGAATTTTTTATTGCAGGCCGATTATATTTATCCATTTGGGAACGATGGCAAATTTGAAGCCGGTTACCGGAGCGAATTCAGGAATATCGCAAATCCTTATTATGTTGAAGAGCAAGACGACAATAACAATTGGATGAGACTTGAAGAATTTTCAAATAATTTCAAGTATATCGAAAACATTCATGCGCTCTACCTTCAGGGCGGAAATAATTTCGGCAAAATAGGGCTTCAGTTTGGATTAAGAACCGAACTCTCCGATGTGCGAACCTTCCTTCATGAAACGAACGAAAAAAACGAAAGACTATACCTTGACTTTTTCCCTACGTTCCATAGTTCATTTCAATTCAGTAAGGTTCATTCGATGCAGTTAAGTTATAGCCGGAGAATTCAGCGCCCACGTTTCTGGTTTCTGAATCCTTTTCACAGTTATAGTGATTCCCGAAATATCCGTAGCGGAAATCCCAACCTTAATCCTGAATACACACATTCTCTCGAAGCCGGATACCTGGCAAATCTGACTGTATTTAATTTTTATTCGGGAGTTTACTACAGATATTCAACCGATGTCATGGAGCGTGTAAATTTTGTTGACGATTCTACAGGTATTACATTAACGATGCCGCTTAACCTGTCAGAGAGACAATCCTTCGGTTTCGAGAGTAATATTACATTACGTGTACAGAAATGGTGGACTCTCTCGGCCAATTTCGACTTCTTCCGTTCCATTACAGATGGACATTTCGAAGAAGAGAACCTTCACAGCGACGATTATTCATGGAACACACGTTTAAATTCACGGATACGTCTGCCAAAAAACTTCGATATCCAGACCATATTCTTTTATCGCGCCCCCCAGGAAACAACTCAGGGTCTTAGAAAAGCCTTCTATATGTTAAACCTGGGCATAAGCAAAGATTTGTTAAAAGGAAACGGCACCTTAACCTTCAATATACATGATGTACTGAACAGTCGCAAATTCAGGTTTATTATCGATCAACCCGATCTGTATTCTGAAAATGAGTTTCGCTGGTCGAAACCTAATTATACTCTAACTTTCATCTATCGTCTCAATCAGAACAATCGAATGACAAGGAATGGTCGTAATAATGGAAGTAACAACGATTTTGGAGGCGATGAGATGGTATTCTAGAATTCTCAATTCAACCAGTACTCTTTTATAAAAACAATAAAACCCAGGTGAAGTTGGATAACCTAAAACACCGATAGATGTTATGAAGTTAAAAAATATACATTCCCACTCTACCGGGGCATTAATTATTTTCTGAAGAAAAGTGAATTAAGAACAGTCTCAACTTATAAAACTCAGGACAAACAGTAAACAATTATTTTTTTGATGGTTTAAGCGTCCCACTTGTTGTAGAGGTTGTTCTGGGTTTTTTTACCGGTTTGCTGCTTGCTGGTTTTACTACCTTAAGATCAGCGTTGATTCTCTTGGCTTCTTCCTTCAATTCTTCAAGCTTTTCCAGGGCGACAACAAAATCATTCTCGTTAAGCATAGTTTTAATTTCTTCAAGGGCAGCATCAACCGCATAGGCATCTTTCCTTAAAACCAGTTGCTGAGAACTAATGCTTCCCGTTTTTGGGATCATGTTTTTGCTGTCATTATTAATAGTCCCGATTTCTGCCATTAACTCACTCGCCTCGCCTGATAATTCAGCTTTTTTCTCATCATTTTTTTCTTCCAGTTCTGTTGCATCTTCCACAACACCTGCAAGTTTGTCTTTAGCCTCTCCAAAACTTTTAAACATTTTCGAACCTTGCTTTTCTACCAGTTCTAAAACTTCATCTAATTTTTCCTGTAAATCCTTAAAATCATCCGCTAATATTTTGTCTGCTCCGTGGGCAACAAGAGAGTCGAGAGCAGCTTTGGCTGTATCAACTTCTGCCTGCGGCATTTTTCCACAACCAGTAATCAAGGCAAAAACAAGTATTGCCAAACCTAAAAAGTTCCTGTTTTTTTTCATAATTAGATAGTTTGATTTTTAATTACGAACTATTGAAGTTTATACTCTATTACAATTCGTTAATTGAAAGATATTATACAAAATCTGATAATTTCCTGATTTTTTTATCCGTTAATGTTCTATACTGAAAGATACAACAATTATTATTACTGTAAATATTTTATTTTCCATAATGCTTATTCAATAATTGATGGAGTAAATTCCAATTTCAAAAGACTTCAACTATTTTATTGAAGAATTTTTTTACGGAATGTTACTTTAACGTAAATTTCAGTCATAATAAGAAAAAGTTCATGACCGTACATATCCTTCTGATAATTTTAGGATTTGTTTTGCTAATTAAGGGCGCCGACTGGCTGGTAACAGGTTCTGTTTCGCTGGCGAAACAGTATAATATATCGGAATTGGCCATTGGTTTAACCGTTGTTGCTTTTGGAACTTCAGCTCCGGAACTCCTGGTAAACGTTCTTTCATCGATAAAAGGATATAATGATGTTGCAGTGGGTAATGTTGTAGGCAGTAATATCTTTAATCTGCTACTGATCCTAGGTATTTCCGGTATGATCTATCCTCTTACAGTACAAACCAAAACTGTCTGGAAAGAAATACCCATATCATTGCTGGCAACTGCCTTACTCATTTTATTAGCGAATAACTGGTTAACTCCTAGTTCTGCTGCTCTGTTCAGTAGAATGGACGGACTGATCTTCATTGGTATATTTCTGCTCTTCCTTCTCTATATGGCTTTCTCAATGAAAACAGAAAAAACCGATACAGATTCGGAATATCAAACATATAAGATTTCATGGACCATACTCTATATTGCAATTGGTTTGATTACACTTATTGTGGGTAGTAAATTAGTTGTAGATAAAGCCGTAAAAATAGCTCAGCTACTTCATGTTAGTGAAAAATTTATCGGGCTCACTATAATTTCAGCCGGAACTTCACTTCCTGAACTTTTTACTTCCGTTGTGGCTGCCATCCGCAGAAGAAGTGATATAGCTGTAGGAAACGTAATAGGTTCCAATATTTTTAATATTTTCCTTATCCTTGGAGTCAGTGCTATAATAAAACCCATCAAATACAATTTACAGTTTAATCTCGATATCCTGGTTCTGATTGGCGCAACAATCTTACTTTTTATTGCCATGTTTAGCGGTAAGAAGTACAAACTGGATAGATGGGAGGCAGCCCTTTTTACAGCAGGTTACCTGGTTTATATCATCTATTTAATAAGACATTAATGAATATCCAACTACTGATATCCAAATGATAAGTTCTATCTATACTGGCATATTGAATCTCCCTCTGAAGGAACCTGTATTTGTTTTCGCTGTCCTTATACTTTCAATTCTTCTGGCCCCTATTGTTTTTAAAATTATCAGAATTCCCGATATAGCTTCCTATCTGCTGGCAGGCATCATTATTGGCCCCTATGGTTTTCACCTCTTAGAGCGCGATACCAGCATTGTGTTACTTGGAACTGTCGGATTACTATACCTTATGTTTGTTGCCGGATTAGAACTAAACCTCAGGGATTTTAATAAAAGCCGGAATACAAGTATACTTTTTGGATTATTGACTTTTATTTTCCCCTTTTTAATAGGCTATATTATTTGCCATTTTATTCTGCAATTAAATATTGTGGCAACTATACTCGTATCTATTATGTTTTCAACACACACTCTCGTGGCCTATCCAATTGCAAGGAAACTGGGAATTACAAAAGATGGTTCAGTAATGGCGGCTGTCGGAGGTACTATTATTACTGATACTCTTGTATTGCTTGTATTGTCAATAATTACCGGAATTTCTGTTAAAAATAATATACCCTGGGAAATAATCAGGCTAGTGGGATTATTTACAATTTATCTGCTGGTAATATTTTTCAGTTTTCCACGCCTGGCTACATGGTTTTTCAGCAATGTAAAAAGAGACAGACCCGTTCACTTTATTTTTCTTCTTGGATTGGTTTTTATTTCAGCAAGTATCGCAAAATTAGTTGGAGTAGAACCTATTATCGGAGCATTTGTTGCCGGACTTGCCTTAAATAAAGTTATCCCAAAAAACTCCATGCTCCTGCAGCATGTCGATTTTGTCGGGAATATTCTTTTTATACCTCTCTTTCTGATTAGTATTGGCATGCTCATCGATCTTCGTATTCTTTTTCAGGGAATTCACCTGTGGTATGTAGCAGCTTTATTGGTTATTTCAGCCCTTCTTGGTAAATGGTTAGCCGCTTTTACTACGCAGAAAATCTCAGGTTATTCTAAGGCACAGCGTAATGTACTTTTTGGTCTGACCTGCTCCCACGCTGCAGCCACAATAGCCGTTATTCTTATCGGGTATGAACAGAACCTCATCGATAATGTCATTTTTAATGCTGTTATAGTTATCATTCTGGTAACAAGTCTGACTGCCTCACTGGTTACGGAATGGGGAGGAAAAAAACTTGCAAAAGAAAGAATCACATTTCAGAGCCTGGAACGAAAACTAACACGGAGAATCCTCGTCTCTATAGCAAATCCGTCAACTATGAGTGAATTGGTTAGCCTCGCCATCCAAATGAATACCCACAATACTGAAGAACCGGTTTATGCCGTAAGTGTAGTGAAAGATGATACGGAAGCAAGAAGTAATTTGGAATATATAAGAGAATGTCTGGAAATGAATCTCGCTCCCTATAATGTGCTATCAGAAAAAATAAAAATTATTACCCGTATCGATCTGAATATAACTAATGGCATTCTGCGGGCAGCAAAAGAACTTTCTGCCACAGATATTGTAATTGGATGGGCCGAAAAAACCAATCGCGTACAAAAAATTATGGGCAACATTTTCGATCATCTGCTAAAAAGCACCATCACACTATATGCCTGCTATATAAACGATACGGTTCAGAATTTTGGGCAAATCAATATTTTTGCTCCAAGAAATACTGAAATTGAACCTTCATTTTCAGGATGCATGAATAATATTACAGGATTACCAGCAAAAAAAAATATACCCATTTCCATCTATTCCGACTCCGAATTATCTGTTCAGAGTATTACCAAATCTTTTCAGGAAAAGAAATATAAAAATCTGAATCATAACATACTTCATGATGTCTCTGAGATGAAAGCTATTTTATCATCACAGCATTCAAATACCCTGACTATCTTTTTTGTAGGTAGAAAACATCATATCTCCTACGACCCAACATATGAGAAAAAAGTCAAAAATATTCCATTCCAGTTTCGTGATGGAAATTTTATTTTAATAGTCCCCGGATTGGAAGAAATCGTTAAAACTTAATTTGCTCCCGTTAAAAAATCAAGTAAATATTTCAGGAGGATCATTAAGATAATCAGTCCTATTGCCATTAAAAAGACCGGCCAAGTCCCATTGCTGCATGGTGTTGTTGACTTAATATGTGCTGCTTTCATACCATTATTGGGTTTTTAAATTGAAATATCCAGCAATTTTATAGGAATTAATAGGTACAGGTTTCCCTTTACTCAATAACTGACATCGACAGAATCATTAAATTATGCAGGTAAATTTTCCAACTGAAGCATTACTTATCTTGTAACTGTTTTACTATGTCTTCCAATACATGTGTCCAATAATGCTTCATTTCATCCCTTTGTTTTGCATCAAGCAATTTTTCCTGATGAATACTAAGTGTTGTTTTTCCTGCATTGGGAATGGTCCTGATCTGAAGAATGGAATCATGGGCCCAGTCTTTTCGTCGCCAGGACAACCGTATGTGTGAGAATATTTTAAAAACCCTGATCATTCCCTGTGTGCCTTCCTCCGTAAGATATTCGATACCTGTTTCCCATTTATCAAACGCCCATGTTCCCAGCCAGACAGACATGCCTTTTTTTGATAAAAGAAATTTCCATACATCTTCCACCGGAAGATTGACAGTACGACTAACGCCAACCTGGTAACCGTAATCTTTTGTAAATCCGATGAAATCACCTTTCGACATATTACAAATATACTCTTTAGTTGATGTTAATCAGAGTATCAGAAAATAATTATGGAACTCACAGTTTATGCTTAAAGGTTTTACTATTTCATCCGGATTGGAATAGTAAAGCAGAACCTGCTGCCTTCATCGGGATTGCTTTCTGCCCATATTCTGCCACCATTCAACTCAACAAAATTCTTGCACAGGATCAACCCTAATCCGCTTCCTTTCTCGGAGCTTGATCCTATTGATGTAGTATCGACTTCGATTTTAAATAATTTTCCTATATCCTCCCGGGAAAGACCGATTCCTGTATCAATCACTTTTAAAATTATGGAATCATCATGTTTTTCAGATTCTATTGTGATTTTACCGCTTTCGGTAAATTTTATCGCATTCCCTAATAGATTCCGGAGTACTGTACCTATCATATTTTTATCGGCAAATACCATCAGGTCCTGACCTGAGTAATTAACTGATATAGATTTTTGACGGGCGGCTTCACAGTATAACTCTATATTTTCAGTAATATTATCTTTCATATTAAAATATTCGGGAGTAACTTTTACCCGACCGGTTTGTAATTTTGACCACTCAAGAAGGTTCTGCAACAGATTATAAGTCCGCCTTGCAGAGAATTCGATTGCAAAGATATTCTCTTCGATTAAAGAAAAATCTTTTTTACTAAAAGCTTCGTTTAATAGTTCGAATAGGTTGAGCAACGATACAAAGGGACTTCTCAGATCATGAGCAATTATTGAGAAAAACATATCTTTCGACCAGTTGATTCGTTTCAATTCCTCGGAATATTGCAATATTTCTTTTTCCGATCTCCTTCGGGCGCGGTTTTCAAGTAGCAATTGTGTGAATACGTATAGAATAATGAGTAACCCGATACTAAAACCTACTATTAGTGTAACGATCATAGATCGGATGTCCCTCTCAATTTTAGATTTAAAGGATTTCTGGATTAATTCCAGTTTGGTTGAATGACCCTCTGCCAGATTTCGAATCACTTTTAAGAGAGGATATACCTTGCTAACAACTAACTGAGTGGCTGCCTTTTTATCATTATGCTTATAAAAGACTAAAATCTCATCCATCAATTGAGTCTCTTGATTTATAAGCATCTCAAGCGAATCACCTTGTGCTTTCGACATAAAAAGCCGGTAGTCTGTTTTTCTAAAATTCTCTAAACTAACTCGTAGTTCTTCTTTGAAATAAAAATAATCAACAAGATAATCATCTTTGGAAGTCAACATAAAATAGCTATGTGATGTAATTAACGCACGCAGGTTTATCCTTAACTCATCAAGAGATGTAAATACTTCAGCAACTTCAATAATCTTTCTATCTTCCTTGAAAATATCATGAGTATACCAGGTAACTGATATACTTGTTACCACAAAAATTATTATGGATATAATAAACAGGGAAAAAACCTTTTTTCTGCTCATTGCGCTAAAAATCTGCCTGAAATTACAAATTACTTTACAGATTAAATAAGCCACGGCATAATATTGAATATTCAACCAATAATTTTTATACAGAATGCTTTGTCTTCCGATATACTTCTTAGTCGCAAGAATCAAATATCCTAGAACTTCATTATGTGTAAAGTGATTTTGAGTGTGCATCCAAAAAAAACAGAGTGACGCTCATTCATCGATTCCGCTCTCACTCTGTTTTTAAGTAGTACCACCTGGAATCCCTGCCTGTCCTGCTGAAGCAGTCAGTCAGGCAGGGAACCAGGGACACTCGGATTTTCATTCCTTGGTAGCAGACAGAATAGCTCTTAATCTGCGTTTTCCGGCAGCTGATTTAAAATACTTCTCACGCTCCCTGGCAACAGTTGCCTCCCCACAATACTCTGTATAAAATAATCGCCATGGAATATAAAGCCTTGTTGAGCGGGTTTTACCCTTGTTATGATCTATTAATCTTTTTTCCGGAAACCTGGCAATTCCAACATAAATCCTCCTGCTGAAACTACTGACAATTGCATAGACATAAAATCCATCCATTTTTAATCCTACTAAAAATCCCAAAGATCACTCTCCAGGATTTTCTGTGGTACCACCTGGAATCGAACCAGGGACACACGGATTTTCAGTCCGTTGCTCTACCTACTGAGCTATGGCACCTTTATTTATTGGCGCTGCAAATCTAATAAAAATTGTTGTTTAACAAAAAAGGATGCATTATTAATTCTTACTCTATCTGACATTCCATATTTTATAATGGTAACGGTTCAATAATGTCAATTTCCCTACACATAATAAATTTAAAATTAGATGGTTTAAGTGGGAAATAAATGATCATTTTTTACTTTTGCAGGACTTTTGAGAGGAGATGCGAAGATGGAATTAAATACCTTTACGTTAGATAACGGAATCCGACTTATTCACCAGCCTACTAATTCACCTGTTACTCATTGTGGTATTATTATTAATACAGGTTCGCGCGATGAACTGGATCATCAGCACGGGATGGCTCATTTCATTGAACATCTTATTTTCAAGGGTACAAAAAAACGTAAAGCACACCATATATTAAGTCGGATGGAAGATGTTGGGGGAGAGATGAATGCATTCACAACCAAGGAGGAAACCTGCATCCAGATATCCTTCTTCAATAATTTTTATGACAGGGCATTTGAAATTCTGACTGACATTTTAATCCGTTCGACATTTCCTGAGAAGGAAATACATAAAGAAAAAGATGTAATTATAGATGAAATTAATTCCTATAAGGACTCTCCCGTCGAACAGCTCTATGACGATTTTGAAGAACTGATATTTCAAAACAATCCGATCGCCAGAAATATTTTGGGAACTCAGGCAGCACTTAATACTTATTCCCGCCAGGACATTATTGAGTTTTTTGCATCCAATTATTATACCACCGAAATGGTTGTGTCCAGTGCCGGAAATATTTCCTACAAACGTATACTGGGATATTTTAAGAAATACTTCTCGGAATTTGAAAAAAAAGAGCCTTTCTCTGCGAGAACAGTTTATGATGCTTCATCGTATGTAGCAAAAACAATAAAACAAGAACATAATACTTATCAGGCACATTGTATAACCGGAAACCTTGCTTACAGTAATCGCGAAGAAAAACGCCTCGTACTTCATTTGTTGAATAATCTGTTAGGTGGTCCGAGCATGAACTCCCGTCTTAATATGGCACTGAGGGAGAATAATGGCTTAGCATACAATGTAGAATCGAATTATAATACATACAGCGATATAGGAATAGTAAATATATATTTTGGTACTGATAAAGAAGATATTAATAAATGTTTGGAGCTTATACAAAAAGAACTTAAAAGAATCAGAGAAGTCAGGCTTGGAACTATACAGCTTACCAGAGCCAAGCGACAGCTTATTGGACAGCTTGCAATGGCGGCTGATAATAACGAGCATCAGATGATTTCTAACGGAAGAAGTATGTTGTTGTTCAACAGAGTTGATACCCTGAAGGAACTGAGCGATAAAATAAACAATATCTCAGCGGGCGAATTACTGGACGTTTCAAATGAGATATTCGATCCAAAAATTCTAACCCAATTAATTTTTTATTAATACCTCAAAAATGACCGACAAATCGGAACAAATCACCAACTATATCACCAGTCATTCGACATTGGAAGATCCTGTCCTGGCGAAACTCAATAGGGAAACACATCTTAAAATGATCTATCCGCGAATGATTTCCGGTCCGCTGCAGGGAAAACTTCTTCAATTTATCAGCCAAATGATCCAACCGAATTATATTCTTGAAATTGGAACATTTACAGGATATTCAGCCATTTGTCTTGCAAAAGGACTGGCAGAAAATGGGAAATTAATAACCATTGATATAAATGATGAATTAACCCTCTTTTCTCAGAAATACTTCAAAGAGGCAGGGTTATCCTCAAAAATCGAACTGCTGACAGGAAATGCCATCGATATTATCCCAACACTTCCCTATACTTTCGACCTGATATTTATCGACGCTGATAAAAAAGAATATGTAAGCTATTACAACACCGGTTTTGACAAGCTTGCTCAGGGGGGATTTGTTATTGTAGACAATGCACTCTGGGGTAATAAAGTTGTTAATGAATCAAAGAACTCCGATCAGGAAACTCAAGCCATTAAGAAACTAAACGACTTAATTTTTAACGATCCGAGAGTTGAAAATATTATTCTCCCAATTAGGGACGGAATTAATTTGATTCGAAAAATCTAGATTGCAAACAAACAAAATGTCATTTGCCTTGTTAATTATTACAACCCTTAGGATCATATGTATACTACTTATTGATCCTTAAATTAATTAGTTATATTTAATCCTTCAACTAATCGCTACTAACTACAAAACAGGAAATTAATGAGTCATTATTCAATACGTGATCTTGAAAGGCTAACCGGAATAAAGGCACATACAATTCGAATCTGGGAAAAGCGTTATGGACTCATTGAACCTGAGCGGACCAATACAAATATCAGAGCTTATTGTGATGCCGAGTTAAAAAAACTATTAAATATTTCCATCCTTAACAGGAATGGAGTTAAAATATCCAAATTAGTCAATCTGTCTCCAGAAGAGATAGCTCAGAATATCAGTAAACTTAACGATAGTCCTGCTGACACCGAAAGTTATCTCGAAAACCTGGTATTGGCAATGATTGAATTCGATGAACAAAAATTTGAAAAAATACTCTCCCATGCCATAATACAAATGGGATTTGAAGATACAATTATACATATAGTAAGTCCTTTCTTTATCCGTGTAGGAATTATGTGGCAAACGGGTACAATTAATCCTGCACAGGAGCATTTCGTCTCTAATCTCATCCGCCAAAAATTGTTTGTTGCCATCGATAGTCAAATGTCTGGGGACTCAACAAATATGAAAACCTTTTTATTGTACCTTCCCGAAGGTGAATTGCATGAACTTAATTTGATCTTTTCAAATTATATGATCCGAAAAAGAGGGCACAGAGTTATTTATCTCGGACCCAATGTGCCTTTTAATGATTTGGTTGAGATTGATCGGTTCAAACCTTCGGATTACCTGATGACTTCAATTGTAACAGCAATTTCTCAGATTGATTTAAAAAAATACTTGCAGAAACTCTCTCTATCTTTCCCGGAAAAAACTATCTATGTTTCAGGAGAACAACTTTCACTTTATACTGATAAATTTCCTGAGAATATCAAATATCTGGCGTCACCTCAAAATTTGGCCGCCGAACTAAATTATATAGCCTCTTCATAAAATGTCGACTAATATATTCTCATTTATGTATTCAATCTAATTGAAGCTCCGTGCTGCAAACTTTCGGGAATGCGGTCCCAAGGATTCAATTTACAAACTTCGTTTTTTATATCCTTTCTTATTCAACTCCTGCTCCCATCATCTGTATAAAGATTTACAATGAGAATAAAGGATGTTATTGTCTCATTTTCAATATTTTGTTTACTTTTATAATTTTATTGTTAAACAGTATGAAAGACGTTATTCATTATTTATAACTTATTTAGAATCATTCGGAATAATCGTCTATTAGGCCTAATAATTGCCCATTATTTCATTTTTTCTTATTTAAAAAAGACTTAAAAAGAGCTGTCTGGACTAGGTTTCAGGTTTGGTTAATGTTTAACTTTTAATTATTTTTGTTAAACATTTTGTATAGATAAATTTTTAAAAATCAAACGATATGACAGCAGTTGAATTTAACTACCAGTTAACTAATCTTTCAAGCAATCTTGAAAGATTTGCTTTGAGTCTTACATCGAATATGGAAGATGCAAAGGATCTTCTTCAGGAAACATTTGTAAAAGCTATCACATACAGAGATAAATTTGAAGAGAATACCAATCTGAAGGCCTGGACATTTACAATCATGAAAAATACTTTTATAAATAATTACAGGCGTAATGTAAAAGCCAATACAACGTTCGATCATACTGATGATTTGTATTACCTGAATATAAATACCGAATCGAAATCGACTACACCTGATAGCGAATATTCCGTAAAAGAAATTCAAAAGAGTATTGCGGAATTGACGGATGAATTTCGACTTCCTTTTGTTATGCATACACAGGGATATAAGTATAAAGAAATTGCGGATATACTTGACCTGAAAATTGGTACCGTAAAAAGCCGTATTTTTTTCACACGGAAAAAGCTTATGGAAAAGCTTAAAGGTTATGATATGAATTAAGTTATGTTTCCGATCTGTATGATGACAAACTTCTAAAAGAAAAACCTGAATTAAAATCAATTATTTAGTGATACCACGCGATACTATATTAAAAACAAGAATAAACGGTAACTCTGAAAAAAATAACAAATTTCTCAGAATAATCGACGATGATAATAATGCGAACAATAAAGAAACACCATTACGTGTCGATGCATTCGATCTTGATGACCAGGCAAAAATCGATAAAATAGCTATGCATTTTCAGAAAATAGTTGAGACACTCGGCCTCGATCTGAATGATGATAGCATAAAAGGAACTCCGCAACGTGTAGCAAAAATGTTTGTCAGCGAAATATTTAGCGGGCTTAATCCTGAAAATAAACCCAGGGTAACTCTTTTCGAGAATAAATTCCGGTATAATCAAATGCTGGTAGAAAAGAATATTAAAGTTCATTCATACTGTGAACATCATTTTGTGCCAATAATTGGTAAAGCACATGTTGCATACATTTCAGACGGATATGTGATAGGACTATCCAAAATAAACCGGATCGTCGATTACTATGCCAAACGGCCACAAATTCAGGAGCGTCTTACAGAACAAATAGCCCAGGAGCTAAAAAATGTAATGAAAACTGAAGATGTTGCAGTGCTCATCGAGGCCAATCATATGTGCGTAACCATGCGGGGAATAAAAGATCAGGACAGCTCTACTACAACAAGCAGCTATTACGGAAAATTCCTTGAACGTGAATACAGGAATGAATTTCTTACATACGTTTACAACAAAAAACATTAATTCCGTATTCTGTTATAATTAGGTTAATGGATTGAAAGCTGTGATATAAATCACAGCTTTCTTTTTTGTCAGATAAATATTTAAAGCAAATCCTAGAATTAAGAATTAGTATTTCATTTAAGCAAATGAAAATACTCTGTTATGGCTCATTTCCGTTTAACGTATGTTCCGTAATTATTTATATTTTTGCAGCACAAAAGCAGAAATTGATGAATTCAGATTCCAGGTATGGCCGGAGAGGAGTATCTACTCAAAAAGAAGACGTTCATAAGGCAATTGAAGAATTTGATAAGGGTCTTTATCCAAATGCTTTTTGTAAGATACTACCCGATTTCATGACCGGAGATCCGCTTTACTGTACGGTAATGCATGCTGATGGCGCTGGGACAAAATCGTCGCTGGCCTATATTTATTGGTGCGAAACCCACGACCTGTCTGTCTGGAAAGGTATTGCTAAAGACGCGGTTATCATGAATATTGATGATCTGTTGTGTGTCGGGGCAACAGATAACATAATGCTGTCGTCAACCATCGGGCGGAATAAGTTAAAAATTCCTGGTGATATAATTATGTACCTTCTGAAGGGATTTGACGAGTTGATTTCACAATTGGCAGACTATGGCATGAACATTTTTCTTACAGGAGGTGAAACAGCCGATATCGGTGATTTGGTAAGAACAATCGTGGTTGACTCGACTGTAGCCTGCCGGATGAAACGCAAAGAAGTAATTGAGAATAATATTCAATCGGGTGATGTTATAGTAGGCCTGGCATCCTATGGAAAAGCCAGCTATGAGAGTGAATATAACAGTGGTATTGGGAGCAACGGTCTTACTTCGGCCCGGCATGATTTATTCCATAATCATCTTGCTACAAAATATCCTGAAAGTTACGATGATTTAATCCCAAAATCACTGGTCTATACCGGGAAACTGAGTCTTCAAGAGAAAATTCCTGATTTAGATATCGATGCCGGAAAGTTACTGCTTTCAACAACGCGCACCTACGCCCCGATTATTATACCTGTGCTCAAAGAGCTCAAACCTTATATTCACGGTATGATACATTGTTCAGGTGGTGCACAAACAAAAGTGATGAAATTTGTTAAAAATCTTCATATTATTAAGGATAATCTCCTGCCTGTCCCTCCTATTTTTAAAATGATTCAGGAACAATCCGGAACAAGATGGGTTGAAATGTACGAAGTTTTTAACATGGGGCACCGATTCGAAATATATCTTCCGGCAGAATTTGCACAGATTGTTATCGATATCTCTAAAAGTTTTAATGTCGATGCCCGGATAATAGGACATGTAGAAGCAGCTAATTCAAATAAGCTGACTATAAAAAGTGAATACGGTGACTTTATTTATTGAATGATTCGTTTATGGCAACAAATCTGATTCTTGATAAACTGGAAGGAGTAAAAAAACGCTTCGAGGAAGTCGGAAACCTTCTGACAGAGGAAAATATTGTGAAAGATATGAAGCGTTACATAAAGCTTAATAGGGAATATAAAGAGCTGGATCCCGTTGTAGTTGCTTATAAAGAATATAAAGACCTATTGAGCAATATCGACGATGCTAAAAAAATACTGGCTACAGAGAAAGATGAAGAAATGCGTTCCATGGCAAAAGAGGAATTGGATATGCTCTTTGAAAAAGTGGCGCCACTGGAAGAAGAAATTAAAATACTCTTATTACCTGCCGATCCTGAAGATGAAAAAAATGCAGTTCTTGAAATCCGTGCAGGAACAGGTGGCGATGAAGCCAGTATTTTTGCAGGTGACTTATACCGTATGTATGGTAAGTATTGCGAATGGAAAGGATGGAAAATGGAAATCAATACATTCACGGAAGGAACTGTTGGAGGATATAAGGAAATTATTCTGAATGTCACAGGTGAGGGAGTTTACGGCATATTAAAATATGAATCAGGGGTACACAGAGTTCAGCGGGTACCTCAGACAGAAACACAAGGCAGGGTTCATACTTCGGCAGCCACAGTAGCTGTGCTACCTGAGGCAGATGAGTTTGATGTCGATATGAAACTGGATGATATCAGGAAGGACACGTATTGTTCTTCCGGACCTGGTGGCCAATCAGTTAACACTACCTATTCAGCCATACGCCTTACCCATGTTCCTACCGGAGTGGTTGTTACCTGTCAGGATGAAAAGTCACAACTGAAAAATCTGGATAAGGCGATGAAAGAATTGCGTACCCGTTTGTACAACCTTGAATACCAGAAGCGTCTCGATGCCCTGGCAGCAAAACGTAAAACAATGGTTTCTTCCGGTGACCGGTCAGCAAAAATCCGTACCTACAATTATCCACAGGGTCGGGTAACCGACCATAGGATAAATCATACAATGTATAATCTGCAAGCGGTTATGAATGGAGATATTGAGGAAATTATCGATAAGTTGCAGATGGCTGAAAATGCGGAGCGTCTGAAAGAAAGCGGACTAAAATAACTCTGAAATGAAAAGTGAAAACCTCTTTTCGAATATCCGGCGTAAAAAGAGTTACCTGTGTATAGGACTCGATAGTGCCATCGAGAAAATTCCCGAACACCTTAGATACTATAAAAATCCGGTTTTTGAGTTCAACAAACAGATAATTGACGCAACAGCCAGCTATGCAGTAGCCTATAAACCCAACCTTGCCTTTTACGAGTGCAGAGGGATTGAAGGATGGAGAGATCTTGAACTAACTGCTGAATATATTAAAAAGAACTATCCGGAAATCTTTCTCATTGCCGATGCCAAAAGAGGTGATATTGGCAATACATCAAAAATGTATGCCAGAGCATTTTTTGAAAACATGAATTTCGATGCAGTTACTGTTGCACCCTACATGGGAGAAGATTCCGTTGTGCCATTCCTTAATTACGAGGGAAAATACATTATAATCCTCGCTCTAACCTCCAACCAGGGAGCTTCCGATTTTCAATATTTTGCATCAAAAGACAACAAAACCTTATTTACCGAGGTAATCGATAAATCGAAAACCTGGGGCAATACCGACAATATCATGTATGTTGTAGGAGCCACAAAAGCTTCTATGCTGGTTTCCATTCGGGAGCATATCCCGGATCATTTCCTTCTGGTGCCTGGTGTTGGTGCACAGGGAGGAAGCCTGGAAGATGTCACCAGGTATGGAATAAATCAAAAATGCGGGCTCCTTGTCAATGCTTCCCGATCGATAATCTTTGCCAGTAACGGAACAAATTTTGCCGAAAAAGCTGCAAAAGAAAGTCATATATTACAAGAACAAATGGAAAAACTACTTAAAGAATCAGACTTGCTCTGATATTTTCATTTTCTCCTGTATTTCTTATCTTTAAAAATAAACCTGAAACAAATGCAGGAAGCGTTATTACATTACCTCTGGAAAAATTCGTTATTCAAACCAAAAGAATATACTGCCGACACGGGTGAATTAATTAAAATTATCGAACCCGGATTACATAACCATGACGGAGGACCTGATTTTACGAATGCCAGGGTTGAAATAGACGGTACGGTTTGGGCCGGGAATATTGAAATTCATTCACAAGCTTCCGAATGGTACAACCATAATCACGATTCGGATCGAAGCTACGATAATGTTATCCTTCATGTGGTTACCGTTAACAACCGTATATGTTACAACTCTCAGGGGCGACAAATCCCATGTATCAACCTTTCCATTGATGAAATAATCCAAAATCGCTATAATGAACTGTTTCGTAGTAAGAACACCATTCCGTGCAGCCATTCAGTTAATAAAATTGATCCAACAAGGAAATCTTTCTGGTTAAATGCTCTAACCATCAAGCGATTAGAAAAGAAAAGCTCCTATTTTCAGGAATTACTCTCTTTTACAAAAAACAACTGGGAAGAAACCCTATTCATTCATTTGGCTCGGAGTATTGGCTTGAAAACCAATGCCTTACCCTTTGAATTATTAGCAAAGTCAATCTCACTAAAGTTCATAAACTCACAACCGGGTAATATTTTCCGAACGGAGGCCATACTTTTCGGACAGGCCGGATTTCTTGAAGAAGATGCTATAGATGAATACCATCGTGATCTGAAAAAAGAATATGAATATCATAGGAAAAAGTATAGGCTTAAACCCATAGATAAGCATCTCTGGAAATTTCTGCGTCTTCGCCCATTGAATTTCCCTACAATTCGAATTGCGCAATTAAGCGATCTGCTTTCAAAGAATTCCAATTTATTATCGCAAACTTTGAGTTGTTCGAAAATAGAGGAAGTATATTCAATTTATTCCTGTGGTGTCAGTAAATACTGGAATAACCATTATACATTTGGAAATCAATCAACCGAAACAAAGAAATATATTGGCAGTAATGCTCTTAATAGCATAATTATCAATACTTTAGTACCATTAATGTTTGTATACGGCGAAATGAAAAATCATAATGAATTGAAAGAAAGGGCCATTTACTACCTTGAGCATATGCCTCCTGAAAAAAATCACATCACACGGATGTGGAAAAAATTGAACTTCGTACCTGAAAATGCTGCAGATAGCCAGGCTTTAATTGAATTAACGGAAAGCTATTGCTTAAAAAAACATTGTCTCGATTGTCAGATAGGTCATTTAATTCTTAATTTGGAATAAGTATGAAACGTGTCAGCTTTAAAAATGCGTATATAGCCCTGGGCCTCTTATTTGGGATTATACTGGTCGGAGTGATAGGTTTTATGATCCTCGAGAATTTTAATTTTACCGATGCCTTCTTTATGACAATTATTACAATTGCCACTGTAGGTTTCCGGGAAGTTCATCCACTCTCAAATGCAGGTATGTATTTCACTGCATTTCTTATTGTATTCAGTTTTGGTATATTTGCTTATGCAGTAACCACTTTTACGCGATACATTATCGATGGTGCTTTGGGACATTACTATAAAAGCAGACTTGTGAGAAATAAGATTCAAAAAATAAAAGACCATGTTGTTATTTGTGGTTATGGCCGTAATGGCCGCCAGGCAGTTCAGGAATTGCTCGATCACCATGTAAAAATTGTTGTTATTGAACGTGATGAGCAAGTGATGGAAAATATTTTAGAAAATCCTGAATTGTTATATATACACGGTGATGCTACACGCGATGAAACGCTGGAAATGTGCCGGATTGATCGTGCCAAGGCATTATTGGCAACACTACCTGTAGATGCCGATAATTTGTTTGTTGTCCTTACTGCCCGTGAAATGAATCCGGGTCTTAAAATTATCAGTCGTGCTTCCGATGAACATTCCGACACTAAACTTAAACGTGCTGGGGCAACAAACATTATCATGCCCGACCGTATTGGTGGTCAGCGTATGGCAAAACTAGTAACTCAGCCCGATGTTGTTGAATTTCTCGATTTCCTAATGCTTCAAAGTACTGAAAACGTAGTGCTCGAAGAAATTAGCTGCAGCCGGCTTCATAGTTGTTTCGAGGGTAAATCGATTCGAGAACTGGATATACGTAATGAGTCAGGTGCCAATATTATTGGATTAAAAAGATCGGACAATTCATATATAATCAATCCATTACCTGAAATACTGTTATTAAGTAATGACAAACTTTTTGCACTAGGTACTAAAAATCAATTGGCCCGGTTAAGAAAAATACTAATTGAAGGTGAGAATACTTAAGGAAGTTCATAATTTTTGAATTGAGAATAGCATGAACTGAAATAAGAATCGTTTGATGAAATTTAAAACCTGAGGCTTATATCTCTTATCCCATATCTATCAGTAACTTTAGGTTAAAAGAAATTAGCCAATTCTTGCTAAATAATAAAAATTACATACCTTTGCATTTCTGTTTTTTAGGGATAAATTATTTTAAATAAATATGTATTTAACAGCAGAATCGAAAGAAAAAATTTTCGGAAAATACGGAAAGTCTAATAAGGACACTGGGTCTCCCGAAAGCCAGATTGCCCTGTTTTCCCACCGTATTCGCCACCTTACTGAACATCTGAAAAAGAACGCTAAAGATTTTAGTACACAGCGTGCACTTCTAAAACTGGTAGGTAAGCGCAGGAGATTACTGGATTATTTGAGAAACAAGGATATAGAAAGATATAGGGCAGTTCTAAAGGCACTTGATCTGAGAAAGTAATTGAATCATAAGGGCAATTGAACAAATTGCCTTTTTCATTTTTTTAAAAGAGGGGTAATTTAATCAGAGACTATCGGGCGGTAATTAATAGATTCCAGCCCCATAATTGCCTCTTTATGTAAAATTATAATTATCAAAAATATATGTACAAATCAGTCATTAAAACTATTGATCTTGGCGACGGTAGAACAATAGAAATTGAAACAGGTAAACTGGCAAAACAAGCCGATGGAGCTGTTGTAGTTAAACAAGGAAATACCATGTTATTAGGTACTGTAACTTGTTCGAAAGAGGCAAAAGAAGATGTCGATTATATGCCATTGCAGGTTGAATACAAAGAGAAATATGCATCGGCAGGAAGATTCCCCGGTGGATTTCTTAAACGCGAATCCCGGCCCGATGATTATGAAATCCTTATCTCCCGTTTGGTTGACAGGGCTCTTCGTCCATTATTCCCCGACAATTTTCATGCGGAAGTCTTTGTAAATGTATTTCTTATTTCAGCAGAAAAAGATATTATGCCCGATGCACTGGCAGGTTTGGCAGCATCGGCAGCACTTTCCGTATCCGATATCCCGTTTAACGGACCTATCTCTGAGGTACGCGTTGCGCGTATCGATGGAAAACTTGTTCTTAATCCTTCATTCTCAGAACTAGTAAAAGCAGATATTGATATCATGGTTGGTGCCACCCTCGATAATATACTCATGGTTGAAGGTGAAATGGATGAAGTCTCAGAAGAAGAAATGCTTGAGGCAATTAAATTTGCCCATGAAGAAATTAAAAAGCACTGTAAAATTCAAATAGAACTTACAAAAGAAGTCGGTAAAGAAAATAAGAGAGAATACTCGCATGAAGTCAATGATGAAGAACTTCAGAAATTAGCGCATGAAAAGACCTATGATAAAGTATACAAAATAGTGAAATCTACACCTGGAAAACAGGATAGACATAATGCCCTTGACGAAGTCAAACAAGAATTTTCCGAATGGTATACATCAACACTCACAGAGGGAGAAGAGCCTAACGAATCACTTATCGAGCGGTATTTTCATGAAGTGGAAAAAAAAGCTGTACGATCACTAATACTTAATGAAAAAATTAGAGTCGATGGTCGAAAAACCGACGAAATCCGACCTATTTGGTGCGAAGTAGATTATCTTCCTGCTGCCCATGGTTCATCAGTATTTACGCGTGGCGAAACACAGTCTCTCACAACCATTACTCTAGGTACCAAACTCGATGAAAAAATTATTGATGAAGTTCTAATAAAGGGAAGTGAAAAGTTTGTCCTTCATTATAATTTCCCGCCCTTTTCGACAGGTGATGCCAGACCTTTGAGAGGTATTGGGCGACGAGAAATTGGACATGGTAATCTGGCACACAGGGCTTTGAAAAGGATGATCCCTGAAGATAATGCTTATGCTATAAGGGTTGTGTCTGATATTCTCGAGTCGAACGGTTCTTCCTCAATGGCTACTGTATGTGCAGGTACTTTAGCTCTTATGGATTCAGGCATTCAGATCAGAAAACCAGTATCGGGCATAGCCATGGGATTGATTACCGATACCGAATCATCAAAATACGCCATCCTCTCTGATATTCTCGGCGATGAAGATCATTTAGGCGATATGGATTTTAAAGTTGCCGGAACAAAAGACGGAATTACTGCAACTCAAATGGACATAAAAGTCGAGGGCTTATCCTATGAAGTGCTGACTGAGGCCCTGAAGCAAGCTAAACAAGGCAGATTGCATATTCTCAGCAAGATGACGGAAACCCTTGACAAACCCCGTGCTGATTATAAGCCACATGTTCCCCGAATTGAAAAGATAATTATACCAAAAGAAATGATCGGAGCACTCATTGGTCCGGGAGGAAAGGTTATTCAGGAAATACAAAATACGACAGGTTCAACCATCGTAATCGAAGAGGTAGATAATGTTGGTGTTGTCGATGTTTTTGCTGTTGATAAGGAATCGATCGAAGCTGCCATGATGCGAATTAAGGCTATTGTTGAAGTTCCTGAAATAGGTAAAATCTATAAGGGTAAAGTTAAATCAATTGTGAACTTTGGTGCTTTTATCGAAATCCTGCCAAATAAAGATGGTTTATTACATATCTCAGAAATTGAGTGGCGCCGGATACAGAATGTCGAAGAGGTTTTAAAAGTGGGTGATACTATCGAGGTTAAGTTAATTGATGTAGATGCTAAAACCGGAAATTTGAAATTGTCAAGAAAAATTCTTTTACCTAAACCTGAGAATTCTGACAAACCTGATCGGCCAAGGGAAGGTGGAGAACGGAGACCTTACCAGGATAAATAGAATAAACAGCCCTTTCTAAGGGCTTTTTTTATCTTCCAATAGGCTATGAATTCATGGAGTAAAGACTACCTTACTAAATTGGAAAAAATACGAGATCAGATTTCTTCATCAGATTTTCGTTTTTACAACATTGGGCGTCTGCCATTGATTGCCAAAAAAACTGAAGAATTCTCAAAAAAATGTGGCACCTGCAAATCAAACCTGCAGATACTTACTGATCTTGCCGAAATGTTGCCCGGATGTCTTCTTAAACCCGATACAAGAAAAAAATTTGAAGTTGAAAAATCCCGAATAGAAATACACCTTCATAAAGATCACCATATTCAATATGCTAACTTCTATTATTCCTACTATAGCTTTTTCGGTATTCTATCAGGGCTTATTGCAGGAAGTTCTCTCAGCATCGCCATTTTGGGAGCAATAAATTTAAATTATCTCCTTATTTCGGGCATTCTTGGATTATTATCGGGTCAGATAATCGGAAAAAGACTTGATCGAAAAAAATATCAAAATAAAGATCAGATTTAGTAAATCCCTTATTAATTGAATCTATATTGTTAATTCACTTATATATAATGTGTTAAGAGAGTTAAAAATCAATAAATCGATACTTCGTATTATTGTTAACAAAATATTCTTAATAATTTATACTGTTGATATCTAAGCGGTTTCCTAATTTTTCTTAATTTAGCATAAAGTTAAAACCTCTCTAATGGTTTTGCTTTTTTAATATTGAAAACATTGCTATGTTTGTATGTAAGCATTATTTGAAATTCAAACCAGCATCATTAAACTTAAATTAAATAATTATTAAAACATGAAAAAACTTACGCTGAACCTATTAACACTTGGTATTGCTGCCATCGTGCTTAGCAGTTGTGGAGGTCTTTCAAAAATGGTTGAAAACTCCAGCACAGTTAAATACGTGGTCACTCCGTCTCCACTTGAAACTCATGGTGGTGAAATTGAAGTAACCATTAAAACAACTTTTCCAGAAAAATATTTTAACAAAAAGGCTGTTGTTATTGCCACACCTGTGTTAAAATATGAAGGAGGACAAACTGAATTCGAATCAACTACACTTCAGGGCGAAAAGGTAGAAGCAAATAATAAAGTTATCCCCTATCTGGGTGGAGAATACTCATTCACTGGAAAAATTCCCTACCTGCCCGAGATGTTGAAATCGGAATTGGTTGTGGAAATGAGTGCTCAAATTAAGGATAAAACTCCTGTTCCTATCCCAGGGATTAAAATTGCCGATGGAGTTATTGCTACTTCAACCCTGGTAAAAATTGATCCTATGACAATCCTTATGGGTGATAAATTCCAAAGGATCACTTCAGAATCATACGATGCTGAGATTCTATATGTAATCAATAAATATGATGTACGTAATACAGAATTAAAGAAAGCAGAAATTAAAGCTTTCCAGGAAAAAATTGCTCAGGCTGCCGGTGATTCAAACATTCAAATCAAGGGTTCAACTATTGCTTCCTATGCATCACCCGATGGTGAATATGATCTGAATGAAAAACTTTCCGGTAATCGTGGAACTTCAGCCGAAAGATTCCTGACTCGTCAGCTTAAAAAGATGAAAGTTGAAGGTTATGATGTTGAAGGATTCCTGAAATCAATAGAAACAGCTGAAGACTGGGATGGTTTCAAAGAACTCATGGAAGGTTCTGATATTCAGGATAAGGAACTTATTTTACGGGTTCTCTCAATGTATTCCGATCCTGCCGTAAGAGAGAAAGAAATCAAAAATATTGCTCAGGCATTTGAAGAAATTAAAGTGAAGATATTACCGCTACTGCGTCGCTCACAATTGGCAGTGAATGTTGATAATATCGGATACTCCGATGAAGAAATCACAGCACTGGCTCAAAGCAATATTGATACTTTAAAGCTAGAAGAAGTGCTTTATGCAGCAACTTTAACTGATGATGTTAAAGAAAAACTCAGAATTTATCAGGCTGCAGCCAAGAAGTTTCCTGCTTGTATAAGAGCTATAAATAATGTTGGTTATATATACATGCAAATGGGTAAACTGGCGGAAGCAAAAGCTGCATTCCAGCAAGCTCAAGCAATAAAAGATATCGACATTGTTAAAAACAACCTGGGAGCTGTGGCTCTAGCAGAAGGTGATATGGCTACTGCTGAAAAATTATTTACCTCAGCAATGGGAGCCGGTGATGTAGTAAACTACAACCTGGGAATTATAAAAATTAAGCAAGGTGATTATACTGCTGCTGTAAATTACTTCGGAAATAAACCTTCATTCAATGCCGCTTTAGCTCAACTGCTCAATGGTAATGTTGACAAGTGTTTAACTACACTGGGTGAACTTGGTGATGTTGACGATGCTATGGTTTACTACCTGAAAGCTGTTGCCGGTGCTCGTGGCAATAAACAAGAAGTAATGATCAACAACCTGCGCAAAGCTGTTGAAAAAGATGCCGCTCTTAAAGCATACGCTAAAAAAGATGCCGAATTCCTGAAATTTGCATCAAATGAAGCATTTGCCGGTATTGTAGAATAAAAAGAATTATTCAATATAAAAAAACGGCCTGCTTTACAGGCCGTTTTTTATTTGATAGAAGTGTAATTTAATTTCTGGAAAAAATTCCAAATTATTATTCCCGCACACACTGAAATATTCAATGAATGCTTCGTGCCGAACTGAGGAATTTCGATTGTGAAATCACATTGATTGACAATCTCCTGTTTCACTCCCCTTACTTCATGCCCAAATACTACAGCATAATGTTGATCGCTTACAGGATTAAAATTCTGAAGCAATATACTATTCTCAGTCTGCTCAATGGCCACCAACCGATATCCTTTAATTTTCAGTTCCTGTATTGCTTGCAGGGTTTCTTTGTAATAAACCCACTCAACTGAATCGGTCGAACCAAGTGCAGTTTTATGAATATCCTTTTTTGGAGGTATAGCGGTTATTCCGCAGAGATAAATTTTTTCAACCAGGAATGCATCTGATGTACGAAATATCGACCCGATATTGTGCATACTCCTTACATTATCAAGAACAATCACCAGTGGAGTTTTTTTCTTGTTTTTGAATTCTTCCACATTGAGGCGATCCAGTTCATCATTTCGAAGCTTTCTCATCACTCGCAGTTTATGATCAGTACAAATCAACAAAAAAAAAATATCTAATTAAAGTCATTAACCAAGAAGACACGATTCGTAAAGTGTTTTATTTGTTGTACTAAAAAAAATGGATATTTTCGTAGCCCATTAGTTTAATCGCTGATTGTTATGAATATTCACGAATATCAGGGAAAGTCGATCTTACTGAAATATGGTGTACAAATACCAGCAGGTAAAGTAGTATTTACGCCAGATGAAGCAAGAAAAGCTGCATTAGAAATACAGAAATCAACCGGAACTGATACATGGGCTGTAAAAGCTCAGATCCACGCTGGAGGAAGAGGAAAAGGAGGTGGTGTCAAAATAGCCAGATCGCTTGATGAAGTTGAAAAATATTCGAATGAGATAATAGGAATGAACCTGGTAACACATCAAACAGGTCCGGAAGGTAAAAAAGTACAGAAAGTATTGATCGAGCAAGGCATTTATTATCCCGGAGAAAGCCCTGTTAAAGAGTATTATATGAGTATCCTGCTCAACAGGAATACTTGCAGGAATAGTATCATATATTCAATTGAAGGAGGAATGGACATTGAGACAGTGGCAGAGAAAACTCCTCACTTAATCTTCAGGGAAGAGATAGATCCGGGGATTGGACTACAAGCTTACCAGGCAAGAAATATTGCATTCAATCTGAAGTTAACAGGTAAAGCATTTAAGGAAATGACAAAATTTGTACATTCTCTTTACAGTGCTTACCTGGGAAGCGATGCTTCACTGTTTGAGATCAACCCGGTAGTAAAAACATCCGACAACAGGATAATTGCAGCCGATGCAAAAGTAAATCTAGATGACAATGCGCTGATCCGTCATCCGGAATATCTGGAGATGAGAGATCATGCCGAAGAAGACCCTTCCGAGGTGGAAGCCTCAGAGTTTGGGCTTAATTTTATTAAACTTGATGGGAATGTAGGATGTATGGTCAATGGAGCAGGCCTGGCCATGGCCACAATGGATATAATTAAATTATCAGGTGGATATCCCGCCAATTTTCTGGATGTAGGGGGCTCGGCTAATGCACAAACTGTAGAAGCTGGTTTTAGAATCATCCTGAAGGACCCTCAGGTTAAAGCCATCCTTATCAATATTTTCGGAGGAATTGTCCGCTGCGACAGGGTTGCACAAGGAGTCGTCGATGCCTATAATCTTATAGGTGATATCAAGATACCTGTAATAGTGAGACTTCAGGGAACTAATGCTGAAGAAGGTATAAAACTGATAGACGACTCAGGATTAAAAGTTTATTCAGCTATTACTTTGCAAGAAGCTGCCGATCTGGTTAAAACTGTTGTGAAATAGACTAAGGAGTAAGGAAAAAAACCTAAATGAATAAATTATCCTCAGTTTATGTTAAAGCATTTATTTTGTATTCTTCTCTTCTTAAAAGACTTATTATTTTATCTGCTATCTTTGTTTTAGTGTACTGAATAAATTGGATAATTTCTTAACCAGATATTATCTGCTAGGATACGTCATGAAAAAGTTACATAAACTCATTTTATACCATAGCATCTTTCCGTTTGGATATACATAAATTACCGGGATATATTCCCTATATAATAATTTTCATGGCCTGATAGGATCAATATTGTCGTAGATAATATTCACTAAGTGCCTTATCCATAAATCTCATTTATAATGATCCTGTTTGTGCTAATCTTTATCATATATTATTTTATCGAATCTATTTACTTTAGAGTATTATATGGCTTAAGATATTACATGTAAATAAAAAATATTTAAACAGAAAAACAATGAATAAAAGAAATATTATCATCATTGGGGCTGCAGGCCGTGATTTTCACAATTTTAATACTTATTTCAGAAATAATAATAATTATAATGTGGTGGCTTTTACAGCTGCTCAAATACCTGATATAGAAGAAAGAAAATATCCTGCAGAGTTAGCCGGAAAATTATACCAGAATGGTATATCCATTTATAATGAAGAAGAACTGCCAAGACTAATTAAGGAGTATGATGTGCATGAATGTGTTTTTTCGTACAGTGACATACCCTATACCAGAGTTATGGCAGTAAGCGCTGTTGTAAATGCTGCCGGAGCAAATTTTGTGCTTTTAGGATGGAAAGAAACCATGATTAAAAGCACTAAACCTTTAATTGCGGTTGGAGCGGTCAGAACAGGTTGTGGTAAAAGCCAGACATCGAGAAGAATAATTGAGATATTAATGCAAAAAGGATTAAAAGTAGTGGCTATAAGGCATCCGATGCCTTATGGAAATCTTATTGACCAAAAAGTACAGCGTTTTGCCGAGGTTGGTGATCTGAAAAAACACCATTGCACAATAGAAGAAATGGAGGAATATGAGCCACACATTGTAAGAGGAAATGTTATATATGCAGGTGTGGATTATGAAGCCATTTTAAAAGCTGCTGAGAACGATCCTAAAGGATGTGATATTATTTTATGGGATGGAGGAAACAACGATTTCCCGTTTTATAAACCTGATCTGATGGTAACTGTTGTTGATCCGCATCGTGCCGGCCATGAATTAAAATATTATCCCGGTGAAGTCACACTAAGACTTGCTGACGTAACGATCATAAATAAAATTGATAGTGCAGACTCAGACGCAATAGAACTCGTCAGGAAAAATATTGAAAAAGTAAATCCTCATTCTATAATAATTGATGGTGCATCACCCATTAAGGTCGATGATCCTTCGGTCATAAGAAATAAACGGGTTTTAGTAGTAGAAGATGGACCCACCCTTACCCATGGAGAGATGAAAATTGGTGCAGGTACAGTAGCTGCTAAAAAGTTTGGCGCTTCAGAATTAGTTGATCCCAGACCATTTACCATAGGTAAACTATCAGAAACTTTTAGGTTGTATCCGGAAATAGGGACTTTACTTCCTGCAATGGGCTATGGAAAAGAACAATTACAGGATTTGGAAACTACCATAAATAATACTGATTGTGATAGTGTGATAATAGGAACTCCAATTGATCTGAACAGGATTATAAAAATTACCAAACCCAATACGAGAGTTTATTACGACTTACAGGAGATAGGAGAGCCCGATCTGAATAGCATTCTTGATGAATTTATTTCAAAATACAAACTAGGATAATTCTTTCAGCGGCTAGCTTTAAAGTGTGTTATTTTACAGGGCGTTGGATATTTTATACTTATTGTAACTCATTCCATAGGCCATTTGTTTATTATTTCACAGACCACTTCTGCTGAAGCAGACGAAGATTTGTGCTTGAATCTGACAAGAAATAACCAGGAATCCGGAAAGTGTCTCAGATCAGTCATCTCAGGCTTGTCAACTAAATAATGATGTGGATTATTGCTTTCAGACAAGTATAAAATTCTGGCATATAATTTCGAACTTGCCTGAAAAAGTCCTTGTCAGGATCTTAATGCATCTTAATCATAGAACAGTATCTGACTTAATCGGCTTTAAAATTAATCTTTCGGTGCGTTCCATCGCAAAACGGCAATTTTTTCGAATGCCCGCAACGACAAAAGGTAGCTATCTTCATTTGTTTAAGAGTCCCCCCTGTTGAACTTTTGATAGAAAAATTTCCTTTTATCACTAATGGCCCGTCTTTCATGACTTTCACCTCAGTTTCAGGTTCAGTAATTTCTTCGGTACTCTCTTGTTTGCTACTTCCGGTTTCTGCTTCTTCCGACTTTTTGTCGTCATTATATTTAAATGAAAGAGCCCCGGTCGGACATAGATTCACCACTCTGATTATTTCATCAGTTGGTGCCCCATTCATGTCAACCCAGGGACGATTCCTGGGATTAAATACTTCAATAAGTTCTCTGTAACAAGTTGTTACATGAATACATTTTAAGGGTTTCCAGAAAACTGTGATTTCACCATTTGTGTATTCCCTGTTATTCTTCCCGTGTCTGTCATCTTCCATTACCAATCCGATTTATTATTCCTTGACAAAATTCAGAAATCTGAATTAAAAAAGTAACAAGAATTTCAAACTAATAATACGTAAATTCGTTTAATCTACATGAAAAATGGTATAGAAATTGAGTAATAGTCGAATAAATCATAGTATGACCTTTAAGCTTTTCATTGGATTGATAATCACTTTTCTTATTTCTGGCACTATTTTTAGTCAGGATACACTGGTACTTTCAGAATCGGAAGTTCTGTATGGAGTAATAACTGACGGTGATACTCTGCTATTTTCATATATTGAACCTATACATATTTTTCCCGGCCATAAATTTAATTCAAGAAGAGAATGGCGACGTTATGACCGCCTTATTAGAAATGTTAAAAAGGTGTATCCATATGCTAAATTGGCAGGTGCTGAATATGATACATTAGCAAAACGTATGTTAAGCTTGGAAACTGAAAAAGAGAGGAGGCAGTATATTAAGCAGGTGGAATCGGAAATTATGAATGAGTACGAGGACGATCTGAAAAAACTCACCATTACACAAGGAAGAATTCTCCTGAAACTTATTGATAGAGAAATCGGTGAAACATCGTACGATCTTTTAAAAGAGTTGAAAGGGTCGTTCAGTGCGTTTTTCTGGCAAACTCTTGCACGTATTTTCGGACATAATCTCAAAAGTGAGTTCGATCCGACTGGTGAGGATAAACTGTTGAATGAAATTATGATCCTTATCGAAAACGGCCAACTCTGATCACTCATTATTCTGTAAAATGATCCGACTTTTTATAGGCATAAAAATAAAACCACTTCCTGTTTTAAAAGAACTTCGATCAAATCTGATTGAAATACTGCATTTAAGTCAAATTAACTGGGTCGATCCCTTAAATTATCATATCACCCTGAAATTTCTTGGCGATGTGGAGAAATATTATGTTAACTCACTAACTCAACTTTTTGAGCATATAGCATCAAAAACCAGGATTTTTACGCTTCAATGCGATCAACTGGGCTTTTTCGGATCAGAAAAAC
>CAZQCO010000003.1:0-80151 GCA_964592225.1 uncultured Bacteroidales bacterium
GGCAGCAAAAATAGATGATTGGTAGCAATAATACAACACTAATATTATCTTTTTTCATAATTTCAAAACCAGACAGTAACAAATTATCAGATGAAATTAATTCAGTAATAGTGTTTATTTTTTACAATAGAGCTAATGGATTTTTGTTGATTTGAACGGGATCTTTTAAAATATCGGAGAACCTATGAAAAATGCTGAACATTTTTCTATTTTAGTGGTCGGGTGAAAAACTATGTTACTTAAAGAGGAAGAAAAAAATATTATCACAGGGCTTCTTGGAACCATATCGTTGCACTTGCTGGTTTTAATAATTTTTCTGTTGGCCCGTTTAGATAAAGTTCATGATGTACATCGTGAAACAATAGTTATTGAATTTGATGAACAAACCTACAAGACTCTTGAGCAGTTGATACAAGAAAATAAAGCTGATAATTCGGAAGTAAAACCCCTGTCGCAGGAAGCAATAAAAAACATAGCTGTCAATACCGCAAATCAACTGAATGAAAAAATAAGTACAGAAAAATACATTGAGCAACTGAAAGAAGAACTTAATATAGATGAACTTAATGCACAAAATAACAAATCATTAGGACAAGAACCTATTGTTCAATCTGAAAAACCTCTTCCAGTTAAAAGGGAACAAAAGCCGATGTATTACAAGGGCCCAACACGTATTAATTTCTTTCTTGTGGGACGTACCGGACGCTATATACATATTCCGGTTTATAAATGTCAGGGAAGCGGAAAAGTTGTTATTGATATTGTTGTTAACCAGCAAGGCAAAGTAATTTCAACATCGGTTGCCTCAGCAAATACGAGTGAAGAATGTATTATTGAAACCGCACTTGAATCGGCTGGTATTTCATTGTTCAATATCGATATGGAGGCCGAATCGAGGCAAAAAGGAACCATCTCATATGAATTTGTAGCTCAATAAAAATGGATATTATCAGCGGGGATTTCTATCAGGAGAATTGTCAGACGAAGAATTCTTCCCTCATTAATTTCAAATACGATACCCAGGATTACCTTATTTATGAAGTACTGAGAACAACACTTGGAGCAGTGATTTTTTTTGAAGATCATTTGGAAAGGATGAAGAATAGCTTAGCTAGTCTTGGTATCCGAAAAAGATGTGATGCAAAGAATATACACAACTGTCTGAAGAATTTAATTGCTTTAAATGGTTATCGTACAGGTAATGTAAAATTGCTTTGCAAAATAGCAGGTGATAAACTCTATTTCACATCTTACTATATTCCACATGAGTATCCATCAGACGATTTGTACCGAAAAGGAGTTAAGCTTATAACATACAAAATTGAGCGCCCTGATCCGGATATCAAGCAAGTACATGTTAGTGAATTCATTCGGAAAGAAATAGAATCTGTAAAAGCGCAAGCCCCGGCATATGAAGTATTACTGATAGATAGAAAAGGATTTATAACGGAAGGGAGCAGATCGAATATTTTTTTAATAAATAATGGGCAACTTTATTCTCCACCCGATGAGAGCTTACTACCCGGGATAACAAGAAAATATGTATTACGGATTGCAAGGGATAAAAAAATACAGATTATTAGAAAGCCTATCAGGCATACCGAGATAAGTACTTACGAATCGGCTTTTATCTGTGGAACATCACCAAAAATATTGCCTGTTAATACTATCAATAACTGTACTTTACAAATAAATAATGAAATAACATATTTAATACTCAAAGAGTATAATAGTATCATTCAGAAATATATCGAAAAGAGATAGACACAAAATTACAGCATTATTTATTTTCCAAGGCTAATTTTATATCACCTTTTTCATAAATACCATGCAATATGGAACTAATAGCTCCTTTTTCTTTGAGTAGCGCAATAGCCGTTTCCAATTGCTTATCATTTTGTAGGCTAGAAATAATACGTCCCCGCTGGTAATAATAACGACTTATAATTTCATCTCGCAGAAGATCTTTTATCTCATCCTCAAAAGTTAGAAGATCTTTCTCCTTGTCTGCATTTAAAATTTCATGAAGCGCTTCGATTTCAGTTTTGGCAATAGTATAATATCCTTCACGTTTTGTTGTATTGATGAGTTCATCAAGTTTATCATTGCTCAAAGTGTTATAATCAAACTCCTTATTCTGCAGAAAAGCAACAAAATCAGTATAAATTTCATCGCTTAATTGAAATTCACCCGCAGGTGGAATTGAATCATTTTCATAAGCAAATTTGGTTGCGTAATCGAAAATACAATTATAGGCATACAAACTAATAGTAATATTTGCCGGAGGATTGGTTTCAACATTTATATCCGGTCTTACTCCTCCTCCATCGTATACTATTCGTCCGTTCCGGGTTTTAAATTCGGAAATAAGCGAATCGGGGATATATCCTACACTACCATCTTCATTGCGATGTGAATAATCGAGAGCTTGAATGCAACGGCCACTGGGGATATAGTATTTAGCAGTAGTTATTTTAAGATGGGCATTGTAACTAAGAGGTCGTGTAGTCTGCACAAGTCCTTTACCAAAAGTACGTTCACCAATAATTATAGCTCTATCGAGATCCTGTAGTGCACCAGCAACAATTTCTGATGCCGAGGCGGATCCTCGGTTAACTAAAACAGCAAGAGGTATAATGGTATCAATAGCAACTTTTTCTGTTTTGTAAACATTATCCCATTGTTTGGCTTTTCCTCTGGTACTAACAATTTCACAATTCTTATTAATCCAGATATTAGCAATCTCCACCGATTCATTCAATAAACCCCCAGGATTACCCCTTAAGTCAAGTATTATAGCATACGCTCCTTGGGCTTTCAAATCAATAAAAGCTTGACGTACTTCTTTACTGGCATCTTTTGTAAAATTACTCAGACGGATATATCCTATCCCCTCGTCAACAAATCCGTAGTAGGGAACATTTTTAATGGTAATTCTCTCACGCATAAAGGATTTTTCGAAGGCAGGCATATTACCACGCTTGATAGTAACCTTTAATTCCGTATTGGGATCGCCTTTAAGTAAGTCACTGACGTCACTAACAGGTTTACCATTAATAGAGACTCCATCGATTTTCAGAAGGGTATCGCCAGCCTGTAAACCAGCTTTTTGAGCAGGAAATCCTTCATAGGGTTCGGAAATAATAGTATAGTCTCCTCCTTTTCGTATCAGCGCTCCAATTCCTCCATACTGGCCTGTTGTCATAAACCGGAATTCCTCTATTGCCGATTCCGGAATGTAGGTAGTATAAGGATCGAGAGATTCAAGCATGCCTGAAATACTTGAATTAATTAAATCTTCCGGATCCTTTTCATCGACATAGTATAAATCTACTTCCCGAAATAAGTTAAAATAAATATCGAGGTTCTTTGCTATCTTGAAATCCTTGTCATTAAATCCAAAAAAAGTAATAGATAGAACACAAATTCCAAGTAAAATCCAAACTACCTTATACCTTTTTCGAATTGTCTGCATTATATTTTTCATGACTTTGATTTATAAATCTCACAAAATTAACTCAAAATCGATCGTGTTCCTATTTCTTAATTTTTTTTAATAAAAATGAGGTTATAAATTAAAATGGTATTTTTCAATAAAGAAAATAGAGAACTTATTGTTTAATACTATTATAAAATGATAAAATATTGATTTTATATAATTTCACACAAACTCTTATACTAAGAGAAAAGCAGAAAGTTACCAAATAATAATACTACTATGCGTGCTGTTATACAAAGAGTTGCAAGTGCTTCGGTTGAGATAGATAATGAGATATATACACAAATTAGCACTGGTATACTTATATTAATTGGAATTGAGGAAACTGATACCGCCGAAGATGTAATCTGGTTAAGTAGTAAAATATCGAGATTAAGGATTTTTAACGATAAACAGGGAATAATGAATCTTTCCGTAAAGGAAGTTAACGGAGAATTGTTGGTAGTGAGTCAGTTTACACTTCATGCCAGCACAAAAAAAGGAAACAGGCCTTCCTATATACGGGCAGCAAAACCTGAAATTGCCATTCCGCTTTATGATAGTATTATCCAACAACTTGAAAAAGATAGTATGACACAGATTCGAAGCGGAAAATTTGGAGCTGATATGAAAATCTCTTTAATAAATGACGGTCCGGTTACAATTATAATAGATACAAAGAATAAGGAATAAATGACATTGAATGAAGCATAGTCAGCAGTCGATTGATGGATAAAAGACTATGGAGTTCGATATTTCAATGAGCTGACTAATTTGGTACTTCTGATGGAAGAAGTTGGTGAACTTGTAAGAGTTATTGCCAGAGAATATGGAGAACAATCTACAAAAATATCGGATGAAAAATTTAATCTTTCCAATGAAATGGCTGATATTCTTTTTGTACTTATATGTTTAGTAAACCAGACTGGGATTAATCTGGGAAATGCAATAAGGGAAAACCTGCAAAAAAACTCATCGTGATAAAATGAGGCATCAGTCAAATACTAAACTTCGTTTAAATATATACTTGAATATTTTTATTTATCTGAGGAAATGATGAAAATAGAATGGCAATTCATTAATTTTGCCTGTTATTTAGGTATTTATGTAATATGAAGTTAGTCTATTACACAATATTATTACAGGATTCACTCCCTCCAACAAACCTTCCGAAAGACACAATTTCTCTTAAATCAGATTCACTTCGACGTTTTGAAGAACAAGAATCTTTACAAATAACTATCGACAGCACACAAGAATCTTTAACTGTAAAAGCTAAACCGAATGGTGAGCCTATTGCAAAAGAGCATATCAAAACCAAGGAAGAAGATATATTTTCTGAGATAAGACAAAAAACTATTCATAATACAAATCAGGTAAAATCCGACACTCAGGCAATATTTGATAAAACTGAGACCCAAAAAACCTTCCATTACTTTCAATCTGATAAAAAACAGTTTCAGTATACTCCACAACGTGTTTGGCAGGATGTTAAAGCTTCAATAATAACAAAAAGTGAACTGAATTTTAAAACCCACATATATATACGCTCACAGTTAAACTGGACATTATTTATAGGATTTTTCAGCGTAATTATATTACTTGGATTGAAATCGAACTATAGAAAATTTATAAACCAGGTTATTAATACTATGGTAAATTTTCAATTGGCTGATAAATTATTACGAGAGAAAAATATTTTGGTTCGTAGGGCATTTTTCATGCTCAATCTAAATTTCCTGCTGATTTTCAGTTTGTTTATTATGTTATTAATGAATTCTTTACAAGTTAACTTCACAGAAAAACTTTTTGTTAACTACTTTATAATACTGGGTGTGGTTGCTGGCATATTATTAATCCGCCTTATTCTTTATTATTTAGCAGCCTTTATCTTTGAGTGGAAACCTGCTATTAATCAGCAAATCCACAGTAGTTACTTAATTAACAAAAACATCGGATTATTATTACTCCCTCTAGTATTTGCAGTTATTTATACTTCATCCAGTATATCCGGAATATTAATTTATATAGGCTTAGGATTAATTCTGATAGCCTCTGTTTTTAAGCTTATTCGAGGTTTTCAGATAATATTACGAAATGGTATTTTGTTATTATATGCATTTTTATACCTTTGTACGCTCGAACTTTTACCTTGGGTAATAGGTTCGAAGTTGATTATATACTTGAGATAGAAGAAGTTATATTAGGAGAATCGCAAACATGAAGATTAAAAAAATTCTCGTATCTCAACCAGAGCCTCAAGGCGATAAAAATCCCTATTTCGATATCGCAGAAAAAAACAATGTAAAAATCGAATTCAGACCATTTATTCATGTTGAGCCTTTAGAAACTAAGGAATTCAGAAAACAACGAATAAATATTTTGGATCATACAGCCGTAGTTTTTACCAGTAAAACTGCTATTGATAATTTTTTCAGGATATGCAATGAAATGAGAATAATTGTGCCTGATTCGTTGAAGTATTTTTGTACCTCGGAATCAATTGCCCATTATTTACAAAAATATATTGTATATCGTAAAAGAAAGATTTTTTTCGGAAAAGGGAAATTTGTCGACTTGATGGAGGTGTTGGATAAACATAGGTCAGAGAAATTCCTTGTGCCCTTATCGGATCAACACAAGATTGAAATTCCTGAATTACTTGCACAACACAAATTAAAGTACACCATTGCCATTCTTTATTTAACGGTTTGTAGTGACTTATCCGATCTTTCCATGCTGAACTATGATGTACTTGTATTTTTCAGTCCCTCCGGAATAAAATCATTATTGAAAAATTTTCCGGAATTCAAACAAAACGATACAAAAATTGTATCGTTTGGAAATTCTACTGCGAGAGCTGTCAAAGAGGCGGGTCTGCGACTTGATCTGCAGGCTCCATTGCCTAATGCACCTTCAATGACAATGGCTCTTGATTTATTTATTAAAGAGCAAAATAAAAACTCCAAAAAGCAGATTGAGAAATAACAATAAAAAAGGGGTCACAAATCGATGGCCCCTTTTTTATTTCAATTATATATAATTGTCATTCAATCTGCAACATACGAATATTCAGATCGAAATTAGATTTACATATTTCACCCAATTCATATACATCCTCATCATCGGGCTGATAATACCAGTTAATCAGAATATTCATCCCGTGTTTGTTCATTTCTTCAAACAATTGAAATGTATTAATTATTGATCGTTTTGAGACTGCATTAATTGCGCTTAAACAGATGTCGATACGAGTCTTTTCTTCAGGCTTGTTCATGTATATGGACATTCTGTCTTGAATTGTATCATATATATCAGGGTAGTTAAAAGGAACAGATTTTCCACGTATAACCAAATATCCATCTTTTAATTCTGCGAAAGGAGTTGTTTTTGTTTGATGAATAGTGAAAGTCATGGCACATTTTTTTATTTAATACGTGTATTGTTATCAACTAGTTATTGAAAAGCTAATGATACATATCACCATTAAAAATACAAAATAATGCAACTTGATGTTACTTACAGGCGTATGAAGGAATATAAATTAACCGTCTCAGCCAATGAAAAAAAAGGAACAAAACTCTTACAAGTGTAGGCGTTGCAATGGACCTGCTTCGACGGATCTCATTTGTCAGAATTGTAAAAATGAATTGCTTTCAAACTATGAAGTTTCAAGCGATTGGCAAACGGCTTACGAAATCGAAAAGGCACAATTAACAGCCTACCGGTATCAACCTGAAGATACAGATGAGGATGATATTTTCCATCATTAAAATGTATCGTTATTATTATAGAAAAAATTGTTAAAAAATATATATCAGAGATTTGATATCCCCAGGTTTTTATGCTTTTACAGTATATTATTTAGTACCTTTCATTTTGTTATTTCCTAATAATGTTTTGGATTTATGTCCAAAAAAGTTATTGTTGTTGGTGCAGGATTCAAAGGGATGTCTGTTGCAGCCTATTTAGCTGCAAATGGATTTGAGGTTGAGATTTTTGAAAAAAATGAGCAACCAGGGGGAAGAGCCAGACATTTTTCTGCCGAAGGTTTTACTTTCGATATGGGGCCCTCTATTTATTGTTACACTGAAGTAATCAACAATTTTTTTAACAATTTTAATCATAGTCCATCCGATTTTTTCTCTATAAGACCTATTGATCCGATTAATCGAATATATTTTGGTAAAAACGATTTTATTGACATTCCATCGCAGCCTGAAGAATTATCTCAATTATTCCAGTCCTTAGAAAACAATGGAAACATTAAGCTGAACAAGTATATAAATCACGCGAAAGAGTATTATAATTCTTATTTTCAGAAAATTGCGGATCCTTCTCTGACAACAAAACCGGATAATAAACTAGGAATGCCATTTATTAGTAGTTGCCTGAGTATACATAATCGTTATATTAACAGATTATTTAAGAATCCAAGAGCTATTGTTTTATTAAACAATCTGTTACCTTACACTGGTATTTTTCCAATTAAAAGATCTACAGTAAAATACGCCACCAACTATACTATTTTAAAACATGGACCTAACTATCCAATAGGAGGTATTTTTCAATTGATAAATGCGGTTCAAAAAATACTGCAGGAATTGAAAATACTTGTTTACTATGGAAGTGCTGTTGAGAGTTATGATATTATTGATAATAAAATAGCGGGAATTATAACTCACGGTAAAACTTTCCATGCTGATATATTTGTATCTTCAACCGATTATCATCATACAGAGCAAGTCATTCCAAAAGATTATCGTAACTACTCAGAGAAAAAATGGAATATAAAGAAAAAGTTGCCCTCAATTCTGATTTATTATCTGGGATTTGATAGAAAAATAAAAAGTATTAACCCTATTACAACTGTTTTCAGAGGACTGGATTCAAATACCAGGATTAGGCATAGGAATAATTTGATTTCAGGCGAACCAATTTTTGTTATTTCACCTTCCAAACTTGATAAAACTTATGCTCCGGAGGGAAAGGAATCCTTAATAGTGCGTATTATTGTACCAAAAGGCATAGAAGATACCGGTAAAATGAGAGAACATTACTACGAGCAAACTTTAAAATATCTTGAGCAGATAACAGGCGAAGACTTATTAAAATATGTTATTTATAAAAAATCTTATGCTCGAACTGATTTTGAAGAAGATTACAATACTTACAGGGGAAAATCATTTGGTTGGTTGAATACCTTATATCTTCTTGGAAAGCCTAATTTGAAAATCAGAAATCAACATTTGCCAAATTTATTTTATGCTGAACATCCTGTATGGCTTGGTGCAAGTATACCTTCGGCCCTCATTTCAGGTAAAATAGTTGCCAATGAAATAATAAATGCTTATGACAGAATGGATAATAAGTAACCACCTACTATTTAATAATAGTAAATTAAAAATACACTTCATGTAAAACCTGAAGTGATTTTATTTCTCCCATGCCTTCCAGATTAGCTCTATAATAAATAATTAAATGATTTAGTATTTCCTGTCTTATGGATCTTTCAATTTTAAAATTACTTATATCTTGAAGGGAATACTCAAACAAATCGTTCAATTGATATCCTCCAATAATTTTATAATTAATTAGTTCAGCATTATTCTTTGGATATATTCCAAGAAATTTACTTAACTGTATGAGAAATATAATATGAAAGTTTTCCAAACCTTTCTCGGCCATATCCAAAATCTGAATTGCGTGAAAGAGATAATTGAACAATGGTTTGTTTGATTCAACCTCGCGAAGGCAACGGTACAGTATTTCACTGACAAAAATAGCAATTGAGCTTTTTCTTACATCAGAAAGAAGATGATGTAACACAATACTTGATTTGGCTTCTTTTAATGTCTGAAGGTCACGGTTTTCTTTATAATAAATATCCAGATTAAGTAATGATAGAGGTTCGAATAAGTGATAACCGAATTTACTTTTTCTCTTTCGAACGCCATGAACTAAGAGAGATTGTCGTCCAAAATCTTCAGTATATATCTGAACCACAAGACCGGTGTCTCCATGCTTTACGCTTTTTAATACGATGGCTCTGGTTTTGTAAAGCATCAGTGCATGAACAAAAGTTTCGTAATGTGCGATTTCAAGCCATCTTCGGTGGCAAGCATAATTAAATAAACTCCGGTTGCAACCCGATCGCCTTTAAAATTTCTGCCATCCCAAACAGCCTGACCACCGAGCGATTTGGTTTCCCATACCAGAATACCATTAATATCAGTAATCTTGACAATCGAATTTTCAACCAGACCTGTAACAGTAATAGGTCCGTCATACTCCCTGCGGATTGGATTGGGATAAACATAAACATTTGAGTAGTCATCAAATCCTGTAGTTGCTATACCTCCATAACTAACTAGCCCTAAATCGGTAGCAATAAAAACCTCACCACTTTTTTCATTGATATCAATCCCTGTTATTCCATTAGAGAGCAAGGGAGAATTATCATCTCTGAAGTTTACCAGGGTTTCTTTTCCGTCGGGTGAAGTGAGAAAAACTCCTGAATGTGCTGTTGCGAACCATTTTCGGTTGCCTCCATCGGTCTTTATATCAAGAACAGCTTCGCTATAAAGGAAAAGATCAACATTGTTAGTTCCATCATTTCGAGGGATAGGTATCTGATAACCATTAACCTCACTCAGTTGAAATACATTCCATGGTGAATAATAGATCACAGGTCCATTGTTTGTCCCTACCCAAATGTTTCCTTCATTATCTTCTTCCAGACAATTGGCTTTATTAATAAGAGTTTCATATTGGTTTTTGATGAAAAAGGTTTTTTGTCTGTATAAACCTTCGGCTTCTTCTTCAAGAACAATAATTTGGGCATTAAAAGTAAGGACCCATATCTGCCCCCGGCTGGTTATAAGTAAATCATAATATTGTACGTTATTACTATTTAATATAGAATTTGAAATATGCGGATTTTCCCAATTGCCTTCCTGATCAAGTATAAACAAAGGATTTGAAACCAGGTCAAGCAATACCCAAAGCCTGTTTTGAGCATCGAACTGTATACCGGATGTTCGGATTTTTACAGCATCTCTTATACCGGAAAATATTTCATTATCATCTTTTCGGTAAAGATTAATAATCTCGCCGTCAAGAATTTCGATAATACCATATCCGAATGTTCCTACAAAAAGATGGTTAATATTGCTGGGATCGAAAACAGTCTTGTAAGTATTGCCTGTTTGATACATCAGTTGATTATTCTCATGGGTATAGCTTGTCCATTTCCCATCGATATTGGAGTAAATAGCACAGGGTCTTTGACTGTTAAGAGTGGCTGGAGCGCCTGTGGTTACCCAGATATGATCATTTTTTGCTGCAACCCTCGTAACTTTTGAATATCGGGGACCATTTATTGAATAATAACGAAAGGTATTATCTTCTTTAAGACTTATAAAGCCATTATAAGTGCAGGCAGCATAAAAAGTTCCCTGATCACTTACATAGATATGTTGAACTCCATAAGCAGTGAAATCATGAAGTATAATATTATTTTCATTAAAAATTGTTCCATGTGTTGGAGCAGCTATTGTAAGATAACCGTTGCTTGAATACAGATCATTTATAGTAGTATCACTATAATAAGTCCAGGGATGATAATCATTTTCATTAAAAGTGATTATGTTATCATGACCTGATAACATATCACTGTAAACAGCAAACAGTGTATTTTGGTGGTTTTCAATTTGTGTATATTCATTTAAAGCTTGTGGTAAAAATTCCAATCGTGACCAATTGGAATAATCGAGCAGGTTCGGGCTATCCAGGTCTGCTTTGTAAATGCCTGATTCTGTTGCTGCATAAAGTATATTATTAGCAATAGCAATATCATTGACATTTAGGTAAGTTCCACTTTCCCCCAGATAGTAAGTTTCTTTAACTTCAACATTTTCAAGATTAAGCACCACAATTCCAAAGCCACATGCCAGATAAGCATAATGTCCATGAGTTAGAATTTTATTTATTCTTTTATCGGTGGTCATTATTCTTCGTTTAATATCTGTCAAATTTATAGGGGTTTGTCCTTCACGCAACAGATCGATATTACCATTTACATAACCAACAATCAGATAATCAGTCTCTTCTGAATATGCAATGGTATTTATTAGTACATCGGATAAACCGGTGACTTTGGAATGCTTTCTTGTGTCATTGGTATTCTTATTATATGATATTAATCCTGATTCACTTGCACAATAAATCCATTCTGGTGTCTCAGCTATTCTTAAACATGTGCGGTATGAAAGATGATCGTGCCATTCACCTTGCAAAATATTTTGTGGATAGACATCGGTAATTTTAACAATCAGAAGGAAGAAAATAACTATTGTCGGTTTAAAAATGCATCCTATTTTCATGCTAAAATAATTTTTAATGTTTCTCCCAAGAATAAACTCGAAGGTAATATAATACGCAATTACACTACACGAAATTATTCAAGTGTTAAAAAATCTACTTATAACGTGAGGTCAAAAATTGTATAAAACTTCTTAAGGCCTTGGCTCTGTGCGATATAGCATTTTTTTGTTCAAGTCTCATTTCGGCAAAAGTTTGATTATAACCTTTAGGAATAAATACCGGATCGTATCCAAAACCTTCAAATCCGACGGGTTCATAAGCTATTGTTCCTTCAGCAATACCCTCAAATGTAAAAATATTACTTTCTTCTTTATAAGCGATTACTGTTCGAAACCTTGCCGACCGATCCTTATAATTCTGAAGTTCTCCTAGCAATTTGATTATATTTTTTTCTGAGGAACATTCGGGTCCGGCAAAACGGGCAGAATAAATTCCTGGACGATTATTTAATACCCTAACTTCAAGGCCGGTATCGTCGGCAAAGCAATTGATACCATATTTATTACAAACATATTGAGCTTTTTGTATGGCATTACCTTCAATTGTGTCCTGTTTTTCAGGGATTTCTTCAAATATATTAACATCCTTAAGGCTGACAATAGAGATACTTTTACCTATAGCATGTCTGATTTCTGATAATTTATATTGATTATTTGTAGCGAATACGATTTTCATTTTACTAAAATCAAAAAAAATAAGGGCATGAAGCCCTTGTTTTTTAAAAGTTATATTAATATTCTTCTTTTATCCTCCTGAAGTGCTGAAACTTCCGCCAAGTTTAGGAGGTTTTGGATTGATACAGATAACAGGAAGTTTAGCTTCGTTAGCAATTATATACTGCTCATGGGCTCCAAGCACATAATCTGTCAATCCGATATCTTTAGTGACCATTAGTAAAATGGCATCGGCATCTATTTCCTTTGCATACTTGGTAGTTTGGAGAACAAAATCCGACGACTCTTCTGCATCCGCTATTTCGTAAGCAATACCTTTACTTGTAAAAAATTTTGTCAGGAAAAAGATATTTGAATCGATGCCTTTAATAAAATTGGGGTCACTGTGCTTGGCTTTAAAAATATAAAAGCGTGTACTAAAATGTCGGGAAAAATAGCCAACCCAGTTAATGCATTCTTTGTTTTCTTTTCGGAAAGTAACAGGGATCACAATTTTTGAATAGATATCTTTCTTAGGCCTGTCCTGGACTACAATAAAAGGGATCTTTGTATGGGCAATTACTTTTAGAGCCCAGCTGCCCAGAAATTTTTGCATTCCCTTAATCCCATGTGTTCCCATGAAAATCAAGTTAGCTTCCATATCGTTTGCTAAATCAGTGATGGTGGAAAAAATATTTCCATCTTTAACAATTACGATAGGCTTTGGCTCAATACCGGAATATTTACTGGATAGTACACCATTAATTCGCTCTTTAGCTTCATTGATTTCGCTCTCTTTTTTAACAATATGAACCAAACCAATAGTGTGATGCAGTTTTTTACCTGCATTGATAGCATGTTCAAGAGCATATTCGGATTTTTCAGTAAAATCCCAGGTAACGAGAATAACATTTTTTTCCTGCTCCATTTTATTATAGGGTTATTTCAAAGGTTTAAGATAAGAATTAAATTTAAAAAACTAAAGCATATTATTGTATATGTAATATACTATTTTAATGTATGTTTAACAATCATTGTTTTGAATTTTTCAATTCTATATATTTGCCGCCCTGCAATCAAATATTTACCGATAAACGATGAATATGGAAAATACTGATTGGAAAAATCTTCCCTTTGCATATATGAAAACCGATTATAATATTCGGTGTTATTATAAAAACGGGAAATGGGGTGAAATTCTTGTGTCGGATTCAGAATTTGTTGAGCTACATATTGCTTCTACCTGTTTACATTATGGTCAGGAAATATTTGAAGGACTAAAAGCATACCGGGGAAAAGACGGGAAAGCTCGACTTTTTCGCTGGGAAGATAATTCAAGGCGTATGATTCATTCGGCCAAAGGCATTATTATGCCTGAGGTCCCTCCCGAATTATTCAAAGAAGCGATTTTAAAGGCTGTTAAGCTGAATGAACGATTTATTCCTCCTTACGGTCATGGTGCTACTCTTTATATCAGACCTTTTTTGTTAGGATTGGGTCCGGAAGTGGGAGTGAAGCCTGCCAAGGAATATTTATTCGTGGTATTTGTTACACCTGTGGGGCCTTATTTTAAGGAAGGTTTTGCACCAGTCGATATAATGATATGCAGAAAATACGATCGTGCTGCACCTTTAGGTACTGGCTCGTATAAAATTGGAGGTAACTATGCGGCGAGTCTTCTTTCTCTGAGAGATGCTCATGATGCAGGTTTTAGTACAACTCTTTATCTTGATGCACGGGAAAAAAAATACATCGATGAAGCTGGTCCGGCAAATTTTTTTGGAATAAAAAATAATACCTATGTTACGCCCGATTCCAAATCGATTTTACCTTCAATTACAAATATGAGTCTTATGCAATTGGCTGAAGATATGGGGATGAAAGTGGAACGCAGAGCTGTACCTGTCGAAGAACTTTCAGAGTTTGAAGAAGTGGGTGCGTGTGGAACGGCAGCCGTTATAACGCCAATTCGGAAAATAGTTGATCCCGAAATGAATAAAATTTACCAATTTTGCGAAGATAATACACCAGGTCCGGTTTGTGGCAAATTATATCATCGGCTGACAGCTATTCAAACAGGCGATGAAAAGGATAAATTCGGGTGGATATCATACTTGGATTGAACATTCTTAACATTTTTTGTATGGATAAAATTATCATCTAACTGATATTTCTTCTTATTTTTGCGCCTCGGAGGGCAAAATATTATGTCGAAAAGCGAGGTAAAAATTGAAAAACGCCGGTTACGAAGTTCCTATTTTACTTCCACTGTTAGTATTTCTCTTCTTCTGATCCTTCTCGGATCGATTGGACTGCTTTTACTGAATACTAAAAGAATATCCGATTATGTAAGAGAAAATATAATTTTTAAAGTTATACTGAAAGATAACATTAGAGAGGTTGATATTTTTCAGATTCAAAAAGCACTTGATGCCAAACGTTATGTTAAGGAAACTGTTTATATTCCAAAAGAAAAGGCTGCTATTGCATTACAACAGGAACTGGGCGAAGATTTTATCGAACATATTGGGCACAATCCATTGCTACCCTCGATAGAAGTTAAGTTTTTAGCTACTTATGCTAATAATGACAGTATTGCAGTGATTGAGAGCGAACTAAAAGAATTTGATCAAATTAAAGAGGTATATTATCAGAAAAACCTCATTCATACCGTTAATGAAAATATCAAAAAAATATCTTTGGTAGTACTTATATTCAGCAGTTTTCTTCTTCTAATCGCTGTTGCGCTTATTAATAATACAATACGACTTGCCATTTATTCCAAACGGTTTATTATTCGAACCATGCAACTTGTGGGTGCTACTGCAGGGTATATACGCAGACCATTTCTATTTCGGAGTGTTTTGCAGGGGATTATTGGAGCATTGATAGCCTTGGCTGTATTAATCGGACTAATTTATTTTCTTCAGAATGAAATGAGTGGAATAATTCGCCTTGACGACATGAAAGTATTACTTTTACTTTTTGCCATAGTTATGGTATTGGGAATAATAATAAACTGGCTCTCAACTTATGCTGCTGTATCAAAATATATACGCATTAAAACAGATAAATTATATACTTAATATATGACTCAAAAAGATATCAGTAAAAAAGATCTGGATAATTTTGCTTTACCCAAAGAAAATTACACCTATCTTCTTATTGGATTTGTGATAATTATTGTTGGATTTGTATTGATGATAGGAGGCAGAAGTGAAGATCCCAATGTATTTAACGGTAGTGAGATTTTCAGTTTCAGAAGAATTACGCTGGCACCCATTGTTGTTCTGGCTGGTTTCATTTTCGAAATGTGGGCCATTATGCGTAAACCCTCTGTGGAATAAAAAATTTTTGATAATTAAGAGTTGATGAGTTGGATTGAGGCCTTAGTGTTAGGGATCTTACAAGGATTGACGGAATTTTTACCTGTAAGTAGCAGCGGACATCTGGAGATTGGGAAAGCACTTCTGGGAGTTAAATTAACAGATAACCTTACTTTTGATCTTATTGTGCATGCAGGTACAGTATGCAGTACAATAGTGGTTTTTCGTAAAGAAATTATTAAGTTGTTCGAGGGATTATTCCAATTTTCATGGAATTATGAAACTCAGTATATTTCAAAACTGGTTTTATCAGCAATACCTGTAGCTTTTGTTGGTTTATATTTTAAAAGCTTTGTCGAAAAATTATTTGAAGGTAATTTGTTACTGGTAGGTTGTATGTTATTAGTAACAGCTATTTTATTGTCATTTACTTATTATGCACGACCCCGAGAAAAGAATATTTCATTTCTCGATGCATTCATTATTGGAATAGCACAAGCCATCGCAATTTTACCTGGTATGTCACGTTCAGGAGCGACAATTGCCACCGCCCTTTTATTAAAAAATAAACGCGAAAGTGCGGCAAAATTTTCTTTTCTAATGGTTTTGCTACCTATATTAGGCAAAGCAATGCTCGATATCATTAACGGTAAAATAATTTCAGAAGAAATGGCAGTTAGTTCTTTATTAACAGGTTTTTTTACATCATTTCTGGTTGGGCTGTTGGCATGTAGTTTAATGCTGAGAATTGTCAAGAAGAGTAAATTGATCTATTTTGCAATATATTGTGCTGTTGTTGCTGGCCTTACAATTATATTTAGCTTATAAAGGAATAGATGAATAATCTTTTTACCTTAGAAAAATTGGAGGAAGGATTAATCCTTCCTTTTGATAAGCCCTATAGGTGGACCTCGTTTGATCTGGTTAATATGGTGCGTAAAAATCTTTGTCAGTTTGTCGGGATAAAGAAATTAAAAGTTGGCCATGCCGGAACACTTGATCCACTTGCCACCGGATTGCTGATTCTTTGTACCGGAAGGGCAACAAAGAAAATTAATTTAATTCAGGCTTTAACAAAGGAATATGAAGCTGAAATAACACTGGGAGCGACTACTCCTTCATTCGATTTAGAAACTAAAATTGATAAAACATATTCAATTAATCATATAAGTAATTCATTATTAAATGAGAAGATAAAATTATTTAAAGGAAAAATAAAGCAAATTCCTCCAATATATTCTGCAAAAAAAATTAAAGGGATCAGGGCATATGAATTTGCCAGGGAAGGGATTGAAAAAAAAATGGAACCTGTTGAGATTGAAATATTCGATATAAATATAATCTCTTATAAAGTGCCAATATTACAAATTAGTATTAAGTGTAGCAAGGGAACTTACATTCGTTCATTCGCCCGCGATTTAGGAAAAAAACTAAATTCGGGAGCTTATCTCTCCGGCTTAAGAAGAACTGCAATAGGTCACTATAACATTAAGGGAGCAATTAATTTAGAAAAATTTCAAAATAAAGTAAACATTTCGTAACTCAAATTGCTTTTCTACGTATAAAGGTCGTTTTAGTCATACATCACCTATTTTAAAGATATATTTAATATGAAGCTTTCGCAATATAAATACAATTTACCTGAAGATTTAATCGCTAAATATCCTGCTCCTACTCGCGACGAATCGCGATTAATGGTGTTGAACAGAAAAAACAAATCAATAGAGCACAAGATTTTTAAAGATATTATTGATTATTTTAACGAACAGGATGTTATGGTGTTTAACAATACAAAAGTTTTTCCTGCTCGTTTGTATGGAAATAAAGAAAAAACCGGCGCTGAAATTGAAGTTTTTCTACTCCGTGAATTAAACAAAGAACAGAGACTTTGGGATGTGCTTGTGGATCCCGCCCGAAAAATCAGAATAGGGAATAAATTATATTTTGGTGATGATGATCTGCTAGTTGCCGAAGTCATTGATAATACTACTTCAAGGGGTCGTACTTTGCGTTTTTTGTTTGATGGTGACTATGAAGATTTTAAAAAAACGCTTTATGGTTTAGGTGAAACGCCGCTCCCTAAATTTATTAAACGTGAAGTTCAACCTGAAGATAAAGAGAGATATCAGACAATTTTCGCAAAGCATGAGGGTGCCGTTGCGGCCCCAACTGCCGGATTACATTTCAGTCGTGAATTATTGAAGCGTCTGGAGATTAAGGGTATTGAGTTTGCAGAAATAACTTTACATGTAGGATTAGGAAATTTTCGTACGGTCGATGTTGAAGATCTCACCAAGCATAAGATGGATTCAGAAAAAATCATTATTCCCGCAGAAGCTGTTAAAATAGTTAACAGGGCAAAGGATAACCGAAAAGAGATTTGTGCAGTGGGAACTACTGTTATGCGTACATTAGAAAGTTCAGTTTCAACTCAGGGATATTTAAAAGATTTCGACGGATGGACTAATAAATTTATTTTTCCACCCTACGATTTCAATGTCCCAACTTCAATGATTTCTAATTTTCATTTACCGCTTTCTACACTCTTGATGTCAGTTTCGGCATTTGCCGGATATGATTTTCTCTTCGACTCCTATAAGCTGGCCATAAAAGAGAAGTATCGATTTGGGACTTATGGCGATGCTATGTTAATTATTTAATTGCTTTGAGTGAATCTTGGAAAGTAGACACTCAAATTTTTTTACAAAAAAAGTATACTTTTGTGCAACTTCCTGCTCGACTTATTGTCTACTTAAAGCAGAATTAAATAATAAGACAAAGAGTCATGAAAAAGTTTGCAATTATAATTTCTGGCATTCTTATAATGTCCCTTACGCATGCTCAGGATAATGAGTTTAAAACTATTTTTCAGCGTAATGATGATAAACCTTTAATTGTTAGTGGATTTGGTGGTCCTATGATGGCATTTACTTCTATTGGTGATAATTTTGCCCATTTGATGGGCGGAGGTGGTGGCGTGATGCTGAATAACTTTTTCTTTGGTGGCTATGGATTGGGATTGACGACTCCAGTACCCTATAAAAATGAGTCGGAACATAATCTGGAGTTTGGTCACGGTGGATTATGGTTTGGATTTATTCTGGGATCAAACCGACCGGTTCATCTTTCAATTTCTTCACTTCTAGGTTGGGGCGATATTTCAGAAAGTGACCCGCTTATCGTTGGTCTCGACCAATTATCATCTTATCCTGTTTTTGTTATTACTCCTCTGGTTGAAGTTGAACTTAATTTTTCTCGTTTCTTCAAAATGGGTGCCGGTACCTCTATAAGTTTTCTAAATGGACCGGGAATTGAGCAAACACCTTATTCTTTCAGAGACTTTGCAAAGCCTTCAGTATTTCTATCATTTAAATTCGGATGGTTCAATTAAAACATATTTAAATTAATAAGCATACAATAGTTTCTACTTTGAATTATACTTCAATAAAAAATTATATTACAGAGGATTAATAGGATCCTCTTTTTTATTTCTTCGTTATAAGCAATTAACATTTTTTATAAGGAATTCAGCAAGACTTAATTAGTGATGATTTATCCAACTTAATAAAATGATTATCTTAGTTGCCCCTAACTGATCGATAGTTAAAATTCAATTTTGACTGATGAAAACATTACGTTTGTACAACAGAATTCTAGGTTGGAGTGTATTTATTATCGCTGCATCCATATATCTTTTAACTCTCGAACCAACTACAAGTCTCTGGGATTGTGGTGAATTTATTGCCAGCGCCTTCAAGTTACAGGTTGGTCATCCGCCAGGAGCTCCTTTATTTATGATCCTTGCCCGCTTTTTCTCGCTATTCGCCGGAGGCAATGTGTCAAAAGTTGCATTGATGATCAATGCAATGTCGGGTTTGGCAAGTGCATTTACAATTATGTTTCTTTTCTGGACCATTACGCATTTGGCTGTTAAAGTGATCAACGCCGGCGAAAAAATTAAATCGTGGCAAATCATAGCAATTTTGGGTAGTTCCCTTGTCGGATCGCTTGCCTATACGTTTTCAGATGCTTTTTGGTTCTCGGCAGTTGAAGGTGAAGTATATGCCAGTTCTTCACTATTTACCGCGATGGTTTTTTGGGCTATTCTAAAATGGGAAAATACAGCTGATGAAAAATATGCAAATCGCTGGCTGATTCTTATTGCTTATCTAATGGGTTTATCAATAGGCGTACATCTTTTAAATTTGCTGGCCATTCCGGCAATTGTTTTGGTTTACTATTATAAAAAATATACCTTTTCCTGGAGGGGTTTAATTGCAGCGCTTTCTATTTCAATCATTATTTTGGGGAGTGTAATGTACATTATAATACCAGGAGTAATATGGATAGCATCACGGTTTGAGCTTTTGTTCGTTAATACATTTGGATTACCTTACAATACAGGAGTATTATTCTATGCGGCTTTACTTATTGGGGGCCTGATATATGGGATTCTATATACACACAGGCATAAAAAAGTACTGGCAAATACGGTGCTTTTAATACTCACGGTTATCATTCTGGGATATTCTTCTTTTTCGATGATTGTAATTCGGTCTCTTGCTGATCCGCCGATGGATGAAAACAGTCCTGAAACCGTATTTTCTTTAATGTACTATTTGAACCGTGAACAATATGGTGACAGACCTCTTTTTAAAGGACAATATTTTAATGCCCCCCGGCCAACAATTGAAGAAGGTAAACCTACTTATACTCAAATTGACGGCAAATATAAAGTAACTAACAGGAAAACTGTAGCTAAATATGATAAGAACTATACAACTTTATTTCCGCGGATGTACAGTAGCAGTCCGGAACATATTGAAATTTATTTGGAGTGGGGAGGTCTTAAAGAAAAGGATTTGTACTCTGCCCGATACAATGAGAGTGGAAAAATTATTACCAACCAGATGGGGCAAGTTGTATATGACAGGAACAGACCTAAAAAGAAACCTTCTTTTAGTTCTAACATTCGGTTTTTCTTTACCTATCAGCTCGGGCATATGTATTTCAGGTATTTCATGTGGAATTTTGCCGGTCGGCAAAATGACGAACAGGCTGATGGAGGACCGTTGAACGGGAACTGGATTACAGGTATTAACTTTATTGACAATTTGTTGATTGGCAGTACTGAAAAAATGCCGGATGAAATTAAACACCATCCTTCAAGAAATACTTATTTTTTGTTACCACTTCTACTTGGTATTTTAGGAATAATGTTGCAATCATCGAAAAATAAGAAAGATTTTTCAGTGGTTGGCATACTGTTTATTCTGACCGGAATTGCTATTGTTGTCTATTTGAATCAAACTCCTTTACAACCCAGAGAACGTGATTATGCCTATGCCGGATCATTTTATGCTTTTGCCATCTGGATAGGGCTTGGTGTGCTAGGTATAATCGATATAATTGGTAAGAAGGCAAAGAATATTCCAGTTGTTGTTATTATTACAATAGCTTGCCTGGTTTTAGTACCGGGTATAATGGCAAAAGAGAACTGGGACGATCATGACCGCTCCGGGAGGTATACTGCAAGAGATATTGCCTATAATTATCTCAATTCTTGTGCACCTAATGCCATCCTGTTTACGGGAGGAGATAACGATACTTTTCCACTTTGGTATGCACAGGAAGTCGAAGGAATTCGTACCGATGTTCGGGTAGTGAACCTTATGCTGTTGAATATGGACTGGTATATCGATCAGATGAAACGGAAAGTCTATGATTCGGAAGCAGTGCCTATTCTGATTGAATCGGAAAAATACCGAAATGGCACACGCGATGCAATACCTATTTACGAACGCACCGATCAGTCCTATGATGCAAAGGATATTATTGATTTCATTATTTCCGATTTAAGATCAACAAAATTACCTGCTCAATCGGGAGGAGAACTTGATTATGTACCTACACGTGCTTTCTTCTTCCCGGTCGATTCGGCCAGAGTTGTAAGCAACGGAACTGTTAATCCGAAAAATGCGGATCAAATTGTTAAAAATGTAAAAGGTCGTATTACAGCAAGTTACTTAACCAAGAGTAATTTGGCAGCACTTGATTTATTACGGAATAATAATTGGGAAAGACCCATTTACTATGTAGGAACTAATCAGACAGATGAGCTGGGTTTAAGTAACTATTTGCAGCTTGACGGTCTCGCATACAGACTTGTTCCGATAAAAACACCTAAGGTTACAAGCTTTGAAAAGGGGAGAATTGAAACGGAAATTCTCTATAATAACCTGATGAATATTTTTTTGTACAGGGGAATGAATGATGAAGATGTCTACTTTGATACTTTTCATCGCAGAACATTATCAGTGATAAGAATACGTTTTCGTTTTATAAGGCTTGCCAATCAACTAATTGAAGCAGGAGATAACGAAAGAGCTGAATTAGTGCTTGACAGAATTATGGAGATTCTTCCCAACAAGAATCTCCCCTATGATATGTTTATGCCTGGAATTGCCGAAACGTACTACAAAATTTCAAAATTCGAGAAAGGAATTGCTATTCAGGAAAAAATGATTGATATTTCGCAGCGACATCTTGAATATTATAGTACGTTCAGTAAACAACAATTAAAACGTATCAACATGGAGGTGACTTATCATATGAGAATACTTGCCAATTCTGTGCAATTGGCCCGTGAGTATAATCAGACTGAATTGGCCTTGAAAGCGGAGGAATTGTTTAATAAATTTGGAGAGACTTTCTCAATAATGCAATAAAAAGGAAGAACGCGAATATAATTTAATGCTCTCTTTCCATTATTTGTGTAAGTAATTGAATTATTGGATCTTTCCTATTGTCAGCAACCTTTACCTTAGTAAGATATTCTAATCCCGTAGAAAAAAACTTGTGTGTCAGATCTTTAGTTCTGGCCGGGATATTTAATCTTTCATAAATACTTTTTACAGCTTTTATTTTTTCATCTGTATTTGTCTTTTTCTCACTTATCCAGTATTTGAGTTCGTTAATAAGATTTTTATCAGCTGTTTGCAGTGCGCTTAGTACCAGATATGTTTTTTTATTGGCAACAATATCGCCTCCAATAGTTTTCCCAAACTGATGATTATCTGCAAATGCATCCAGGTAATCATCCTGAAGCTGGAAGGCTATACCAATATTAAGACCAAATTGATATAAATTATTAATATCGTCGGCTGTAGCATTAGCTGTTACTCCTCCTGTAGCTAAAGAAGCGGCAATTAATACTGCAGTTTTCAAACGTATCATTTCAAGATAATTATCAACAGTAACATCTGACAGCTTTTCGAAATTCATGTCCAGTTGCTGACCTTCGCATACTTCTAGGGCCGTCTTATTAAAAAGGCTGAAAACCTTTGGCAGCACATCAATTTTTGTTCGTGAAATGAGTTGGTATGCCAGTATTAGCATGGCATCGCCTGAAAGGATTGCTGTGTTTTGATTCCATTTAATATGGACTGTCGGGGAATTTCGACGCATAGGGGCATTGTCCATAATATCGTCATGCAAAAGTGTGAAATTATGAAAGATCTCAATTCCCAGGGCAGGTTCAATAACCGGCTCAACAGTATCGGAGAATAAGGAATGCGACATTATGGCTAAACAAGGTCTGATCCGTTTACCACCGATAGAAAGAATATACTTAACAGGTTGGTAAAGCTCTACCGGATTTCTTTCAAAGGATAGTGCAGAAAGACGATTTTCAACAATTTCAAAGCATTGGGAGTAATTCAACATTATATTTCAATTCTATCTACAACAAAAATAAGACATCTCAAATAAACAATGAGAAAAAATCTGGTTCTTGCTAAATGATAAACCGTTTCCTAATTGTCATTTTTATACTAATTTTGCGATCTGATTCTGGTAAATATAAACATCATGCATTATCATTCACCTGCAAGGTTTATAGTATTATTTGTATTTTTATTCCTTATTCCTATTTCCCTTTGGTCAGCCTCACCTAAAATTAAGGTTAAAATCAATGGTATGGCTGATACAACTATCATTCTTGCCCATTATCTTAATAAATCCATCTATCCCGACGATACAATAAATTTAAATTCCAGGGGTGAAGGAATTTTTAAGAGCATTAATGAGTACACACAGGGGATGTATCTTATTTACATGCCCTCAGGCAAATATGTTGAATTCATGATGGGGGAGGACCAGGTTTTTTCTATTACAACCGACACATCCAATTTTATTACCGAGGCGAAAATCGAAGGCTCAGAAGAAAATACCATTTTTTTTGGTTTTCAGAATTACATGATTGATAAACGGGATGAGATTAAAAGGTTCAGCGATATATTGAATAATTCGGATAACGAGGATGAAAAACGAACCGCTCATGCCGGAATTGAAGAATTGACCAATGAACGTAAGAAGAAAATTAAAAAAATTGTAACAGAAAATCCCGATTTGTTTGTTTCGGCATTCCTTAAAGCCACACTTGACATTGAGGTGCCTGATCCTCCTGCAAGCGAAGATGATACAATTGATTCCGAATGGCAATATAAATATTATAAGGCTCACTATTTCGATAATTTTAATCCAGCTGATGGAAGGTTGCTTCTTACGCCGTTGTACGAAGATAAAATCATGTATTATCTTGAAAAAGTGGTACTTCAAATTCCCGATTCACTAATTAAAGAGGTTGACTTTCTTATTGATGGAGCTCGTGCCGATTCTTCGTTATTTCGTTATTTACTTATTACCCTGTTTAATCATTATGGTAACAGTAACATTATGGGGTTCGATGCAGTGCAGGTTCACCTGGCAGAAAAGTACTATCTTAAAGAAGCGTGGTGGAGCAGTGATCAATTTTTAAAAGAGCTTGAAGAGCGTGTTGAAATTCTGAAACCCTTAATACTTGGTAAAGCAGCTCCGAATATTGAATTGTTGATTGTCCCATCTGATCATTTTAAAGCAGCTGAAAATGACGATGCACTCAAGAAATATCCACATGTGGGGGAATTGGTAAAAATTTACGATATACCTGCTGATTATACGGTACTATTCTTTTGGGAAGCCAATTGCAGCCATTGCAAAACGGCGGTTCCGAAAATGCATTCTATTTTTAAAGAGCAACTTGAATCCATGGGGGTCAAAGTGATAGCCATCAGCACTTTATTTGGTGAAGAAGGTAAAGTGAAATGGATCGATTTTGTCAATAGTCATAAAACCTATGATTGGATAAATGCATGGAACCCATATGACTACCAGTATAAAGTCATATATGATATACGATCGACACCACAAATTTTCGTTTTGGATAAGGATAAAAAAATAATTGGGAAAAGGATCGGTCCGGAACAAGTGCCTGAATTGATTGAAGCCTATAAAAAACAATCCGGAGAATAGAATATAAATACAACAAAAAATAAAAGTTGAAGATAAGTAGAGATATCAAGTTAGTGCTGGAAGATGGTACGGAATTTTATGGAAAATCTTTTGGATTTGAAAAATCTGTTTCAGGAGAAGTTGTTTTCAACACAGCGATGACTGGTTATCCTGAAAGTCTTACAGATCCTTCCTATAGGGGACAGATTCTAACATTAACCTATCCGATAGTTGGTAATTATGGAGTGCCTGCCGCTGATATGGAAAATGGGATGCTTAAGTATTTTGAATCGAATGCATTACATATAACCGGACTTATTATTTCTGATTACAGTAAAGATTACAGCCATTGGAATGCAAGTAAAAGTTTGGGGGCATGGCTAAAAGAGTTTCAGGTGCCCGGAATTTATGGCATTGATACACGAGAACTTACTAAAATTCTTCGTGAAAAAGGTACTATGCTTGGAAAAATAATCTTTAACGAAGAAGATATACCACTTTATGATCCCAACAAGATCAATCTTGTTGATGAGGTAAGTATTAAAGAGAAGAAAATATTTGGTAATGGGAAATATAAAATTCTTTTAATTGATTGCGGTGTGAAGAATAATATTATACGAAACCTGATCAAGCGTAATGTTACTGTAATTATGGTTCCGTGGGATTATGATATATCGAAGGAAAAATACGACGGGCTTTTTATTTCAAACGGACCTGGTGATCCGAAGCAATGCACCGCTACCATCAACAACCTAAAAGTAGCTTTCGACGGCAAACAGCCTATTTACGGGATTTGTTTAGGAAATCAGCTTATGGCACTTGCTTCGGGAGCCGATACCTACAAACTTAAATACGGTCACCGAAGTCATAATCAACCGGTTATTGAAAGCGGAACGAATAAAGCCTATATTACTTCACAAAATCATGGCTTTGCTACCGATAATAAAACCCTCTCGGGCGATTGGGAACCCTTATTTATTAATCTGAACGATGAAACAAACGAAGGTATCAGGCATAGATCAAAACCCTTTTTCTCTTCGCAATTTCATCCGGAAGCCTCCAGTGGTCCAACCGATACAGAATTTCTCTTCGACATGTTTATGGATACCGTAAAAAAATACGCTGGCTAAAGTAGGTGGCCAGCGCATACGAAATATGAATAGAAGTCGTAGGGAATTAAGCAGCTTCAGCGTATTCTATATATCTGAAATCAGTTCTTAGTAGTATGTCTTCGTAAATTTCAGCAGTTTCAACACTATCTTCATCACCTTCTTCAAAATACCAGTTTACTAATATTTCTTTTACTTTATTGTTAGCATCGAGATGACGAAGCATTTCCATAATTTTCTTTGATGAAGATGTGTTAAAATATATCAAATTAATATCTAAGATTACTTTTGGAACGTCAAGCTGATCGACAAAGTCAATTAACGGATTAAAAAATTGTGTGGCATTCTCTGGAATGGATCTTCCTTCCAATTTTAATCTCCCATCAATATTGAATTCTGCTAGAGGGAGAGAAGTGGTCGGTTCAATAAACAGTTTTTCCATTTTTTTATCTTTAACAGCAATTATTTTTATTATAAAATATTACGTTAGATGATGTTAATTGATAAGTAATTTTGATCAATGGATAATAAATGATGATTTTTATTATCAGATTAATGATCAATCAAATTATGGAAGGTGATAAAGATTTCAAAAAGAACTTGATTAATATTACTGCTGAAAAGACTATTCAAAATTGTTTGGATTCTTTCAAACTAGGTATAATTCAGGCAAATATAGTGTGCAAAGACTCAGCTGGTGAACTAATGGAATTTATGAATGAATCGGTTTCCCGAGTGAAGGAGATATACGATCTTGAAAATATTAAATTAAATACAAATATTGCTGCTACAAGAGAAGCCTACCGGAAAATCGGTAACGATCCTAACCGTTACCGACCAGCGGCCGATTCACTCATTCGGCGCATAGTAAAAGGACTTGGACTATATTCGGTAAATAATGCAGTAGATGTTCTTAATCTGGTTTCCATTCATTCAGGTTATTCCGTATCAGGTTTCGATATATCAAAAATTCAGGGTGAGGTTTATTTTGGTATAGGTAAACAGGGAGAACCCTATAGAGGAATTGGCCGGGGAGAATTAAACATTCATAATTTACCAGTTTTACGCGATAGAATAGGAGCTTTTGGAACTCCAACAAGCGATTCGGAGCGAACAATGATTACTCCGGAAACCCGGGAAATTGTATTTGTATTTTACGATTTTGATCTGTACAATTCATGTAGGGCAGCAATCGACTATTGTGAAAATCTTTTAATACAATTTTGCGTGGCGTCAGATTTCGAAAAGGGAATGTTAAATTATTAAAGCAAGGAATGACCTTCCCTAATAGTATCAGCTTGGAGCAAATGTTATTAGAAATTATTTTTCGGGCTAGGTCTACAGAACAGGATTTATTAAGTTAGTTTCTGGTTAGAAGAAAAATGCTTTGCTTAACGAACTTCTTTAAGAGATATCCTTAGTAATATTTCATTAATGAGTAAATTAAGAGTTGCCATCCTTTTACTGTTTGTAATTTATTCCCTTCCGATCATTGCAGAAGTTGAAATAGTTGCAACCCGGGAACTGATTAAATGTCAATAATAAATTCTGGTTATTATAAATCTATTGACATAGGGGTGTCACTCCAGTAAATTATCTTGCAATATAAACTGCAAAAACCATGATTATACCGAATATTAAACCTTTTAATGAACAACACTGTGAAACTACTGCTACAGGAACCCTCTTAAATCAGTTGGGAATTTTCCTTTCGGAGCGTATGATTTTTGGGCTTGGAGAAGGTATTGGTTATATTATCTGGAAGATGAAAAATATGAAAGTTCCCTTTATCGGAGGAAGAACCAAACCGGATTTATTAACAGAAAACCTTATCCGGAATTTAAATTTAAAAATGAAGGTTCATGAAACTTCTTCCGAAACCAAAGCCTGGAAGATGTTAAAAGAAAAACTGGATCAGAAAATAATAGCAGGTTTGAAATTGGACTGCTAATATCTGGAATATTTCAACCATAAATTCCATTTTGCAGCTCATTATGTAGCTATGTATGGTTACGATTCTGAGTGGGCCTATCTTCTAGATACAAAGCAACAGGGAGGATTAGTAAAAACTTCATTAAAAAGCCTGGCTCTGGCACGAAACGAAAAGGGGCCTATGTCGTCGCGCAACAGGATGTATAGTATGAGTGCCAGTAAGAATTGTACTGAAATTGAAAAGGCCATACTACCTGCGATGCAAAGAAATGCTTTTAATTACCTGAATCCGCCAATACAAAACATAGGGTATAAAGGAATAATAAAAACAGCCTCGGAAATTAAAAAATGGTTCCAGGATAGGAATACGGCAACTGAATTTTGCACAGTGGCTACCCTTATGGAAAAGGCAGGCACAGGAGGAGCTCTGTTTCGTAATCTTTACCGCGATTTTATTAAGGAGTCCTTTGAAATACTTGGGATCAAAGAATTTGAAAATATTTATTCTGATTTTTGTGTTGTAGCAGAACTGTGGACAAAAGTAGCATCCCTGTTTTTTAAGGCTGGAGAATCTGGAGAAGTCCGTTATATTAATGAAGCTTCAGATATTCTGCAAGAGCTTGCATTACTGGAAAAGGAGGCTATGATAAAAATTATGAATCTGGTAAAATAATTTTTATCCGACTAAGTAAACCATTTCTGTAATGCAACTTTTACTGCTTCGGTCTTAACGGGTTTGGTTATATAATCGTTCATACCGGATGTCATTGCATTATCCCTACCTGCTTTAGAAACAGTAGCCGTCATAGCAATTATGGGCATCTGGAATCCGAGTCCTCGTATTTCAACGGTGGCATCTATACCATCTTTTTCAGGCATCTGCAGATCCATAAATATAATATCGTAATTTTTCTTTTTTACCATTTCAACTACTTCTTTGCCATCCATAGCGATATCGATTTCATAGCCCAGGCTGCGGAAGATAGTTTCGGCTACTTTCTGATTTATCTGATTATCTTCTGCAATTAGAATATTTAAGTCTTTCTGGAGGCTTGAGAAATGTTCTTTTTCAAGTTCTTTAATGGAAGGAAACCATTTGTGGAGATAATTTTTCAGGATATTCTGTTCAAAGGGTTCAATCATGTAATAATCAACCTGGGCTATTTTTGTCTGCACATAATTTTCCTGTTTGTGCTTGGAACTGATCAGTATTACACGATAGTTGTCATTAATTTTTTCATGAAATAGCTGCCGGGCTATCCAAAGGCCGTCCAGGTTCAGTTCATCCATTATGAAAAGCAACTGGTACTCCTTCTGTTTCAACTGGTTTTTAATACTTTGGATAAGATCTTTATCTTCTTTCAGTATTAGTGAATCACTCATAATACCCAAATGATTCAGAAATCCCTCAATACGTTTCTTGGATGGGATATTCTGTGTAATAATAAAGGCATTTACGTTATCGAAACTTTTTATTTCATTGAAATCTAAATCTTTATCCAATTCTTCGTTCGAGAATACTTCTATAGTGAAACAGAATTTTGATCCGGGATATTTTTTGTTTTTAGAAATACCTGAAGGACTCTCAACCCAAATTTCGCCATGCATTAAATTAACGAGTTGTTTTGAAATGGTTGTACCTAATCCTGATCCTCCAAATTTACGGGAAGTGCTGTAATCGGCCTGAGTAAATGAGCTGAAAATGCTTTCACAACGTTCTTTTGGAATACCCGATCCTGTGTCTGCTACTTCAAAAAGCAGGGTCAGGTTTCCATTATATTTTTCATCGAGTTTTACCGTAATCTGAATTTCTCCTTCGTTGGTAAATTTCACGGCATTGCTGATTAGATTTGATAATACCTGGCGCAGGCGAAATGGATCTCCAATAATATCATCGGGTATTTCAGGATCGATATTAATACTCAATTTAAGCTCTTTCTCTTTAACGATGGTATTGAAAAGGTCGAGAGAAATTTTCACCTCTTCGCTGATTCGGAACGGAATTTCTTCAAGTTGCATTTTTCCGGCTTCAATTTTCGAGTAATCCAGAATATCATCGATTAGATTAAGAAGGAGGTCAGCCGATCGTTTTACAATTTCAATATATTCTTTTTGTTCCTGATTGAGATTATCCAGATTTAAGGCATCAGTCATCCCGATTATTCCATTCATAGGAGTACGGATCTCATGACTCATTTTGGCGAGAAACTCCGACTTGGCTGTATTCGATGCAGCTTCGTATTTCCTCGACTTTTCTATTGAAGTTATATCAATGAATGCATTAAGTGTGTATTCACGGTTATCAATAATATAAGGATTTTCTTTTCGGAAGAGAACTACTTCATTTCCTTCTTTTTCATATAAAATGAACTGGTTACTGTCATAGGCCGAAGGTTTCATTTTAATCTTAGGTTGACGATTTGCCAAAAGGAATTTTTCTGTTATAGCATTTCCGGTTTCTTCTTCACCTTCTTTTATCTGAAACATCTCCCGGGTAATCTGATTGATATAATAGATTTTATTTTTTTCATTGGAGATCAAAATACCTATAGGAAGATTGTGAAGAAAGCCACGAAGCAGTGCAAGTTCTTTCTCAGCTATTTCGTTTTTTTTTACATATTTTCCCTGTTGAAATACCAATAGATACACAGTTAGCAGAAAGAGAAGAGTAGTTATAATAGCCATCAGTATTAATCGGGAAAATATTTTTTCAAAAAAATATGTATTATCAAAACTAAAAGCGAGCCCGAAATTATGATCAAGAACATTTATAGGTTTATAAACAGTAATTAATTGAGACGATACGGAATCACTTATAACCTGGTGACGAAGGATATTTTCATGATTGTTACGAAGATTTTGGAATATTTCATCGGTGTTTTCTATCGTAACATTCTTACCGGGGAAATTGGTTGTATAACTTTCGTCTTCAGGATCAAAAACCCACTGGTAGCTGATCTCGTTAAGGTAAAATTTGTTTAACTCATCCAAAATATATTCTGATAAATTAACCGAAACAACAATATTACCATAAACCTGATTTTCCTTGAAAACAGGAATATAGTAATGGTATTCGTTTTTAAGCATTTTAATCTCTTCTTTATCTACAAGACTGCGTTGTCGGTGCGCAATATATTTATCAGTAATAAAATTTTTATCCTTAAACAGGTTAAATACATTTTTATTATTATCGTATATATCGATATTTTTAATAAGATTACTGTAAGAGGAATAGAATAACTCCAGCTTTCGTAAAGATTGTGAGAGATCGGAATTCTCACTGAATAACTCGGAAATATCGTCAGAGAACAAAATATAATTCAGATCGCTATCAAAACGTACTAAAACATTGTTGATAGTTGAGGAACATAATTCAGCTTGCTTGAAAAGTATATTTTTCTGATAATTAATCTGTTCTTTATATAAGCTTTTAAAAACAAAAATATTGGCTGCTAATAACAATATTCCTGCAACTGTAACTATTAGAAAAGATTTTTTCATTGTATACTTTTGCTCTTGAAAAGGAGTGATTATAAACTAGTCGACTAATATAAAATAAAAGTAGGGTTATTAAAAATATACGATTGTCATTTCCTGTTAATAAAAGACAAAAGTTATTATCGACAATTCTTCCATAGGTTTAGCTGTGCTATGCTAATGTAAAATGGATTAGCGATATTTTGATCCCTCATCAGTCATAATATTAACATAACTCTTGTATCGTGAATATCCAATATGTCCGTCTTTTACTGCTTCGATGACAGCACAACCGGGTTCGTGCAAATGGGTACAATTATAAAATTTACAGTCTTTTGAAATACGGAATATTTCCTGAAAATAAAGACCTATTTCTTCCTTTTTCATATCAATGAGTCCGAAACCTTTAATTCCCGGTGAATCAATAATATATGTATCTTCATCTAATTGAAAAATTTCAGAGAACGTAGTGGTGTGTTTACCCACATGATGATAATCGGATATATCTTCTATTTTCAGATTAAAAGAGGGGGCAATAGCATTGATGAACGAACTCTTACCCACGCCCGAGTTTCCTGCTATGAGGGACATTTTTCCTTTCATTAATGCATAAGACTGTTGTACATTTATATTCTCAGTAACAGATAATTCCAGACATGTATAACCGGCCTTACTATAGGTCGATTTAAATTCATCCAGTTTTACATCATCCTCTTTTTTAAGTAAATCGATCTTATTAATTAATATAATACTTTCAATATGATAGGCTTCTGCAGTTATTAGTAAACGGTCAATAAATTCAAAAGGGGAAGTAGGATATTTCAGACTAACCATAACTATTGCCTGATCGATGTTGGCAGCAAGCAGATGAGCCTCCTTGTTGAATCGGGTAGAACGACGAATAATATAGTTTTTACGTTCATCAATATTGCTAATAAGGCCGTTACCGTCTTCCATTATTTCATAATCAACCTTGTCTCCAACCGTAATGGGATTTGTAGTCACAATATCCCTGGTCCGGAATTTGCCTTTTATTCTGCAACGTATTATATTACCTTTATTTTGAACCAGGTACCAGCTACCGGTCGATTTAATCACTAATCCTTTATCCATAGCGAAGTATGCAATAACAATACGAATGTAAGGCATTAATCGTATTTTAGCTCAAATTAATATGTCTTCTATATATGATTTACTATGAGCCTACGTATTCTATCATACAATGTCAATGGCGTAAGAGCTGCGCTTAATAAAGGATTGGCAATATGGATAAAGAGCGATTCGCCGGATATTATATGTATTCAGGAAACTAAAGCCGGACCGGCACAAATTGATATTGCCTTATTTGAACATCTGGGATATCAGGTATACATTCATTCTGCAGTTAAGAAAGGATACAGCGGTGTTATGACTCTTGTTAAAAATAAGCCTGAAAGCGTAGCTACAGGAATGGGATTAGAGAAATATGATTTGGAAGGGAGGGTGCTGAGAACTGATTTTCCTGATTTTACCCTGATTAATGTATATATTCCAAGTGGCACCACAGGCGATATTCGCCAGGATTTCAAAATGGAATTCCTGGCCGATTTCATGACATTTATTCAAAAACTCAGGAAGGAAAAAAAGAATCTGTTGATTTGTGGCGATTATAATATTTGCCATAAACCTATCGATATTAATCATCCGGAAAGACATCAGAAATCATCCGGTTTTTTGCCTGAAGAAAGAGCCTGGTTTGATACATTTATCAGCGATGGATTCATTGACACATTTCGTATATTCAATTCTGAACCGGAACAATACAGCTGGTGGAGCTATCGTGCCAATTCGAGAGAAAAAAATCTGGGGTGGCGCATTGATTACCATATTGTAACGAAAGAACTAGAACCGCATGTCATTAAAGCTGAAATTCTTAGTGACATTAAGCATTCCGATCATTGTCCTGTTATGGTAACACTTGATTTTTAAGCTGAAAATGAAGAAACAAAATCCGGGAAACAGGATATTGTTCATAGGTCTGAACACAATTGACATGCAATATCTGGTTGGACATTACCCGGAGACAAATACCAAGACAAAGGCAATACAGCACAAAATTTATGCCGGTGGTCCGGCAACCAATGCGGCCATTACTTGCACTTTTCTTGGCAGTGAAGTTGATTTACTTACTCCCATAGGCAAACATATTTTTTCACAATTCATAATTGATAATGTTGAAGAATCTGGTGTATGTATTATTGATCCCATTACAAATCAACCTGGTTATCCTGTCGTATCAAGTATTATTACTTCGCAGGAGAATGGTGAAAGAACAGTTTTTTACTATCAGCCCAAAGTGAAAAGTGAAATGGTTTTTAGGTCAAATCAGGATTTGAAGAAATATAAAATAGTCATGTTTGATGGTTTCTATCCTCATCTGGCAATTCCTATAGCAAAAATATGCCGGCAATATGGAATTACTACTGTTCTTGATGGTGGTAGCTGGAAACAAGATATCAGCGAATTATTTTACTATATTGATATTGCTATTTGTAGCAACGATTTTAATGCCCCGGGAAGTAAAACACCGTCAGATATCTTCAGTTACCTGCATGAACAGGGAGTTGAGTATATTGCAATTACCAGGGGAGAAAAAAGTATTCTTTATTCGCATCAGAATGTCACAGGAGAAATACAGATCGATCCGGTTGAAATCATTGATACACTCGGAGCAGGAGATGTTTTTCATGGAGCGTTCTGTCATTATTACGGATCGGGAAAAAACCTCATCGAATCGCTGCATCTGGCATCAAAAGTGGCAGGTGAATCATGCAAGACATTTGGTACACGACAGTGGATGAAAGACTTTACAAAATAATTCCGGGATGAATACAAATCATGACTTAATTTTGCAAAAACCTTTATAGTTGTGAGAACTATCCGACAAAAACATCACATTCCGGCAACACCGCAGGAGGTCTATCTGGCCCTTACTAATGCATTTACTATCGAGTTGTGGTCAGGCTATCCGGCAGAAATGTCAACCGAAGCAGGCAGCGAATTTTCTCTGTTTGATGGAGATATAGTCGGAAAAAACCTGGAATTTAAAGAAAATGAACTAATACGTCAGCAATGGTATTTTGAGGGAGAAACGGAGAAATCGGTGGTTACTATTGGCTTAATTCCCGAAAAGAAAAATACGGTAATTGAATTGCTGCATACTCATGTTCCCGATGAGGTATATGAAGAAATGGTTGATGGATGGAAAAAATTTTACTTTGGATCATTAAAGCAATTTTTCAAGTAATAAATAGTAATTATCAGATAATGAGGAGAGAGGATATTGAAATAATGGCACCTGTTGGTTCACACGAATCATTAATGGCTGCCATTCAGGCGGGAGCTGATTCGGTATACTTCGGATTGAATAAAATGAACATGAGGGCACGCTCATCTGCCAATTTTAATGAAGATGACCTCGAGCAAATTGTTGCCGTTTGTCAGGAACATAGTATAAAAACATATCTAACGCTCAATATTGTAATCTATAACAATGAATTGAAACAGGCCTTTCAATTAGTGGACCTGGCAAAGAAAAGGGGAGTTACGGCTATTATTGCAAGCGATCATGCAGTGATCAATTATGCCCACTCAAAGAATGTTGAGGTTCATATTTCAACCCAGGTAAACATCAGCAATATAGAATCGCTGAAGTTTTATGCGATGTTTGCCGATGTTATTATACTAGCACGCGAATTGGATCTCGATCAGGTAAAACAGATAAGTACTGCAATAGAAAAGGATAAAATTAAGGGACCCGGTGGAGAATTGATAAAAATCGAAATGTTTGTTCACGGAGCCTTGTGTATGTCAATCTCAGGCAAGTGTTATCTGAGTTTGCATGAACAGAACTATTCAGCTAACCGGGGAGCATGTCTTCAGAATTGCCGCAAAGGATACACAGTGAGAGAGAAAGAATCCGATCGCGAACTGGATATTGAGAACGAATACATAATGTCTCCAAAAGATTTATGCACTATACACTTTCTAAACAAAATTATCGATGCAGGTGTAAGAGTCATGAAAATTGAAGGTCGTGCACGGCCACCGGAATATGTTTATACTGTAGTCAAATGTTATCGTGAGGCGGTCGATAGTTACTTCAATGGCACGTATTCAGACGAAAAAATAGCCAGTTGGACCAATCAGCTGGAAAATGTATTCAACCGGGGATTTTGGGATGGATATTATTTAGGGCAACGCTTGGGAGAATGGAGCCATGTTTATGGTTCGAAGGCTAAAAAGCGCAAAATATATGTTGGGAAGGGGATGAATTATTTTCCAAAAATTAAAGTGGCTGAGTTTCTTTGTGAGGCAACAGAGCTTATCGAAGGTGATGAAATTATAATTACAGGACCAACCACGGGAATAATACAGGCAAAAGTTGAAGAAATACGCATTGATTTGAAAGAAGTAAAAATAGCAAAAAAGGGAGAACGCTTTTCAATCCCAGTTAAATCAATAATTCGTCGTTCCGATAAACTTTACAAGGTAGTAGATACACCGGAAATAAACTCTAAAGAAAATACTGCCGCCACAGATTCTCTTATTGATTAGTATAGTTTGGAATTATGGGTTTTTATGAGTCTTTAGTCTTAACTTAATGGGCAGATATCAGCATATCGTTCTTAATACTTTTCAGAAAGTGTCTTTTTAATTCAAGGGCCCGTTTGAGAGTTTTATTATTGTCGTATATACGAATAACATCCTCAGTACCGCAAAATCTGTATATTGTTCCCAGAGCTGCATCGAAATTGTAATTTTTAACGCTACGCTTAATCTTATACGTTATTTGCTCAAATTGCGCCCATTCCAAAGTATTTGGAATACGGATATAAATCTTTTCTCCTTCATTCAGATCACGGTATAATCCTTCGGTCATTTCAATCAACCGGAAGGTTTTAAAAATTTTAATCTGGGCGAAATCATCAATTAGTTTGTAATCGAACAAATGTAAATCGTGTCTTTTAAAGAAATTCTGAACTACAGGTATATAAGAAAAATCTTCCAGGCCTTTAATACGAATACAGGGAAATATCAAGGATCGGATTATTAGCTCTCCAAAAGAAGGATAGCAGGCTGTAATTTTACTTGCCGCCAGGCTTTTATTAATACGGTTTATTTTTTCAGGAGCATATCTGTATTTAAGGATGATAAATATCGATCCAGGTTTGCTTTTAGTACCGACAGGATCAAGGCTAGACTGATTTCCGGGGAATGGATCAACATTTTTTAAAACCAGTGTATTTTTTAGCACATCGCATTCAAGAGAACGCAATTTTTCCATTTTTGTAATACTGCCAATCGTTTCAATTGCTTCACTAGGGTCCATAGTTAGATAATTAGCTGTAATTTGAAATTTTTCTTATACGGGTGGCACTCCCGCGCACATAGCACATAATTAATACTTATTCCTAAATTACAAAATATGCTCGCCAATATCAATGATTAGTTCATACTAAATGAAAAAAAATAAATATTTTCTCGGATGTTATTTAATATCCTGAAGTATTGATAGTTATACCAAAACCCACGTCAAATATTTTTTTCTCTGGCAGGTATGAAATACGAAACCCTGGTTGAAAAGGTATAAAAAATCGCAGAAAATGAATTTCAGAATAAAGAATTAAACCAAAAGATGAAAAATAATCATCGAAAATAACATAAGAATTATTAATCTGCTGAGGATAACGCATTTTTACCGCATCGTAATACAGGCTGGCATGGATCCTTTTTATGTAGGCCAGGGGACCCAGGCTGAAATCGGGATATAATACAGGGAATGTATATTCAAATGTGCCACGCAGATTACTATAGTATTCCATATCGGGATCGTACCCCCGGGGAGGAGAAATACGACTGTTTAATATCGGGACTTTCAATTCTTCATGTCCTTCATAGGAAATAGTCAACTGAATACCATGATGTCGGAATATTCCCGGAAAATACTGACTGTATTGTCCTATTACTATATTAGTAAATAAACCAGGATGGATAAGAGGCTGGTTAAAAGCCAGAAACAAAGTTTGTCCAAACCGGGGTTGTAAATCACGATGCGATTTTTTTAGAAGATTACTGGCATAGATACTGGCTTCCAGATAGTTATTCCCTCTTCTTATGCCTAAATCACGTGTATAGTAGTAACGGTTTATATACCGATAACTTATTTCCGGCTTAACATAGCGATAGTATTTGTTTCGAGTAAGTTGCAGGGGCAAATAAGCTTCTATAGCAATACTATAATAAGGTTGCATGTCCGCTGGTTTCTCCAGGTTATTGGGCCAAAAATAAATAGCGGGTTTATTGGCAAATAGAGCGCTTATTTCAAAGACAGGAAATAATCCCTGCAATGCAAAGCGGGGCTCAATATAATGGGTATGATCTTTATAATAATAGCTGAGTTGTGAAGTAAGCGTACTGAGTTTATTTTGCGAAAACAGGCTAAATCCCGGATATATTTCAGGATTCAGACTGATCAGTGCATCGGGATCGGTATAAAATGGCAACCAGCTATGTAAGGTAAGAGTATGAAGAAGGCGATTATAGGATTTCGTGGGATACTCGGTCTGCGGAATTTTAACTTCTTGCAGATTTATACTACCCCGATCCTTAAAATCACTAATCCAAGAGTAACTATATTTTGAAACACTACCTATCGGAATATTACAAATCGAATCGATTACTATATAGGCCGGTTGATAACCTTCCTTAGTATAATCGGAATAGTAAAGCTTATTATTCGATGCATCGTAAAAGGGGAATTCTGCACCATGTCGTGAATGTGTAACCCGGTAAATTTCTTTTGATTGTAAATCCAGCAAATAAATATTTCGGGCCATTTCATAATCGTAGGTAAAGAACAGTTTTTCCCCGCCAGGCGAAAGATGCTCAATATCTGCAAAACCAGCACTGTATAATACACTATTACTTCTTTCATTTAAATTATACTCAATAATATGTTTTCCTTCAGCGTCAAGAACGATACAGGCAATTTTGTGTTCATTAATCCAGACTGGGCTGAAAACATTAGTGATTCCATGCAACGGAAGGGTATCAACTACTAAATCTGAAGAAATATCATAAATCAGTAAAGAAAAATTATTATGCAGATCGATAGAGACACATACAAGTGAATCACTGTTGGGCGATAGTTCAGGCGAAAACCAACGTGTTTTGGATTGCAGCACTTTAATTTTACCATTTCCCCGGTCGAGAACTTTTATCACAGAATAATTACGCTGAGCCCATCGCATATCAGGTATAATTTCCTCCCAGGCAATATATTTTTCCGATACACTTACGCGCGTATTATAATATAAGCCAGGAGTGTGTATAATAGTTTCCGAGGAATCATTGAGTAGTACAAATCTTGAAATATCATCAATTCCGGATCGGACAGCAAATAAATTTCCGCCAATTGGCTGAACATATCGATACTGGGTATAAAATTTATGCTGTTTTGTATTATAATATAAATTGGTTGTTGAAGTATTAGTATCTAAATTGCTATTCCACAATATATTTAAGGAATCAAATGTATTATGATAGAGATCAGTTTTCGATATTCCCCCGGCTTTTTTCAGCCCAAGATAGAAAGGTGCAATAAGGTAAGGATTTCTGGCAACGTGGTTTAATGTTTGTTTCCAGAAATTATTCCCATACTTTAGTTTAGCAAATGCAACCATTTGATATCCATAGGAATAATGATCTGGAATAAAATTCTTGTAACTGCCCAGGTAGGACTGGTCATAACTATACCTTTTTTTCCCATCGAGCTCAATAGCCCGAAGTTCTCTATCGAAATCAGTTAAGCGTCCCCTGCCACTTGATGAGAAGACAGTCTCTGACCAAACAGCATCGCCCTCAAGAAACCAGAATGGCAAATAGCCTGCAATAGCTCCGGTTGCTGCTTCGCCAAAAACAAAATTTAGAATTCTCGTAATTCCCTGTTCCAGATTGTTCACCTGTACAACATGGCGAAATTCATGCAGTGCAAGTTGTTCAAGCCAATCCTGACTATAACTTTCTATAGGGGGTGTGGTGATCCATTCCGCTCTTCGGGGAGCCCATGCCACATAACCATTCGACATTACTGATTGATTATAAAGGATTATAGAAATTTTTTCGGGCTCCAGATCATAATCTGCGGAAATATAGGTATACATATATTCCAGCAGATTAGCTACCCGATTGGCTTCCCGGTAAAACTCATCTGGATAAACAACCTGAAAGTTTTCAGTTTGGATCTGTGCCCATTTTACTGAAGCAGGGGCCTGACCTGTGTTATAAAATTGTGAGGAAGCTGCCAGGCAAAAGAATAATATTATACACGAAGTGTAAAAAATCTTCATATCAGGGCCGAAGTGAGAAAAATTTTCTTTTTGATATCTTATCCGGCATATCGTAAACAGGTTGACTGACGAAGCGGATATCTTCGATGGTATAGAATGCTTTCGGATTGTACTCCTTTATCTTTTTAACATAGTTTGTAATACTTTTCCGATTGATAACCGAATAGAGTATGCCCACTTCACCACTGCTTCCTTCAGCATGAATAGCTGTAACTCCAAACCCTTCATTTCTAAGTACTTCAATAAGCTTTGTAGCATCCTTTCGGGTAATAATACGGATCAGCTGTACCCCGAGTGCCAGTTTCTCCTCAATCTTGATTCCGATATAGGTACCCATTGCAAAGCCACATGCATAAGCAATATAGCAGGCCCAATTATCCAAATTCTGAAAAATTCGGGTAACCGCCAACAACCATACAAGGACTTCAAAAAATCCAAGGATGGGGGCCAGCATCTTGTTTCCTCTGGAGATTAATATAATTTTCAATGTACCTATAGATACATCGACAACACGAGCCAGAGCAATCAGCAATGGCAATAACAGGTAATCAAATAAATCGTTTTCCAGAAATTCCATAGTATTTCAACTTTCTGAAAAGTTAGGAATAAAAAAGTACATGATTGTTATATTATACTTCGCGGTTTTTCCAACGGCCTAATTTAAAAACTATAATCCCCATTATAGCCAGGACAGCTTCTGAGATCAGGATGGCATAAAAAACACCATTCTCTCTCATTCCGATAACTTTTGCCAAATAATAGGCAAGCGGAATTTGAACAATCCAGAATGCGAATAGATTCAGTAGGGTAGGCGTGTAAGTGTCGCCGGCACCATTAAAAGCTTGTGCCACTATCATTTCAAAGCCATAAAATACCATACCCATTCCCATTATCTTTAGGCAGGATACAGCAACATCGTACGACACATTTCCTTTTGCCGAAAATAGGTGTATAAAAAAATGAGGCATAACCAGGAAAGCCAGCATAATAATTGCCATATAGATACTGCAAACCAGCGAAGTCTTCCAAACCGATCGTTCAGCGCGTTGCGGATCTTTAGCCCCAAGATTTTGCCCTACCAGTGTAGAGGCTGCATTGCTGATACCCCAGGCAGGGAGAAGGAAAAATACAAAAACTCTTATTGCAATTGTATAGCCTGCAATAACTTCACTTTTGTACTCGGCAAGAATTCGATAAAGTACAATCCAACTTGAGGTAGCAATCAGGTGCTGGAAAATACCTCCACCGGAAAGATAAAGCACTTTCCATATAATTTTGAGATTGAGCCGGAAATCGCGCAAGAATAATTCAATCCTCGATTTTTTTGCAAAAAGCAGGTAAAACTGGTACAACACTCCTATTCCCCTGCCAATATTGGTGGCAATAGCAGCTCCGGTCACACCCAGTTCGGGGAAATGGCCTAATCCGAAGATCAGGCAGGGATCGAGGATGATATTTATAAGGTTGGCAATCAGCAGAACTCTCATCGACAATGCAGGGGCACCCGCGCTTCGGAAAATGGCATTATTTATAAATAATAACATAATAACAACATTCCCTCCTAGCATTATTTGTGAAAACCCGGACCCCAGTCGAATAACTTCTTTTTCGGCATGCATAAGTCCAAGAATTTTCGGGGCATATAGTACTCCTGGGATAGCAATTACAACAGAAATAATAATACCTAGCAAAATGGCTTGTGAGGAGGATACTGCTGCTGCCCGATCCTGTTTTTCACCAATACGTCGCGCCACAATACCGGTTGTAGCCAGAGCCATTCCCACAGCAATGGCATAAATCATAGTCATTAATGATTCGGTAAGTCCAACAACAGCAAGAGCTTCATCACCCAGACGCGAAACGAAATACATATCAAAAATAGCAAAGACCGATTCCATGAGCATTTCCAGCACCATCGGAATTGCCAGCAACATAATAGCTTTACCCAGACTGATCTTGGTATAATCATGTTCAAAGCCACGAATGGCATCCCAAATATCGCGTAACAGTTGTTTCATGGGTTTTAAGAAAAGTTGTAAAACTAGCAAAAACAGGAGAATTAATTGAACCTGATTTCTTCGATTCCTAGATTTTCTTTTTTACTACAGTTAGTACAACTCCGATAATTACTGTTAGTGCTCCGGCAATAGATATCCAGGTGAATTTTTCGTGTGCAATCCATTGAATATCAAGGAGAATTAATCCAGCCAATGCGCTAAAAGTAATAATAGGATTCAGCGTTATAATTACACTTACTTTGTTCGCATCGAGGTATTTTAATGCATAGGCCAACGATCCGTAAGCAATAAGTGTATTTATACCGAGGAAAATTAAAACAGCCCAGATACCCAATGATAAATTCATGAATTCACCAAAATCAACAAAGGGGATAAATGCAAGAGCTGGCAGGATAAAAAGTACAAGGTTCAACATCATTGGATCGTACCTTCGAACCAGTCCTTTTTGTATTATAGCGTAACATACCCACATTACACCTCCTGATATAGTTAAACACACACCCTTCTCGTACTTCGAAACATTTTCAGCCAATACTACAATCTGATCGTGGTAAAAGATTCCCATTCCTCCGAAAACCAGAATAATACCCAGCAAATGTTTTGCAGATATTTTTTCACGAAAAAAGACAAATCCTGAAATGGCCAGAAGAATGGCTCCTGTTTGGATAAAAATCTCGGCAATTGCAGGAGTAGTATAATGAACACCGGTAATAAACCCCAAATAATTCAATCCCAAACATACAGCAGCCAAAACGAGCAGAGGGGGAGGATTAATAATGATTTTTAGTCCGGAAGGTTTCTTTATCAGAAAGTAAACAATGAGCATAATGCTGGCTGAGAAAAATCGGAACCAGGTTACGCTGACAGGAGATATGGAGTTCAGTATGATTTTAAGAATAATAGGAAGGAATCCCCATAAAATAGTTGTAATAAAGGCGAATAAAATTCCCTTATGGGCATTATGAATGGTATTCATATTATAATTGTGTAAGGGGGCAAAAATAAAATATTATGGTAAACACAAAAATGAGTTTCATATCTTTGGTATATCATGACGGGTAGAAAAAATTTAAATACGCTGATCAGGAATCTGAAGCCCACCCTGCATATCGGGCAGTATGTTTTTGTTGTATGCCCTGATACGGCAGAAATACCTTTACATGATGTCCTGGCAATGTTTCGTGAGGATGAAGGTGTTACGCTGATTATGGAAAGAAAAAAAGCTGATGAGTCGAGGTGGGAATATAGTTTTGTCGCTGCCTGGATAACACTTATGGTACATTCTTCGCTTGAGGCAGTGGGATTGACAGCTCGTGTATCGGAAACCTTGGCAAAAGAAGGAATTAGCTGTAACGCTATTGCAGCAAACCATCACGACCATATCTTCGTTCCCTATCGCGATGCACATAGAGCTATGGCCGTATTAACCAAATTAAATCAGGATAAGAAATAGAGTTGAGGTCCATCAAGACTTATAATAACAAAAGGGACTCATTCCATTTTACTAATAGCTTTTAATTCAGGGATATTTAAAAGAATAATTTTTTTACCCAGGGTTTGAATCAATCCTTCAGTTTTAAAACTGTTCAGGGTTCGGATGGCGTTCGATGTGGTCATATTCGAAAAATGCGCCAGGTTATCACGGGTAAAAGTTGAGTTTAATGTTTTACCATCGGATTCAAACCCGTATATATCTTTAATAAGCAGTAAAGTTTCGGCCAGGCGTCCACGAATATCTTTCTGAGTTAGATTTATCAAACGGTTATAGTTAAATCCCAACTCATTAGCCAGTGCTTTTATAATTTCTCTCGAGAAGCGGGGATTTTTATCAATAATCGAAAACAATGCTTCCTTTTCATATATTAAAATTTCAGAATCCAGTATAGCTTCAGCATTTGAAGTATGCGGTTTTTCAGCAAATAGAGCTTTATAACCGACAAAACTTAGCGGTTTAACTAACCGAACGATTTGTTCTCTTCCTCCGGCTCCGATCATAAATAGTTTTACACTTCCACGGGTAAGATAGATTAATCCTTTAGGATATTCGCCTTCACGAAAAATCACTTGTCCTTTACGAACAATTTGGAAGACACTTTTTTCATTTAATAATGATTGTTCAGAATAAGTCAGTGTTGAGAAAATGAAATTGGGATCGTTTTCCTTATTAAATAAATATTCACTCAGGTTTTTTTTCATTATTACTAGGTCGCTGTAATTGGAATATTTCAATAATACGAACGAGGATAAATTATTTAACTAACAAAAATAGCATATTAGATTTTATTAGTTACTAAAATAATAATTGAGTTGATACAGATTACCAGATAATAAAAACTCTCAGACACAGCTACTGGAGTGCCCTTTCTAACACGCAGTGGATCACAAAAGTTAAATGACTTATATAAATATCTTATTACGAAGAACTATTAATAACTATAACATCAAAGTTATTCGCATTTAATTAAAATCTGGTTGCGCATAATATTCAAAAAGTGCCGATACTACTCATACGAAGGATATATGAAGAATATCTCTGAGGAAGAAATAAATATTCTTTTCAAATTTTATAAATAAATAAACTTCGGGCTGAATGTAAGATTTTTCAAAGTAATTCAGGGTAGCGCAATAATAAGAATACCATTTATTACAGTACAATTAACAGCCATTCGGCACTCTAATTTTTTCTTTATTTAAAGATTTTCTGAAAAGCAAATGTGAATTCCTTTGCGTTTATTATAATTAGTTCATTTTCAACAACAAGAGTGAAATAATTTCTTCAGGAAAATCGTTTCTCATTCGGTCACTATCCGAGAAGCCTAACTGGATGGCTCTTTTAAGTAACTCCCGGACGCGATCGGGATGACCGGTTTTGTAGTCAAAGAGTGCTGAAAAATAATACATATCCGGATTTTCAGGTTCAATTAGCGCATAGATAGCCAATAATCTCTCGGTCATTGACAGATCATTATTTCTGAGGCTGTTATTGCACAGTGAGTAACACATTATTCCCAGAAATCCTTTTATACGTCTAAGCGCAAAATTCCTGTAGGGGTCTTTCTCCTCAAGAATATTTTTATTGAGAGAGGCAATTTCCTGTTTCCACCATTCCAAATTCTCATAATTCAGTGCAGAGTAGTAGGCATTACGTACGGTTAATTCAAAGCGTATACTCTCTCTAAGGCTATTCAGCGCATTATTAAAATCGGTACTGTACTCAAGAGTCTTCAGCCGGTCATCAGATGCTGTATTCTCAATCTTTGAAAGATTTCTGGCTAGCAGTCCGGCTTCAATATAGTTTTTCGATTCCAACAGAGAATCGCATCTGTGGATCTGAGATTCAGCGAAATCATTAATTCTTCCTTTTACTAAAGCACATTCCTTGTAATTATTCTGATTTAAAATCAACATTCCCACGGCATTGTTCAAAGTATTTTCTCCGGGCCAGGCATGAGTATCTTCGGTAAACTGAAGGTTCAAAACAGAAGGCGCCTGTTCCGGATTAAAAATATATTGTGCTGCCTCAACGAAATTGAAATCGGCCATACCGATAATACACATAATAGGAAATTTGATAGATTTAAGTTGTTCCGGTGTTGCTAATGCTCCGCATACAATAATTCCATTGACCGGATAATACTGTGCATAATTTAGTACCATTCGGGCACCGCCTGAGAACCCGGCCAAAAACAAAACCTTTCCTGATGAATATTTTACACGTGCGTCATCGAACAGTATATTTAATGTGGCAATATATTCCTGACTGCCATTTTTTATACTGTTTGAGGCCAGAATGATGCAATTAAAATGACGGGCTGCTTTTTTGAATTTTTTAACAGCCAGTTTACCATCTCCTTTTGGATCAATAACAATCAGTAAAGGCATATCAGCACATTTAGCATCAATTTTTGGCATATAAATTTCATAGGTGATCTTAGGAGACAGGTCACACGAATCTGATATCTCAATAATTTTATCTGAATAGGATTTCTGGTTAGTATTTTGGCATGAAAAAAATGTTACTGAACCAAATATTAGAAAACATAAGAAAGTTAAAAACTGTAGTTTCATATTGTTAATAGGATAAAGCAGTAAACTTATATAATTTTAGTGATTAAGGAGACTAAATATATGGTTAGTAGATTATTCGGCCGGAGGTATTGTGAAATAAAATATTGAACCTTTTCCCACTTCACTTTCAGCCCAGATCCTTCCCTGATTTCTTTCAATGAATTCTTTGCTCAGGATGAGCCCCAGACCGGTACTTTGATAGACATCATAACTGAGTGCAGCACTTTTCTTATTTATTTTAAACAGATATTTCATATCCTCACTATTAATTCCTGTTCCGGTATCGGCAACTGATATCTCTATATGCTTGAGCATTTTTCGGCTTGCAATATGTATTTTACCATTTGCATCGGTAAATTTAATTGCGTTGCTGATGAGATTCCGAAATATAGCTTTTACCATATTTAAATCGGCTATTCCTCTCATGTCAAAATCAATATCGATGGTAACATGAAGATTTTTCTCCTGAATTTTCAGATTCATCAACTCAATGCTTTCTTCTGCCAATTTTTTGATTTCGAGTGTTTGGGGAATAACTTTAATTTTTCCTTCCTGCAAACGGGCCCAATCCAAAAGGTTAATCAGAAGTTGATAAGTGTTTTCTGCAGAATTGTAAATATTTCCGGCAATAAATTTTCTGTCCTGATCCGATATGGAATTATAGTTGGTTTTTAATAGATGAGAAAATCCCATAATAGCATGAAAAGGATTTTTCAGATCGTGAGCTATAAGGGATAAAAACCGGTCCTTTGTGCGATTAGCAATTCGTAGTTTCTGTTCCGATTCGCGAAGAGCAGTTTCCGTAATCCTGATATCCGTAATGTCGGTAAATATACCAACCAGCCCTATTTTCTTTTTTTGTATTAAAAGAGAAGCCTTATAGTAGAGCAAATTATGTATATTGCCATCGGGATATTTAAGTCGAATTTCTGATATTTTTACCGCATCGTTCCGTATAGTTCTTATTTTTTTTCTTGGTTTGATTTTCTGGAATATTTTCTCAATACGCATTTCTTTCAATTCGGCTCTACTTTTACCTGTGAGCAATTCAAAAGCTTTGTTGCATCCGAATTCATGATTGATCCAATTAACATAGAAAATAGGATGCTGCAGTGTCTGGATCATTGTATTCAGGAACTGGTAATGCATTCTTCTTTGTTCAAGGGCCTCGTTCTTTTGAATTCTTACTGTACTGTATATCCAGGTTAATGTTAGAATAATAATAAGAGCCGAAAGAGCAAAAACTAAATATTTTCGAAGTATGGGAGCATAAATCAATTGATAAATCTGGCTTTTATCAGTATGCATTAGAAGTATCCACTCCCGGCAGGGTTTAGGGATTAAATTAACGGTGGTGCCTGAACGGGAAAGAAAATAGGTACAAAGATTAAACTTTAAAAAAGAAAATTGTCCATGGCTGGTATTAAAATGGCCACTGGTTTTATTTCCCTGAATGGCTTTCCACTCCTGTGGAAAATATTGAGTAAAATTGTTATTGATACTGTCAGGGAAATGAAAACTCCATTCCATTGTCGGTGAGGGTCCAATAAGATAGTAACCCTTCTGATTTAAAAGATAGCAAGGCATGGAAGCGGATTCCTGTTTGGTACGGATTTGGCGAAACATATTATCACCCAAATAATTTATTATCAAAAAAATACGATTGTTATTCTCAGGGTTGGTAATACTTTTACCGAATCTGAGCATAGGTGTAAAAGGTAGTTCAATGGCCCCAAATTCCACATTAAGGTCGAAGGGAGAGATATAAAATTCTCCGGGATTCAGAGATTTCAACGCAGGAAAGTAGTAACGGTCGGTTTTATTCTGAAGCTGTTCCTTATTATATACAATAACATCACCTTGCCGTAGATCTAATCTTATTTTTTCAAAACCAAGTGTATCGATAAGACGAAGCTGATGATAAAATTTCCGGTTCTTTATAAAGGAATAAAAGAGATTCTGTATGTGAACGTAATTAATAGATTCATCATCATAGAAATGCACTATTTCAGGCATTTCTGAAAGAAAACAAATATCACTGTAAATCTGATCAATTGTATTCTGAATGATAGTGCTGTTTTCTTTTAAGAGATTTTCCCTGATGATATGAAGGTTGTTTTTCCGGTTGGCTATTTCAATCAGTGCAATATATGCCAATATTACTAAAATAATGAAGTATAAAGGAATAAATACAGTTACCAGGTTTTTCAGTAAAGTCTTATTGAAATTTTTTTTAGTCATTTTATGAGTGAAGAACACTTGCTTTGAAAAAATTACTAAAAAAACAAGGATTTTCTAATATTATGCGGGATAAATGTCGGAGTATAAACGTCGGCAATTATACAAGAAGGAGTTAACTGGCAATAATGCGCAGAGAATAATAAAGAATTTTGGATTCAGTTAATAACACACAAATAAGTAGTTTTTAATGGAAGAGTGTGATACTTTACTGAATTCTCACTAGCAGAGGCTTATTGAAATTTTATTTTTTAATTAATTCTATCGCCCTGCTTCGATTTATGGAATTAATTTTATGTTTGGAAAAACCGCATTCCCCGGCAATTTCAAGACTTTTTTGCCATGCCTGTTCATCAACATGCCCTTTGGGTTCGAGTAGCAGGACTTTTGCTCCTTTTTTCATAGCAGTAGAAATTTCGGAAAATAGTTTAGACTGATCCGGCACCTCGTGAACTACATAAGCTAATAAACAAAAATCAATTTGGTTTTCTAAAAATGCAATATTCTGAGAATTATTAATGGACAGGCATAACTCTATTTCATCTTCAACACCTTTTCTTTTTGCCCGTTTGTTCAGTTTTTTCAGCATCTTTTTCTGAATGTCGACACAATATACTTTTCCGGATTTGCCTGTCATTTTTGCCAGAGGGATGCTAAAGAATCCCATACCCGGACCGATTTCCAGAATTTTCATTCCTGGTTGTATATATGGGCTAAGCATTTTAACAGGATTCTCAAGAAGTTTTCTTAATGGATTTGCTAAAATATATCCAATCCAAACCGGACAAACATGTGTTTTTGTTTCCATGGTTTTTGATACTTTATGGTGATTATCAAAGGAATTAAAATATTCTTTTCCGTGATAATGATTTTAAGTCAGCAGGGTTATTTTATCGGTAAAAAAACTTACCGGAGCGGTAAAATAGGTATCGGGACAATCTGGGAACAGCTATTCGAAATAACTTTTTAATTGTCGGAAATCACTAATTATCCGGTCGATGTAACTAAATTGTGAAAACTTACTACGATTTTCTTCAAAATCGGCAGCTATTATTATTCCTGCCCCTGCATTTTTCGCAGCCTGAATCCCTCCCTTCGAATCTTCGATAACCATGCATTCAGCCATAGGTATCCCTAATTTTGCTGAAGCTGCCAGAAATATATCGGGATGAGGTTTTCCAAGAAATTCGCCCGAATCATAAATAACCTGATTGGGCTGAAACCAACGCTCAAGATTAAATATTTTGAAATACAGTTTAACATTTGGCAGATAGGAAGCTGTAGCAATAGTACGGGGAATATTTTTTTTACAGAGGAAACCTATAAAATCCTCGGCTCCTTCAGTAAGCATGCATTTTTCAGGATGATCGTGACAAACTGACCGGTAGAGATTTTCTTTTTCTTCGTAAAGATTTATTAATTCCTTCTCTGCTAATGGTCGTTGGAAAAGGTATTCAAGAATTTCGCGGTTTGTAAAGCCGTGTATATTTTTATCTAGTTCATCGGGGGTTAGAGTTTTACCATATTTTAAGGCAAATTCTTTCCATGCTTTATTATGAAAAGAAGTGTCGTTAAAGAGTGTGCCGTTAAAATCAAAGATTACGGCGTTTATTACCTGTAACATGTTTTTTTATTCATGGTTCTTGGGGAAGGCAGAAACAGCATTTTCATTTTTTCTCACAGGATTTTCAAGAATAGGCAACATGCTGCTAAGTGGTTTACGGGTGCCTTCCATTTCGATATTGTTTAACAGAATAGCATTGGGCACAATAAAACTTGAAGGTATGCCGGCCAGGCCATTGCTGTTGTTTCCACCCGGAGGCAGTAATGTGTTATGTACCATTACAGAATCGGAGAAAACAGGAAAATGTCTTAAAGCCTGCAGAGTAAGATTTTTTAACCGAACGGAGCGAACCAGTTTTTCTTCTCCGGTTGTCACATCAACAAGGAAAAAGTTGAAGGGTTTATCCGAGCCACCTATTTCCAGCGATTTAATCATCATGGCATAATCCAGTCCTTCTTCCCGTGCCCGATCAAGTAATTGTTGCTTTAATTTATCACGAGATACAGGATTGGAATTTTCAATCCGGATAACACCGGGTCCGGTTTGTGTATTCAAGCCATTATAGCTGTAGTTGAAGCGCATATGTCCGTTCGATTGGGGAACCTGACGCGATGGAGTACGGCCATTCAGCAAGGTTTTAAGAATTCCGTGCTGTACCAGTACCAGTCGTTCCTGGGGTATTACACCTTCTGCATCAATATCGAAAGTACCAATAAGCGGAATATTCTGAAACTCTCTCAGAAATGGTTCAGCTGTTATAGTGAGATCACTGGAAATAATGGATTTATTGATTCGCGCTTGAAGGGCATTATTATTTTCTTCATAATAAATATTCATCTGGTCACTGCTTTGCAGGTTTTCTCGTGAGGCTATCAAAGCATCAGAGCCGGAGAACAGAAATCGTTCCAGGGTTTCAGCTGCTACCTCACCTACAATCAATACAGGTCCGTAATAATTATCATCATAGCGTTCAGCACTCCTGAGGGCCAGTAAATTATCAACCATTTTCAGGATATCCTTTTTAATAGAATCTGCGGAAGGCAACTCATCGGGTAAAAAAACCGTATAGGTGATATTCTTATTGAGGCGTTCACTATCGTCGGACAAGGTCCCTGCATACACGGATAGTGTTGTAATATTAAAAGGAAATTGTACTTCCGTCCCTTCGCTGTTATTAAAATATACTGTCGATCTGAAAATACTAAGAGCCACGGATGAAGAATATATTTCGGGAAAATTTTTCAGTATTTCAGAAATGAATTTCACTTTTTCTTCAAGTATTTTCTTTTGATTATCGGGTGCCTGATAATAGGTATATTTTTTAACCATTGGGGAACGGCTGAAATCGGCAATTTCCAGATCGGTTCCTTCAAGTTGTTTGTGTTCAATTTGGGCAATCTTGTTTTTATAGGTTTGAGCAGCTGAGTAATATATATTATTGGTTGTCAGCCACAAAGAACGACGAATTCCGAGATAATCATCATCTACAGGCATATCGATACTAGGGCGGAACATAGTTTCTTCAGGCTGTGAGGAAGAGAAATTTTCATCATTGATTTCGTAATCACCTACCATCAAACGCACATGCCAGTCTTTGTATTTCAAATCGCTCGAACGAACCAGTGCACCCAATGTGGCAATGATCTGAATTTGTTCGGCATCGGCAATTGTGTAGGCAATAAAGAAGGGTTTGTCCAGGTCCTCTGCATTTAATCCCTGCATGTTCCGGTATAATTCATCGCGCATGGCGCTCATAATAATGCTATCGGAAGATGTTTGTGAAAAAAGTTTTATGGCAGGAGCAATCAGGAGAATAGAAAATATAAACAACAGGCAAGCATTACGGGATTTTATATATTTTTTAAATAAACACATCATAGTTACTTACTTTCGGTTAAAAGACTTGTCGGGATTGGGCAACAAAGGTAACTGGCTATTGTATTCCGGAGTTTTCTGGGTCTCGATCTTCCTTACCAGAAGTGCCGGAGCGATAGTCGTTACTGGAATATGTCCCGATTCAGCTCCGCAAAAACCAGTGAACACTTCTTTTTCTTTCCCGGCAGCAATAATATTAGAGAACATGGTTAGCGGAGTTCCTATAAGTTCTACACCCGAAACCAGTTCATCGGGCCGGCCATCGACATATATTCGGTATACTTCAATAGGATTTATATCGAAGACATTGGCATTGTACCTGTCGGTAAATGTTAAACCTCCGATCACTTCCTTAAAATAATAGCCATAGTCTTTTTTCTGCTTTTTACATTCTTTGATCAGCATTTTCCTCAGCTCATTATCATCATAAGGTTTTGAACTTTCTATAATGAGATTCGACTGACGTGATACTGGAGCAAAACCTGGCTGAGCCCTACCATGGCCGTTTGAATTTGCGAATTCCCGTATCGGACGACGTGACATCAGAAAACCCTGAAGGATACCATCTTTCACCAGGATCACCCTTTGTGCTTTAATTCCCTGATCGTCATATTTATAAGTCCCGATAAGATCCTGACCCTGCCATTCCTGGAGAGTGGGATCAGAGTTTACCTGAAACTCTTCGGGGAGTACTTCTTTACCAAGCTTATCTTTAAAGGTCTGACCATCGTCAAGACTTTCGAGCCGATGTCCTTCAACTCGGTGCCCGAAAATTTCATGAAAAAATACTCCGGCAGCTGCAGGTGAAAGTATAGCTGGCCCGGCATAGGGTTCTGCCATAACAGCCTGGTTCATACTTAGCAGTTCGTCATAGAGTTTATGAAAATCGTTCAACATTGTTTCATGTGAGGGAAGGTCCTCAATCTGAAAAGCTGTATAGGATTTTTGAATGGGCAAAACAACACCACTTTTGTGGCGAATGCTGCCAATAAATTGTAGCTGACAATACTTTGAATTCTGAACAATACAACTTCCTTCCGAAGTAAGCAGGTATTTTCTTTGTAGAACTACATTGACTGAAGCTTCGCTATGGAAAATAAGTGTGTCGTCACCAAATATCGATGTATATTCTAATAACCTGGAGGTCCATTCGTCCTCGTCGAAATTCAGTTCTTGTTCGCTAAAAGGAGGATCGTAATATACGGTAGGGGTCTCTTTTGAAAAATCGCCGGAAGTATTATCGGAAGGAGGTATCTTCATATTCTGTAACGCGGTAAATTTACTCGCGGCATTCTTATAGGCCTGGTCGGATAATCGCCAAAGCACTTGTTTAATGGCATCCGATTCATTTTCGAAAGGAAGACTTGAACCTATAACTTCCATCTGTTCCGACATGGAAAAATTGCCCTGTAATTCGTGTGTATTATCGAATGAATAATCGCCAACCCTTACCATAACTGTCAGAGCTCTGCTATGTGAGTTGTTTTTGCCAACAAGACTGCCAAAGGAAGCACGCAAATTGTATGAAGTTATTTCATCAACCCTGTAATCGATATAGTAAAGCGAAGGATCCTGCCCGGAGAGTTCATCTACTTCCCGGTAAAGTTCTTCTTTAAGTATGTTGACCAGTGTATCTTTAGCCTGTAAAGGGAAAACAGCAAAACAAAATAGTGCAAACACAACATAATAGAATCGATTTTTCCATACACTTCTCATATGCTTTTCTGTTTTTCCGGGGGAGTCAATTTTATTATTACAGCGCTCTAAAGCGGCACAAGGTATATATTAAAACACAGATTTCAAACCTATTATTATCTGTTCACCTATTAAGATTTGTTAAAATAACAAGCCGGTAAGAACGGTTTCATTATACTATAACCAAATATTTGTAGTTTGGTTCTTTCCTTTTCTTGATATGGCGACTTTGTATTCAACTATTTTTAAGTTTTGCCGAAAAAGCTAATAAATACTTAATCACAAATCACATCTTTGCCGGGATGATCGTAAAAACCGAACATAATATTAATTTGTTCGCGGGTAACGCGCAATTCTGAAAGCACAGGAATTTCGTCACGACTGAACCAGTCAACTTCAGTTGTTTCCATGCCGGGCTTAACATCCTGGCCGGAATCACTACACAGGATAAATAGTTTATATACATGATAAATATCGGGAGGATGGCTGTGCTTCATTTTATCGAATACTGCTAGCAGGCGTTCTGGAGTAACCTTTATACCGGCCTCTTCGAACACTTCTTTTTCAGCAATTTCGAAAGGTGAAAAACCTACATCGGCCCAGCCTCCGGGAAGTGTCCACTTGCCATCGAGGGCTTCACGAACCATTAAAATTTTTCCTTTTCGGAAAATGACTCCCCGAACATCGACTTTGGGAGTCTGGTAACCTTCTTCGCTGGCAAACAGGTTTCGGATTTTTTCAACGGGGGCACCGGTATATTCCTGTAAAATTCTGATGCTTAACTCCCTTAACCTCTGGTATCGATCGATATCGAATTTATTCTCACTATAGGCAAGTCCTGCCTGGGCGATGGATTGAATTTCTTTTGCTATTTGCAACCAGTCAAAGCTCATGCTTTCCATTTATTTGTGTTAGGTTCGACCGTCAGGTTTATATTCATCCCAGCTTTTTATTTTGATATCTTCTGCCGAAAGTTTACAAATTCCGGTAAGGAAAGCGCTAGCAAGTCTTGCATTTGTAATAATTGGAATATTGAAGTCTACGGCACTTCTACGTATAGTATAATCGTTGCTCAATTCAGTTGAAGTAAGATCTTTTGGTATGTTTATAACAAGATCAATTTTTCCACCGCTTAAATAATCGAGTGTATTGGGTTTCTTCTTTTCATCGGGCCATGCAAGTATAGTACTTGCCAATCCATTCATTTTAAGAAACTGAGCCGTTCCACGCGTGGCGAATAGGTTATATCCTTTTTCGGCAAGCAATCGGCAACTGTTTAATAATTCAACCTTTGAACGCATGGGACCTGTTGAAAGCAGGATATTCTTCTTCGGGAAATTATAACCTACGGATAACATGGCTTTCAGGATGGCTTCATAGAAATCGTCCCCGATACAACCTACTTCTCCTGTCGATGACATATCGACACCCAGTATGGGATCGGCTTTCGAAAGGCGGGAGAATGAAAATTGTGGAGCTTTCACGCCCAAATATTCCAGATCGAAAATAGTGGAACTGGGTTTTTCCACTTCTTTACCCAGCATAACCTGGGTTGCCAGATCGATTAAATTAGTTTTAAGGACTTTCGAAACAAACGGAAAGCTTCGTGAAGCCCTGAGGTTGCATTCTATTACTTTAATATCATTATCCTTTGCCAGGAATTGCATGTTGAAGGGACCACTGATATCGAGTGCTTTTGCAATTTGCCTGCTGATTTTTTTAATGCGCCGCAGTGTTTCGAAATAGACTTTTTGTGCAGGAAAAACCATAGTGGCATCGCCGGAATGCACCCCTGCAAATTCAACATGTTCGCTAATGGCATAGGCTACAAGTTCGCCTTTTTTTGCGACCGCATCGATCTCAATTTCTTTTGCCTGCTGAATGAACTCGGAAACTACCACGGGGTATTGTTTTGACACTTTGGCAGCAAGATTCAGAAAATGTTCCATTTCATCCGGATTTGATACTACATTCATAGCAGCTCCCGAAAGCACATAGGAAGGACGGATAAGAATGGGGAAACCCACTTCGTCGACAAATTTATTTATATCCTTAATACTGCTTAATTCTTTCCACCGGGGTTGATCGATTTTCAGGGTATCGAGTAGACTTGAAAATTTGTGTCGGTTTTCAGCATTATCAATACTCTCGGGCGATGTTCCCAGAATTTTCACATCTTGTCCGTGAAGGCGCATAGCCAGATTATTGGGTATTTGTCCTCCAACCGATACTATAACTCCTTTTGGATGTTCAAGATCAATAATATCCATTACCCGCTCGAATGTGAGCTCATCAAAATATAAACGGTCACACATATCATAATCGGTACTCACAGTTTCCGGGTTATAGTTGATCATAACCGAGCGGTAACCTTCCTGGTTAATAGTATAGAGAGAATTTACACTGCACCAGTCGAATTCGACACTGCTTCCGATCCTGTATGCCCCTGATCCCAATACAATTACGGATTTATCGTTATCGTTATAATCGAGATCGTGTTTGATACCTCCGTATGTCAGGTAGAGATAGTTGGTTTGTGCAGGAAATTCGGCAGCCAGTGTATCAATTTGTTTGACAACTGGGACAATACCTTTTTGGATACGATGAGATCGAACCTTGAGAAGATTGGTTTCAATATATTCATGGGTGTCTTTTAAGACAAATCGTGCAATCTGGAAATCGGAAAAGCCCATCTCCTTAGCTCTGAGGAGATCTTCATCGGGCAATTCATCCAGAGAATTAAATTGTTCGAGCTTTTTCTCATTCTCATGAATAGCCTGTAATTTATAGAGAAACCAGGGATCGATTTTTGTTAAATCGTGGATTTGTTTGACAGAATAACCTTTTTCGAAAGCTGCAGCTATAACAAAAATCCGCATATCGGTCGGATTTGAAAGTTCTTTATCTATATCCCCGAATTCAAGATCCCGGTTTCCGACAAATCCATGCATTCCCTGACCAATCATACGCAGGCCTTTTTGTATTACCTCCTCAAAACTTCTTCCAATAGCCATCACCTCACCAACGCTCTTCATGCTACTCCCTATATGCTTTTCAACACCGATAAATTTATTGAGGTCCCAGCGTGGAATTTTACATACTATATAGTCGAGGGCAGGCTCAAAAAAGGCGGGTGTTGTTTTTGTGATCGAGTTTTTCAGTTCATGCAAACCGTAACCGAGACCGAGTTTTGCTGCTACAAAAGCCAACGGATAGCCTGTCGCTTTTGAAGCCAGCGCGCTGGAACGGGAAAGGCGGGCATTTACCTCAATTACCCGGTAGTCTTCCGATTGGGGATCGAGTGCATACTGGATATTACATTCACCGATAATGCCTATATGGCGGATAATTTTTATGGCAAGCTGACGCAAGCCATGATATTCTGAATTAGTAAGTGTCTGTGAAGGAGCAACCACAATGCTTTCACCTGTATGTATACCTAATGGATCAAAATTCTCCATGTTACATACGGTGATACAATTATCATATTTATCGCGTACAACCTCGTACTCAACTTCTTTCCAACCCTTTAACGATTTTTCGACCAGGATTTGTTTTGAATAGGAAAATGCCTGACTTGCCCGATGTTTCATTTCTTCTGGCGTATTACAGAATCCCGATCCCTGGCCACCAAGTGTATAGGCCGCCCTGATGATAACCGGATAACCAAGATTTTTAGCGGCCTTGAGAGCATCGTCCACAGTAGCTACTGCAACACTTTTTATTGTTTTAATCTGGATCTGATCGAGTTTTTTCACGAACAACTCACGATCTTCCGTATCCATTATTGCCTGTACTGGTGTTCCTAAAACCTTTACATTGTTTCGAGCCAGTGCTCCCGATTTATGGAGTTCTATCCCGCAATTTAGTGCTGTTTGTCCGCCAAATGAAAGCAAAATACCCTGGGGCTTTTCTTTCTCCAATATTTTTTCGACGAAATAAGGAGTCACCGGAAGGAAATAAATCTTATCGGCGATACCTTCAGTAGTTTGAACCGTTGCAATATTTGGATTAATAAGGATAGTTTTTACTCCTTCTTCTTTAAGTGCTTTAAGTGCCTGAGAACCAGAATAATCAAATTCGCCTGCTTCACCGATTTTGAGTGCGCCAGAGCCCAAAATAACTATCTTATTAATTGATTTATCCATTTATTCCTCGTAGTATTGAATCGTATTAATTTAACCGGCGCAAAAGTACAAATAATTTGAATATACGGTTTGTTAATTAAAGGAAATTGCATATTTTTGCACGATCAATGAATAATTATTCAGATGGGAAACAGGACCGAACGTTTATTAACCATTAAAGAATTGATTTCTTCCCTGAAGATCTCCAGTCAGGAAGAATTACTTGGTCTCTTAGAGGAACGTGGATTGACTTACACACAGGCCACGCTTTCAAGAGATTTAAAATTTTTAAAAGTAAATAAGATAGCAGATCCGGAGAAGGGATATATATATGAGCTCCCGGAGCAGCATGTGGTTATGAGTGATGTGGCAGAATCATATGCTGCTCAGGGATTTATATCCATAAAATTCGCAAATAACCTGGGAGTTATCAAAACTATGCCAGGATATGCCCCAAGTATAGCGTCGATGATTGATAAATCAAATCCTTTCGAAATTGTCGGGACTATTGCGGGTGATGATACAATCCTGATTATCCCTCACGATAATGTATCTGAGAGGGATGTTTTAAATACTCTTATACTTATAATCCCTGAGTTAAAAGAAAAACTGGGATAGCATATTAGGGTTGACCGTTGAGTAGTTACATAACTCTTTTCATAGATAAACTAAGCTATACTGCACTTCGGTCAACCTGTTTTCTGTGAATGATTTAAAAAACAATATATGAAAAGCAATAAAGTAGTTTTAGCATACAGTGGAGGACTTGATACTTCGGTGATTTTAAAATGGCTGATCGATAAAAACTATGAGGTTATAGCCTATGTGGCTGATGTGGGGCAGGATGATGATTTTGAGGAAGTAAAGGTGAAGGCTCTTAAGATAGGAGCATCGAAGGTATTTATTGAAGATCTGCAAAAGGAATTTGTAACCGATTATATTTTCCCGGCTATAAAAGCAAATGCTATGTACGAGGGTCGCTATCTTTTGGGAACTGCTCTCGCACGGCCCCTAATTGCAAAAAGACATATTGAGATTGCCGCTAAAGAAGGAGCTGAGTATGTATCGCATGGTGCTACCGGAAAAGGAAACGACCAGGTGAGATTTGAACTTACTTTTTATGCACTTGAACCTAAAATAAAAGTTCTGGCTCCATGGAAAATGCAGGAATTTCTTGATAAATTCAAGGGGAGGACCGATATGCTCAATTATGCTGAAAAATATAATATTCCTGTAAAGGCTTCCCTGAAGAAACCGTATAGTGAGGACGACAATCTCATGCATATAAGTCATGAAGCAGGAATACTTGAAGATCCGAAATATAAAGCTGAAAAGGAAATGCTGGTTAAAATGGTGACTCCCCAGGATGCTCCTGATAAAGAAACAAGTCTTGAGATTCATTTCAAGGACGGGATCCCTGTTAAAGTAATAGATACTACTAACGGAATTACAAAAAAAGATCCGCTGGAATTGTTTTTATACCTTAATAAGCTCGGGGGAGAAAACGGAATTGGCCTACTCGATATGGTGGAAAATCGCTTTGTAGGGATTAAATCAAGAGGAGTGTACGAAACTCCTGCAGGTGAAATTCTTATTAAGGCTCACATGGATATAGAAGGGATAGCAATGGACCGCGAAGTGATGCGGCTGCGAAATATGCTTTCGCCAGTTTTCAGTGAAATAGTATACAATGGCTTCTGGTTCAGTCCTGAGATGGATTTTTTAATGGCTTCCATCGATAAAAGCCAGGAGTTAATAGATGGCATTGTATACCTTACTCTTTATAAGGGCAACGTAATAATTAATGGGCGTGAATCACCGAGCTCACTTTATAACCAGGATCTATCAAGTATGGATATCGAGGGAGGTTTCGATCAAAAAGACAGTGCCGGATTTATTAAAATCAATGCAATCCGGCTTATGGCACATAATGCGATACTTAAGAAACAGGGAGAAAAAATTATTAAATAATCTGATTTATGAAACTCTGGCAAAAGGAGACAGAAATCAATAAACGAATTGAGAAATTTACGATTGGTCGCGATCGTGAACTGGATCTTTTATTGGCCGGATACGATGTTTTAGGCTCGCTTGCCCATATTGCTATGCTTTGCAAAGTAGGATTACTTGATTCGTCGGAATATAAATTATTGAAAACAGAGTTAAAGGCAATCTATAGAAAGATTGAAGCAGGAAGTTTTACAATCGATGAAGGCATTGAAGATATTCATTCACAGATAGAGTTTTTGCTTACCCAGAAGTTAGGTAATGCAGGTAAAAAGATACATAGTGCCCGCTCTCGCAATGACCAGATACTGGTCGACCTTAAATTATTTACTCGCCATAATCTGTTTCAGATTGTGGATGCCGTTACAACTCTGTTTAATACACTTATAGCATTAAGCGAGAAACATAAAACCATTTTAATGCCTGGCTATACCCATCTTCAGGTTGCCATGCCATCGTCATTTGGTCTATGGTTTGGGGCTTACGCGGAAAGTTTTACGGATGATTTATTACTGTTGCAAACCGCTTTACGGATCACCAATCAGAATCCATTAGGTTCGGCAGCTGGCTATGGTTCTTCATTTCCGATTGACAGGCAGATGACAACAGATCTTTTAGGTTTCGATTCCCTGAATTATAATGTTATTTATGCTCAGATGGGTCGTGGCAAAGTTGAAAGAACAGTTGCCTATGCGCTAAGCTCTGTAGCCAGTACACTCTCAAAAATGGCCTATGACTGCTGTCTCTTCATGAGTCAGAATTTTGGGTTTATCAGTCTTCCTGAAGAATTAACTACAGGTTCGAGTATAATGCCACATAAAAAAAATCCGGATGTATTTGAATTAGTACGTGCAAAAAGTAATAAAATCATGGCCCTGGCTGCTGAAATACATTTGATAGGAAATAACTTGCCTTCGGGCTATTTCAGAGATTTTCAGATTATTAAGGAATCCTATCTGGAATCATTCGGTACTTTGCTTGATTGCCTTGAAATAACAAATTATGTTATCGGAAGAATTGAAGTCAGAAATGACTTGCTCGAAGAAGAAAAATACAAATACATTTTTAGTGTGGAAGAGGTAAATCGTGAAGTTTTAAAAGGTGTGCCTTTCAGAGAATCCTATAAGCTTGTAGGAGATAAGATCAGAAAAGGTGAATATAAACCTGACAGGACGATCCAGCATACACACGAAGGGAGTATCGGAAACTTAAGCAACAAAAATATTAAAAAGAAATTTGTCGGAATTTTGGCTGAATTTAACCGCGAAAAAGTGGAGCAGGCCGAAAGGGAACTGTTAAAATGATAGTTTATGTGTAAAAGCAGGATTGTAGTGCGTATCGAAATATCGACACTTTCAAATTCCGATGGGAAATTTAACCATCAGAAAATGGATCGTTTGGCCATGGTTCTGTCCAATTTAAATAACAGTGGCAAACAGGTAATTGTGGTAAGTTCGGGAGCTATTGCTCTAGGAATAGATAAAATGAAAATAAAAAATCAACCAACAAGCTATGAGGAGATGCAGGCTATTGCTGCCATTGGACAGGCAGAACTCATCAGGTTTTACCAACATTATTTCGATCAGTATAACCAAATAGTGGCTCAGGTGTTACTCATTGGTGACATTATGGATAATGCCACGAGGGTTAAGAATACACAAAATACATTTGATACACTACTTGAAATGAATATCATTCCGATAGTGAATGAAAATGATGCTGTATCTCTTACGGATATTGAACTTGATGATAATTATGTACTTGCATTGCAAGTAGCAAAAATCACTAAAGCAGATATTATCCTCATTAAAATGGATACCAATAGCAAATTCATTATTCAACCGCGTAATAAACTGAATGCAAAACTTGTTTCTGACGAAACCCAACTTTTTAAAGAACTGGAGAAGACCTGTAATGAAATAGTTTGTGACGATTCTGCAGAATTATTTTTTCCTGAATCGATTAAAGATATTGTCTTGAATTAAAGCTAATGATAAACATGAGGGAAAGTTTTAAATATAAAAAGCGAATAGTAGTTAAAGTCGGAACATCTTCACTATCCTATGCAAATGGGCGATTAAACTTTCAGCGAATTGCTAATTTATCATATGTCTTAAGTGCTCTTCGTAATCGAAATCTGGAAATTGTTTTGGTAAGTTCAGGGGCGATTGGTGTTGGAGCCGGCCGTCTGGGAATGCTAAACAAACCTGTTGAACTTTCAAAAAAACAGGCGTTGGCAGCCGTCGGTCAGGCAGAATTGATAAAGATTTATCAAAAATTTTTCGAAGGATATAATCAGACTGTGGCACAGGTTTTACTTACAAAAGATATAGTTACTATACCCGACAGACATCAGAATGCGAAAAGTACGCTACTAAAGTTAATGGAGATGGGGATCATTCCAATAATCAATGAGAACGATACCATTTCTACCTACGAAATAGAATTTGGCGATAACGATACACTTTCAGCCAATGTTGCTCAACTCATAGAGGCCGATCTCCTTATTTTACTTAGCGATATCGACGGATTATATTCTGCTGATCCGAAAAAAGAAGATAAAGCAGAAATTATCCGCTCGGTAGATAAGATCACTCCCGAACTGGAAAAACTGGCTTCGGGGACAGGCACATCATTTGGAACCGGCGGAATGGTTACCAAGATATCTGCGGCTAAAATTTGCATCGATGCCAATATCGATACCATTATAACTAATGGGAACGATCCTTCGATTATATTTGATATTCTTGAAGGGAAAGAAGTAGGAACTCATTTCGTTGCTAATAAATCTGTTATTTTAAAAGATTAACACTATCATGAATCAGGTTTTACTTCAGAAAGGGAATAATGTAAAAACTGCTGCAAGAAAATTGGTGAAATATACCACCGATAAAAAGAATGCTGCGCTTGCATTAATTGCTGAAGAAATTGAAGTTCATCGCAACGATATAAAAAAAGCAAACGCAATTGATTTAAGTCAGGGTAAGAAAAAAGGGCTCTCAACAGCTTTTCTTGACCGTCTTGAACTTACCGATAAGCGGATCGATGGGATGATCAGAATTTTGCACGATGTAATAAGTCTGAAAGATCCTGTCGGAGAAATTATTGGAATGAATACTTTACCCAATGGATTGCGGGTTGGACAAATGCGAATGCCCCTTGGGGTTATTGGGATTATTTTTGAATCACGGCCAAATGTATGTATCGAAGTAGCTGCGCTTACAATAAAATCGGCAAACGGAGTAATATTACGGGGTGGATCGGATGCGATTCATTCCAATATTGCACTCACAAAAATCATTAAAGCCGGATTAAAAAAGGCAGGACTTCCTGAATCCTCAGTAGAAGTGATCGAAGATACCGATCGTGAGTCAGTAAAGGAGCTTCTTCGCATGCGCGATTATATCGATATTATTATCCCACGCGGGAGTTTAAATCTGATTCGTTTTGTAGAGGAACACTCCTTAATACCAGTAATTCGTCACGATCTGGGAATCTGTCATACCTATGTTGATGAATATGCCGATATGGATATGGCAATATCGGTGGCTTATAACGCAAAAGTTCAACGACCAGGAGTTTGCAACTCAATGGAAACTTTATTGGTGCATCAAAAAATAGCTGCTGAGTTTTTACCAAGAATTAAAACTGAATACGACAAAGCCGGAGTGGAACTTAGAGGATGTCGAAAAACAAAAAAATATTTATCCGCTATAAAAGACGCAACCGAAGAAGACTGGAAAACAGAATACCTCGATCTGATATTATCGATAAAAACAGTAAACTCTGTCGATGAGGCCATCGATCATATTAATAATTATGGTTCGCATCACAGCGATGCTATTATAAGTGAAAATTATACCCATTGTATGCAATTTCTTAATGAAGTGGATTCAGCGGCCTGCTTTATTAATGCGTCTACACGTTTCACTGATGGTAATGAGTTCGGACTTGGAGCTGAAATGGGGATCAGCAATCAAAAACTTCATGTTCGCGGTCCAATGGGATTAAAAGAATTAACCTCAGCCAAGTACATTATTTTTGGTAGCGGACAAATTAGAAATTAAGAGCAATTTAGAAAAATTAAAAAACAAAATATGAGCTATAAATCAGACCAGATATATTATCAATTCATTGTTTGGCAACACTGTCCTAAAATTTAGTACAAACTTGAAAATTTAAATGGCTATGGATTTTCTTAATCATTTGGATCAGCTTTCAATCGATGTATCGCAAATCGATAAAGAATTATTTACACGATTCGATGTCAAACGGGGACTTCGAAATCAGAATGGATCAGGAGTACTTGTCGGGCTCACTAATATTGGTGATGTTGTTGGCTATGAAAAGGAAGGAGATAAAGTGATCCCGGCGCATGGACGTTTATATTATCGCGGTCTTGAGGTGACTGAACTGGTAAAGGGATTCCAGGAAGACGGACGGCATGGATATGACGAAACCGTATTTTTGCTGCTATCAGGTAAACTTCCTACTAAGGATGAATTAATGCGCTTCACCTCATATTTAGCAGGATTACGTGATTTACCACAATATTTTACGAAAAACATGATACTCTCTTTACGAGGAAGAAATATCATGAATATGTTGGCAAGGTCAGCATTGGTTTTGTATACAATGGACGATTATGCCGAGGACCATTCACATATGAATGTTCTGCGCCAGTCGCTCGATCTTATCGCTAAATTCCCGGTCATCACAGCCTATTCATATTTTGGATTCCGGCATTCCTATCAGCGAAAATCGCTTATTATTCGTCATCCGGAGCCAGGTCTCAGTACGGCTGAAAATTTCTTGTATATGATTAAAGGCGACAGATACACGCGTTTGGAAGCAGATATTCTAGATCTTAACCTGGTGCTTCATGCCGAGCATGGCGGAGGTAACAATTCAACTTTTACAACACGTGTTGTCAGCTCAGCCGGAACCGATACCTATTCAACAATTGCAGCAGCCCTTGGTTCCTTAAAAGGTTTCTTACACGGTGGAGCCAATCTTCAGGTGGTAGAAATGATGAGAGATATAAAGAAAAATGTGAAGGATTGGACAGATAAAAAAGAATTATCAGAATACTTAATAAAAATTCTGCATGGACATGCCGGAGATGGTTCAGGGAAAATATATGGAATTGGACATGCCATATATACCTTATCGGACCCAAGAGCCATACTCTTAAAACAAAAGGCTATGGAACTTGCTGAGGAAAAGGGTAAAACAGATGAATTTTCACTTTACGATAATATAGAACAGCTTGCGCCTGAAGTATTAGCCAAATTCAAAGGAGGCAATAATGTTAAGACTGTAAGTCCGAATGTAGATTTTTATTCAGGATTTGTATATCGTTGCATCGATCTTCCCATGGAACTATATACTCCGATTTTTGCTGTTTCACGTATGGCAGGGTGGTGTGCACATCGTATCGAGGAAATTACATCCAGCTCAAAACGTATTATTCGGCCTGCCTATAAAAATGTATACGGACAGGTAGAATACCAGAAGCTTGAAGAAAGAACTCGATAAGCAATTGTATATTTATACAAAACTTGTTCATATTTATAAAAAATACTTTTAATTCTTTTCTGAATTAAAGAAATATACTATATTTGCTAGCTCTAAGACACCCATTATGAAGACTAAAAAGAACGATAAATTTTTTAATAAAAAGACAGATTCTGCGTAAAAATGGTTTTTAAATAACTTATTATTTAAGCCATTCTCGCATGTCAGAATGGCTTTTTTATAAACGATGGGTTGAATAAGAAAATAAAGTATTATGATTAAAGGATTTCCAGAAGCACAGGGGTTGTATGACCCTAATAATGAGCATGATAGCTGCGGAATTGGATTTGTAACCCAAATTAAAGGAAAAAAATCACACGATATCATTAAAAAGGGGCTTGAGGTTTTAGTGAATATGACTCACAGAGGAGCTGAGAGTGCTGATAATTTATCGGGCGATGGCGCAGGAATACTGATTCAACTACCACACGACTTTTTTATTCAGAAGGGTATCAGGGTGCCTGCAGAGGGTAGATATGGAACAGGTCTGGTTTTTCTTCCAAAGGACATAAAAAATAGAAAACAGTGTGAGGAAATTCTTTTAAATACCATAACAAGTGAAGGTTTGGATGTTATTGAATTCACTGATGTAAAAGTTGATAATACAGTACTGGGAGAAATATCTCATGCCACCGAACCTTTTATTAAGCAAATATTCGTTACAGGTGACTATCCTGAACAGGAAATGCTTGAACGGAAACTATTTATAGCCCGTAAACTAACTGAAAGAGCTGTACGTGAATCTAATATAAAAGAAAAAAAGGTATTTTATATTCCCAGTCTCTCATCAAAAATTTTTATATACAAGGGAATGTTAACTCCCGATCAGGTTGAAAGATATTTTGTTGATCTGCGAGATCCCAATATAATTAGTGCTATTGCACTGGTACATTCACGTTTTTCAACAAACACTTTTCCAACCTGGGATTTAGCTCAGCCATTTCGATTTCTTGCACATAATGGAGAAATCAATACCATAAAAGGGAATCGTATGTGGATGACTGCCCGTGAATCGATAATGAAATCGGATTTGTTTGGCGATGATCTTGAAAAATTGTTTCCTATTATTGAACCGAATAAATCTGACTCGGCTTCTTTTGATAATGTACTGGAATTCCTGGTATTAACAGGTAAATCATTACCACATGCACTAAGCATGTTAATACCTGAGTCGTGGAACGATAAAAATCCAATACCCCCTAGCCTGAAAGCTTTTTATGAATACCAGTCAACTCTGATGGAGCCCTGGGACGGACCTGCATCGTTGGTCTTCAGCGATGGACGGTATATTGGCGGCACGCTCGATCGGAATGGTTTGCGCCCCTCGCGTTATATTATAACCAAAGACGATTTAATAGTTATGGGTTCGGAGGTGGGTGTACAGATTTTCGAAGCGGAACAAATTAAAGAAAAAGGGCGCCTTCGTCCGGGTAAAATCCTGTTAGTCGATACAAAAATGGGTGTTATTGTACCTGATGAAGAAGTGAAGCACCAGCTGACCGACAGAAATCCTTATGCCCAATGGTTGGCTGAGAGCAGAGTTGAACTTGGAGAAATCAAAGTAAGAAAGCGGGTTCCCACCAGCCTTGGAGATAATTTTGAAGCATACCTGAGAGAATTCGGGTATACAAAAGAAGATATAGATTTTCTTTTAAAACCAATGGGATTGCAGGGTCAGGAACCGATTCATTCTATGGGCAACGACACACCTTTAGCACTTTTCTCCGATAAGCCACAACGCTTCTTCAATTATTTTAAGCAGCTTTTTGCCCAGGTAACCAATCCTCCAATAGACCCAATTCGGGAAGGTCTTGTAATGGCGTTAACCAATTATATAGGATCGGTTTCAAAAAATATACTCGTCGAATCTTCAAGTCATTGCAAACTTATTAAGTTTCTTTCACCCATAGTTTCTAATACCGATCTGAACAAACTCCGAAATCTCAGGGAGGAAAATTTTTCCTATATTGATATCCCTATTCTTTTTCCTGCGAAAGGCAAAGGATTAGGTAAAGGTCTTGAAATGGCCCTGGAAGATATTTGCCAAAAAGCTGAGCAAGCTGTGGATGCCGGTAAAAACTTCATTATTCTGACCGACCGGGGCATTAATGAAGATATGGCTCCTATCCCTTCCTTACTGGCTACATCAGCTGTTCATCATCATTTAATACGTTCAAAAAAGCGTATGCAGGTTGGCGTAGTAGTAGAGACTGCCGAAGCCCGCGAAATAAACCATTTTGCGTTGCTTATCGGATATGGCGCCAGTGTTGTAAATCCCTATGCAGCATTTGCTGTTATTGAAGATAAATGCCTTAAAGGTGAAATTGAAATAGATTACGTTATAGCACGCGAAAACTATATTAAAGCAATTGACAAGGGCTTATTAAAAATTCTTTCCAAGATGGGGATATCTACTTTAAGGAGTTATCATGGTTCTCAGATTTATGAAGCCCTGGGGATAGGCAATGAAATTATTGAGAAGTATTTTACAGGAACAGACTCTAGAATTGGTGGTATCGGTTTTGAGGAAACAGCAAAAGAAGTGCTGATTAATCATTCCATTGCTTTCGGGAACGACCCGAAATTACTTCACGTACTTAAAACGGAAGGCATCTACCATTTTCGCTACGATGGTGAAAGACATGGATGGAATCCGGAATCGATCGGATTACTTCAATGGGCCACCCGGGCGAAAGATTACAACAAATTTAAAGAATTTACCACGCTGGTAGATCATGAAAATCGGAAACCCCATTTTTTGCGTGGTTGTGTAAATATTAAAAAGTGTGATCCTATACCTATCGACGAAGTTGAAGCGGTTGATACGATCATGAAACGTTTTGTCACCGGAGCTATGTCATATGGATCAATAAGTAAAGAAGCACATGAGGCATTAGCCATTGCTATGAACAGGATTGGAGGCAAAAGCAATACGGGCGAGGGAGGTGAAGACACGGAACGATTTAAGCCGAGAGAAAATGGCACATGGGCTCGGAGTGCCATTAAACAGGTAGCTTCCGGACGGTTTGGGGTTACTACCAATTACCTGGTAAATGCCGACGAAATTCAGATAAAAATTGCCCAGGGAGCAAAACCAGGCGAAGGTGGACAATTACCGGGCTACAAAGTGGATAAAGTTATCGCCCGTCTACGGCACAGTACACCGGGTATTACGCTGATATCTCCCCCACCTCACCATGATATTTATTCTATCGAAGATCTTGCACAATTGATTTTCGACCTGAAATGCACAAACCCAAAAGCTAGAATTAACGTTAAACTGGTTTCTGAGAAAGGAGTTGGTACAGTTGCTGCAGGCGTTGCCAAAGCTTATGCCGACAGTATTACTATTTCTGGTGCTGAAGGAGGTACAGGAGCAAGTCCTGCCAGTTCAATTAAACATGCCGGATTACCTATGGAACTGGGGATCTCTGAAGTTCAGCAAACCCTGGTTATGAACAATCTTCGTGACAGGGTTCGTCTGCAAACCGACGGGCAGCTGAAAACAGGACACGATGTGATTTATGCGGCACTATTGGGTGCTGAAGAATTTGGATTTGCAACTGTAGCCCTGGTTGTGTTAGGGTGTATTATGATGAGAAAATGCCATCTGAATACCTGTCCTGTAGGTGTTGCCACACAAGATCAAGAATTGCGCAAGCGTTTTCTTGGTAAATCGGAGTTTGTAATAACTTACTTTAATTTTTTAGCACAGGAAATCCGTGAATATCTGGCCGAAATGGGATTTCGCAAATTCGATGATATTGTAGGACGTACCGATCTGCTGGAACAACGCTCTGATATTCAACACTGGAAAGCTTCGAAAGTTGATTTATCAAAAATACTCTTCCGTCCCAAAGAAGCCGATATTTACGAAAACCATTGCGTATGTTTCCAAAATCATAAAATAGAGGATATTATGGATCGCGGTTTAATAAAACAGGCTGCTAGTTCCATAAAAAACAAAAATAAAGTCTGGATTTCGCGCAAAATACAAAATACGGATCGAACGGTGGGAGCTATGCTATCGGGTGAAATATGTCTTGTATACGGCGAAGAGGGGCTACCCGATAAAACAATAAATTGTATGTTCACCGGTTCTGCGGGACAGAGTTTTGGAGCCTTTCTTGTTAAAGGGCTTAATTTCTACCTGGAAGGCGATGCGAATGATTATCTGGGAAAAGGATTGTCGGGGGGACGTATTATTGTTGTTCCTCCTAAAGGATCTATCTTCAAACCTGAAGAAAACATTATCATCGGTAATACTGTCCTTTATGGGGCTACAGACGGTGAAGCATATATTCGGGGTGTTGCCGGTGGTAGGTTCTGTGTTCGAAATTCGGGGGCCAGAGCTGTTGTGGAAGGTGTAGGCGACCATTGTTGTGAATACATGACAGGTGGCTGCACTGTTGTTCTTGGACAAACAGGACGTAATTTTGCGGCAGGTATGAGTGGTGGAATTGCTTATGTCCTGAATCAGAATGGAAATTTCGATTATTTCTGTAATAAAGGCATGGTGGAACTTGGACCTATTTCCGACAGGGATGATGAAATGGAACTCCAGGAGATGATTAACAACCACCTGAATTATACTGGTTCGGAACTGGCAAGAGAAATCCTGGTGAACTGGGAAGTTTACCTTCCTCGATTTGTTAAGGTGATTCCTTTTGAATACAAAAAAATCCTTCAGGAAATTAAACTTGAACAAATAAAGAGTGAAATTGAAAAAACGGAGGACGAACCGCATTTTCAATATTAAAAATATCAAAATCACTATTTAAGCAGATAATTATGGGAAATCCAAAAGGGTTTATGACCATAGAGCGAAAGCCGGCAGGATATCGTCCAAAAGACGAAAGGGTTAAAGATTATAGTGAAGTTGAGCAGGTTTTAAACGAAAAGGACAGAAAAGATCAGGCCTCGCGTTGCATGGATTGCGGTATACCTTTCTGTCAATGGGGATGCCCTGTTATAAATAACATGCCCGAATGGCAGGATGCCATTTTCAGGGGTGACTGGCAGGAAGCAATAGATAATCTTCAGGTAACCAATAATTTCCCCGAATTTACGGGTAGAGTTTGTCCGGCACCCTGTGAACATGCATGCACCCTGAATATTAATGAAGAACCTGTTACCATACGTGAAAATGAATGTGCCACGGCCGATCAGGCGTTTGACAGGGGTCTGATAATACCAAGACCTCCGAAGCTACGTACAGGTAAAAAAGTTGCAGTAGTTGGCTCGGGTCCGGCAGGTCTTGCCTGTGCCGATCTTTTAAATAAGTGGGGACATACGGTTACTGTTTATGAAAAAGATGAAGCAATAGGAGGTTTACTTCGGTATGGGATTCCTGATTTCAAGCTTGGAAAAAACGTTATCGACCGGCGGCTGAATATTCTGCTGGCCGAAGGTCTTCAGTTTAAAACCAATTGCCACGTGGGGGCCGATGTGAAAGGGGAAGAACTTCTTAAGAATTTTGATGCGCTGGTGTTGGCAATAGGTGCAATGAAACCAAGAGATCTGAATGTTGAAGGAAGAAAACTGAAAGGGGTGCATTTTGCCATGGAATTTCTTACCCAGCAGAACAGGGTAATTGCCGGTACAAAAATTGTGAATGGAGACCGAATTTCAGCTACCGGCAAAAATGTACTGATTATTGGCGGCGGCGATACGGGTTCCGATTGTGTAGGGACTTCGGTAAGGCAAGGCGCTGCCAGTTTACAACAGATTGAAATATTGCCCAAACCTCCCGATAAGCGATCACTTAATAATCCCTGGCCATACTGGGCCAATACCCTTCGCACATCGTCATCGCATCAGGAAGGTTGTGAACGTTCGTGGGGGCTTAATACAACAAAGCTTATTGGAGATAAAGATGGCAATGTTAAAGCAACTGAAGTGGTGGAAGTGGAGTGGAAGAAGGAAAACCTGCCTGACGGCAAGGCAGGAGGCCAGTTTACGATGATAGAAAAGCCAGAAACAAAACGACAGATTAAAGCCGATCTTGTGCTGCTTTCCATGGGATTTGTACATTGTTATCACGAAGGTTTAGCAAGCGAGCTGGGAGTTACATTCGACAAACGTGGAAACATAGCAACCGATACATCCGATAGAACCTCCGGCGCAAAGGTATTTGCTGCCGGCGATGCGGTTTCAGGAGCCAGCCTGGTAGTAAGGGCCATTGCTTCGGGCCGGAAGGCAGCCGATAATGTGCATGATTACTTGATGAAGATTAAATAGCAAATACAAAACATAAATAGAATGCCGGATTATATCCCGGCATTTTTTATTTGTACATGAATATCTTCCTTCAGCACGTTAGAAACTCACAATTGAAAAGTAAAGGAGACAAAACTTCTTTATAAGATAAAGAAGAGTAAGTATAAGTGAAATCCCTGTGAATTCTTTCCGTCTTTCCCTTACATAAATCGCTTAATTTACTACTCATTTTTTAATGATTGAGGAATTAGGGTTATTTTAACGCCAGTGTAAATTTCAACTGGATATGACTACGATTGTTATAAAAGAATTTTTTTCAGAAATGGTTGTGAGGCTTTACATATAAACGTATATCAACATAAAAAATATGGGGGAAGGATATTTTATAAGTATTAAAACCGCGAAAAAAACGAGATGTGCTTTTAACAATATCCCAAACCAATCCCATGAAAGGAAATGTAAGCTGTAAATATAAAAATGAGTGTTAACAATAATTTCTTTGAGAATTTATTTGCATAATAATGAAAATCATGGCTGATTTAACAACAAAATACCTGGATTTCGAACTGAAAAATCCGATCATTGTGGGGAGTTGCAGTTTAACAGCATCGGTTGAGGATATTGTGCAATTGGAACAAAACGGAGCCGCTGCCATTGTTCTTAAATCGATTTTTGAAGAAGAGATTCTTCTTAAGGCGGATCACGATTTAAAAATAGCCAAGAAAAGCAATTTTATCTATTCGGAGTTATCGGAAACGCTGGATTATATTGATATTCATACAAAAGTAAAGCGTCTGGGAGAATACCTGAAGATGATACAGGATGTAAAAAAGAAAATACTCATTCCTGTTATTGCCAGTATAAATTGTATCACCAATCTGGAATGGGCTTTTTTTGCAGCAAAAATCCAGGATGCGGGAGCCGATGCAATCGAGCTGAATATTTCTCTTAATCCAATGGATACCGGAAAAAGGGATTATGAGAAATTGATCCAAAATATAGTAACCAAAGTTTTAAAATCAGTGAGCATCCCGGTTTCTGTTAAATTAAGCGATTGTTTTACCAATTTATCACATACTATCCTTGAAATATCAAAAACGGGAATTAAAGGGATAGTAATGTTTAACAGGTTTTATACCCCTGATATTGATATATATAATTTGAATATTGTATCGGGCAGAATGCATAGTTGTGAGACAGAATATGTTAAACCATTACGATGGATTGCGCTGTTGTCTGACAAAATTGATTGTAGTATTGCAGCTTCAACCGGCATTCACGATGCCAACACCGTGGTAAAACAAATACTGGCAGGGGCCGATGCGGTTCAGGTGGTCTCTGCGTTGTATCTGAATGGGAAAGGTTATATCAATCAATTGCTGACAGGTATTGAGAAATGGATGCTCGATAAAGGATATTTCTCTGTACAGCAATTCAAAGGATTGGCCAGCTACAAAAAGACCACCAATCCTGCAGCGTACGAGAGAATCCAGTTTATGAAGTATTTTGGAAGAATTGGTTAATCTGTTCTCCGGGGCACGGCAGAAAACCTATATTTTCCGTAAAAACTAAAATCGCTTTCACACGGGCCTTTTCGGCCTGATACCTTATAATCGAATAAACTTTCTTCTTCCTGCACAGCAGTGTTTTATTACCTTTGCACTGTATAAATTCTTTTAAAAATTTTAATTTCGGTTTTATCAGAGGATATCGAAGCGAATACAGTCTGAATCTGACCAGGAAATTCACCGGGTTTGAAGAGGGTCACGCGAAGTATCATTAGTAAACAGTTACAAACAGCTAATTGTATGCATAAATCAAATATAGTACAGGAAGACGATAACAAGGCGATAGTTATTCAAAAAATTTTAGCTCTTCTGAATAATTCTGATTCATTGGCTGCTTCGCTTCAGGAAATATGTAACCTATTGCCCGGAGCTTACGCAAATTCTGATTTGGTCTCAGCAAAAATGGTGATTGATGATAAGGTTTTTTATTCAAAAAATTTTAAAGAAACCCAATGGCAGGAAAAGCATGTTTTTGAAACACCGGGAATTAAAGAGTCGGCAGTTGAAATATATTTCACACATAATTATCTTGAAAAAGCGGGGCAGGATTTCATTCTCAAGGACACTAATTTTCTGGTTGCGGTAGCTACTTTGTTAAGTGGAGCCATATCGCGTTCTGAGCTGAAAAAACTTCTCTATGAAAATACGGAACGGCTCAAGGAATTGCGGGGAATCAACCGGACTGCCGATATACTCAGTCGTGGAACTACGTTGGAGGAGTCGTTACAGGAAATATGTTCCTTTCTACCTGAGGCCTGGCAATATCCTGAATTTACAGTTACTCGCATAACCTATGAAGATAAGGTTTTTAAAGGAAGAAATTTTAAGGTAACACCCTGGGTACAAAGCCAGCAATTCGAGACTCCCGATGGGAAAAAAGGTCTTATCGAGATATACTACCTGAAAGAGTTTCCTTTATCTTTCGAAGGGCCGTTTCTTCAGGAAGAACGCAATCTCATCGATAATCTGGCTGCACTTATTTCAGGAACTGTTTCAAAAAATACCCTGCAGAAATTATTGATCCAAAATACGGAAAGGCTGAAAGAATTGCGCGGCATTAACCAGACATCTTTGATTCTAAAGCAAAGCAAGTCGATCGAAGAATCACTGAAAATGATTTGTTCCATATTGCCCGAAGCCTGGCAATATCCTGAATATACGGCAGTGAGGATTATATTCGAGAAACAGGTTTTTTCCAGTATTAATTTTAAAAAAACCCGATGGGTTCAAAAACAGTTTTTTGAAACCCCGGGGCATAAAAAAGGAACAATAGAAGTTTATTATCTTAAAGAATTTCCACAGGAAGATGAAGGTCCTTTTTTAAAAGAAGAACGGAACCTTTTAATTAATCTGGCCAACCTGATTGCGGGTTCAGCCAGCCGGCATGTGTTAAGCAAATTATTAAGTGAAAATAAAGAACGATTAAAGGAACTTAAAGCGATTAATCAAACCTCAAAAATTATTGCTGAAGGAAAATCGATTGATGAAACCCTGCAGGAAATCTGTTCCATTTTACCCCGGTCGTGGCAATATCCCAAATATACCGGAACCCGGATCATATACGAAAGAAAAACTTATGTCAGTCACGAATTTCCCGAAACAGTTTGGTCACAAAGGGAAAACTTCGTTACCATTGATAATAAAAAGGGTACTATCGAAGTATTCTATCTCAAGGAATTCCCAAAAGAATATGAAGGCCCTTTCCTTAAAGAGGAGAGAAATTTGCTTATCAATTTAGGCAAGCTCATTAGCGGATATTTGAATAATTACAAAGGGAGGGAAATGGTTCGTAAAAATATTTTCGGGGAACGTGAAAAGAGCCCTTCGACCGATTATCGCGAATCGCTGGTTCGGAATAAACAACCTCTGCAGTTATTCTTTAACAAACAGGTACTCGATAAGTATATATATCTTGATATGATGAAATTTAAAGTGAAAGAGATCCTGTTTGTTGCCACATTATACGATGCCTTTACGTTACAGGCCGAAGATAATTTTTTCGAACGCTTTATGGGGGTAATTTATCAATACAGTTTATTCTCATTGCCACGTATCACAGGAGTAACTTCACCTGATGAGGCAATTGAGTTGCTTGATACTACCCGCTTTGATCTGGTGATTCTAATGGTAGGACTTGACAGGGAATCGCCAATAATGCTAAGTGAACGAATAAAACAACAGCAGCCCGATCTGCTGGTTTACCTGTTATTGAACCAGAGAAGTAATATCAACTATTTTGAAGAACTTGTTCCTCGATTGCCATCGATCGATAAAATATTTACCTGGAATGGTGATTCGCAAATATTTTTTGCCATTGTAAAATCAACGGAAGATAAGGCAAATGTCGATAACGATACCATAATCGGGTTGGTAAGGATTATTTTACTGGTCGAAGATTCGGCCCCATACTATTCAAAATACCTGCAGATTCTTTATTCTATTGTTTTCGATCAGGTTCAACAATTATTACCGGAAGTTGAAAAAAATGAACTCGATAAGATTGCTAAAATGCGGTCGCGACCAAAAATACTTCTTGCCCGTAATTATGAAGATGCGCAATATATCTTCAATAGGTATAAGGATTTTATGCTGTGTGTGATTTCCGATGTAGAGTTCGAAAAGGACGGGAAACTCGATAAAAAAGCAGGCATTAAGTTCATTAATTACGTAAAATCGCACATTATTAACCTTCCAATTATTTTACAATCATCGGATGATAAAAATAAGAAACTGGCAAATGAACTGAAGGTCAGTTTTATCAATAAAAATTCTGAAACCCTATTAACCGATCTGAAAAAATTTCTGACACAATACCTGGGATTCGGTGATTTTATTTTCAGGGATAAAGAGGGGAATCCCATTGCCAGAGCTCATTCGCTAAGAGAATTTGAAACATTGCTGCAAAAAATTTCCGATGAGACTTTCTACTTTCATGCACGCGAGAATCAGTTCTCGCTTTGGCTAATGGCCCGCGGAGAAATTCAACTTGCCAGAACACTGAATCCGATGAGGGTTAACAATATTTATAATATTAAAAATTCGAAATATCAGTTTCTTAAAACCCTTAAGCAGTACAAGGAAGAGAAAAAAAGGGGGAAAGTACTGAATTATGAGGAAACATCGACTTTAGACGAAAAGAACATCATTGCCTATTCTTCCGGATCATTTGGAGGGAAAGGCAGAGGCCTTGCATTTATTAACGTACTGATTAATAATCTCGATTTTACTTCCTTTAACAAGAAAATCAATATACGTACTCCAAAAACAGTTATCATCGGGACCGATGAATTCGAAAGCTTTCTTGAGATCAATAGATTTTATGATGTTATCATTAATAAGAAAATAAACTATCAGCAGCTGAGATCGTTATTTGTAAACGGAGAACTCTCCACAACACTTACCGAGAGGCTTAGAATATTTCTTGATCAGGTGGATCGTCCTGTTGCAGTGCGTTCGTCGAGCTTGCTTGAAGATTCTATTTCACAGCCTTTTGCAGGAATATTTGATACCTATATTATTCCCTATAAGAAGGGTATGCAAAAGAAAACCACACTCGAAAAACTATCAAAAGCCATTAAACTGGTTTTTGCATCGGTATATTCCGATGAAGCCCGGGCCTATTTCAATACGATACATCATAAAATAGAGGAAGAAAAGATGGCAGTTGTGCTGCAGGAACTAGTGGGAAAACAGTTTGATAGTTATTACTATCCCCATATTAGCGGGGTGGCTCAATCCTATAATTTCTACCCGGTGGCTCACATGGACCCCGAAGAAGGATTTGCTGTTATTGCATTAGGCTTGGGAGCATATGTTGTTGGGGGAAGAAATTCGTACCGCTTTTCGCCAAAATATCCAAAAGTTGAGATGTATTCCTCCAGAGACATACTAAACAGTTCACAGGTTCAGTTCTATGCACTCGATTTATCTAAAAAAAATATCGATTATGTAAAAGAGGGAGAACTGGCTTCATTAACACTTCTTGATATAGATATTGCCGAGAAACAGGGAACACTTAAACATCTGGCTTCGGTATACAATTCAGAGAATGATCGTATCGATTCCGGCTTGAGCGCTGCAGGTCCACGGATAATGAATTTTGCTGATATTTTGAAATACGATTACATTCCACTGGCCGAAACTATTGATATGATGCTGACTACTATTAAAGATGCCTTGGGATCTCCGGTCGAAATTGAATTTGCTGTTGATCTGAATCCAACTCTGAACGAACTGCCTTCTTTTTACCTGCTACAGGTTAAACCTCTTGTAGGTAACCAGTATAGCAATAATATTGATTTTTCCCAGTTAGATAGATCCAGAATGATCCTGTACACGGAAACATCGCTTGGTAATGGTGAGTTTAACGATATATATGATGTAATATGTATCGATGTAACTCATTTCGATAAATTAAAAACACTCGAAATGGCTGCCGAAGTGGAATATCTGAACGATAAGCTTAAAAAACAGAATAGGCAGTATATACTTATCGGACCCGGACGCTGGGGCACACGCGATCGTTTTCTTGGAATACCTGTCAACTGGAATCAGATCTCAAATGCCAAAGTGATTGTTGAAATCAGTCTGGCCAATTATCCGCTCGACTCATCGCTGGGATCGCATTTTTTTCACAATATTACTTCCATGAATATTGGATATTTCTCTGTTCTCGATTCAGCGGATAATAATTTTATTAAATGGAAATTACTGGACCGTGAAAATTTAAGCAGCCGGACCAAATATTTTAAGCACATTCAATTCGAAAAGCCGTTAACGGTTTTAATGAATGGTAAAACAAGAAGTGCTGCAATTATTGATAATTCCTGAAAACTATGATACAGGTAGGCATCTATGATGAACACAAACTGGCCCAGGAAGGATTAAGGTCACTTCTTGAGGAGGTAATGGATGTTGAAGTTGTATTTGCAGCCGAAACTAAAGATATGCTTTTTGAAAAACTGAATGCTGCCCCGGTTCATATACTCTTAGTGAATATTCACTCGCTTACTACCCAGTTTCTGAATGCCATTATGCAGGTGAATATCGGATTCCCAAAAATAAATATTCTGGTAATGTCCGCCCATAATGATGAAGACACTATTTTAAAAACAATAAAAACAGGGGCTAAAGGATTTCTCGCACGCAATACCGATAAGAATGAACTTATCGAAGCCATTTATTCCCTGCGAGGCGGACATGATTTCTACAGTAAGTCGATAACTCACTTATTGATAAATAAATATATCACACGATTACAGAATGAAGGAAATGAAAATATAAATAATATTCAGAGTTTGAGTACCCGCGAAATTGAGATAATAAAATTATGGGGAAGGAGTCAGACCAATAAAGAAATTGCCGATAAATTGTTTATTAGCGTGAGGACAGTCGAATCGCATAAAAACCATATTATGCAAAAACTTAACCTGAAAACTGCGGTCGATCTGGTAAAGTTTGCTATCAAGAATAATATCATTGAAATATAACCCGATAAAGGCTTTCAGAAATTCACTTAATGTTATAGGTATTTCACGGAATCTGAACCTTTAGAATTATCACCTATAATAAAGTTAGTTATTTTCAGGCCCGAAAAGGGATAGATATCTTTTTTTGTCTTTTTCGATACTGGATAACAGAGGAGAAAAAGAACTTTTACAGATTAAAACAATGATTGTACCATCTTAAAATTTAATTCTATGGCAGATATTCTTAACGTAAAGGTAAATGAATTCATGGCAAAAGTAATTGCCCGGAATCCTGGTGAATCTGAATTTCATCAGGCAGTGCAGGAAGTTGTGGAATCACTTATGCCTTTTATTGAAGAAAATCCTAAATATAAACATGCAAAAGTTTTGGAACGAATGACAGAACCTGAGCGTGTGATCATGTTCAGGGTACCCTGGATCGACGACAAGGGAGAAATACAGATAAACAGGGGTTTCCGGATACAGATGAATAGTGCTATCGGACCCTATAAAGGAGGTTTGCGTTTTCATCCTACTGCTAATCTCGGGATACTCAAATTCCTGGCCTTCGAGCAGGTATTCAAGAATAGTTTAACCACCCTTCCGATGGGCGGCGGTAAGGGAGGATCCGATTTTGATCCAAAAGGTAAAACGGACAATGAGGTAATGCGTTTTTGCCAAAGCTTCATGACAGAATTGTGCCGTCATGTGGGATCTGATACCGATGTTCCTGCAGGGGATATTGGAGTTGGAGGAAGAGAGATAGGATTCCTGTTTGGTCAGTATAAACGCATTCGGAATGAATTTACCGGAGTACTTACCGGCAAAAGCCTGGAATGGGGTGGAAGCCTTATCAGGCCTGAGGCAACAGGTTATGGCGCTGTATATTTTGCCGAAGAGATGTTAAAAACCCGCAAGGAAGGTATGAAAGGAAAAATAGCTGCCGTTTCCGGTTCAGGTAATGTAGCTCAATATACCGTTGAGAAACTGAATCAGTTGGGAGCTAAGGCAGTAACTTTGTCCGATTCGACAGGATATATATACGATCCGGAGGGTATCGACCGGGGAAAACTTCAATTTGTTATGAAGCTGAAGAATATCAAGAGAGGGAGGATAAAAGAATATGCCGATAAATACAAGGTAAAATATATTGAAGGGCAGCGCCCGTGGAGTGTAAAATGCGACCTTGCATTCCCCAGTGCCACACAGAATGAAATTAATGAGGACGATGCTAAAACACTCGTGAAAAATGGTTGCTTTGTGGTATCGGAAGGTGCCAATATGCCTTCAACTCCTGAAGCGGTTGAGGTGTTCCTGAATGCAAAAATCCTTTTTGGTCCCGGTAAGGCTGCCAATGCCGGAGGCGTTGCCACTTCGGGCCTTGAGATGACACAGAATTCGATGCGCCTGCCCTGGACCCGCGAAGAAGTGGATAACCGCCTACACCAGATTATGCAAAGTATTCATGAAACCTGTGTGAAATATGGTACGGAAAAATCGGGTTTCATCAATTATGTAAACGGAGCCAATATAGGAGGATTCATTAAAGTGGCCGATTCTATGATTGCCCAGGGAGTGGTATAAACGAAGGATCACGATTATAATACACGAAACCGCCGGTGAAATAATTCACTGGCGGTTTTTTTT
>CAZQCO010000004.1:0-47555 GCA_964592225.1 uncultured Bacteroidales bacterium
TCTAATATTTCTGAAATGATAAAAGCTATTATCCTATCAATTGTTGTTGCAGGCATAACAATTCTGTTACAGGCTAATCCTGAGATAAACGATACTTTGAAAATCCATCTCGCCGATTCGTTGGACGCTTCACTTGAAATAAGTGATTCAATCGATACGAATTTCGAAAGTAACCTGGATAGTATGCTCAACTTGTATTATGTTCAGGAAGCTCTTTCCGATACATTCCCGGTTGAGACCACAATAGGTGACATCCCCGATTTTCCCGATTCTGTTTATATTGCCCGTCTTGCAGCTATACCCACTGTTATCGATCTTTCCTATAATAGCATAGTCAAAAATTATATCGATAGTTATGCTAAGAAGAGACGTAAATCAGTTGAAGTAATGCTGGGTCTTTCGGAATACTATTTCCCAATATTTGATGAAATATTCGATTATTACGATGTTCCCAACGAAATGAAATATATGTCGATCATTGAATCGGCTTTGAATCCACGGGCCTACTCACGGGCACGAGCTGTCGGATTATGGCAGTTCATGTATGGTACCGGCCGCATGTACGGGCTCGAAATTAATAGCCTGGTCGATGAACGTCGCGATCCAATTAAATCGACACATGCTGCAGCGCAATACTCGCGTAATTTGTACAATATTTACCAGGACTGGATTCTGGTAATAGCTGCCTATAACTGTGGCCCGGGTAATGTAAATCGCGCCATACGTCGTTCCGGTGGTAAAACCAACTACTGGGATATCTATTACTACCTCCCGCGCGAAACGCGGGGACATGTGCCTGCATTTATTGCTGCAACTTATCTTATGAACTACTATTCCGAGCATAACCTGGTACCGGCAAAAGTCGATATGCAGGTCAAAACTGATACTTTACTGATAAAAGATCACCTTCATCTTGGCCAGGTAGCCGAAGTGCTTGGTATTCCAATCAAGCTGCTTGAGGATTTGAATCCTCAGTACAGGAACGATATTATCCCTGCCGGTGAAAAAACCTATTCACTTTGCCTGCCGGAAGAATATGTTTTAAGCTTTATCGATTACGAAGATTCCATTTTTGCCTATAAAGACTCCATTTTTTTCGATGCTTCCAAATATACTGTTAGTCCTGCTTCTCACAGCCATACTTCCTATATACCTGAAGCCCCGGGAAGTGATTATGTAAAACTTACATATACAGTGAAATCAGGGGATAACCTGGGTTATATTTCAGAGTGGTATAATATTCGAATCTCCGATTTAAAATACTGGAACAATATCAGGAGAAATCTTATTCGTTCCGGACAAAAACTTACCATTTATAAACACAAAAACCAAGTCAATAAGTACCGGGATATAGATAAACTTACTTTTGCCCAGAAACAGGCGAGAATAGGAAAACCGGTTTCACCTTCCGCATCAACAAAAGATACAAGCGAACCAGCTCCCAGTGGTGAATATATTATGCATACGGTCAAATCGGGGGATACACTTTGGGATATTGCTAAACTTTTTCCGGGTGTTAGCGATACTGATATTATGCGATTGAACAACATCACAGATGCAAATAAAATCAAACCGGGCCAAAAACTTAAGATAAAACCGAAGAGCTAACAATTCAGCCTTCCATCGGATATGAAAATTAAACCGCAAATAACGGTTCTGTTTCTCTTATCAGTACTGACCTTACTATTTATCATTTCCGCTATTTTTCCTAAAAATGGAATTCGTCTGATGGGTGATATGCGCTTGCAGTTCGCCTCTCCAAAAGATATTTTAAAACCCGGACAAACTAAATATGCCGATATTTCAAATATTATCGGCAACAACGCTTTATTAACCGATAGCATGCTGGAGCAAATGAGTCTTCAGGCTAAAGATGAAAGTTGGGATACCGTCAGGGCCAATGCCGATAGCCTACGCAGAAGTATCTGCCGGCTCCAATTTCCAAAAAACAATAAAAAAATACTTTACAAAGCTTTCAGTGCATTTGAAAAAGCTGCTTCGGCTTCGAAACCAATGCGAATAATGCATTATGGCGATTCGCAAATTGAGGGTGACAGAATTTCATCATTCCTGCGTAATAAACTACAAAATAAATTCGGCGGAATGGGATCAGGACTTGTTCCCGTTGAGCAGGTATATGATTTTTCCTTCTCCGTTCTACAGGAAAATTCGAATAACTGGTTCCGTTATACGCTATACGGAAACAGGGATACTACCTTAACGCATAGGCGATATGGTGCATTGGCCAGCTTTTGTCGTTTTTCGCCCTATGGTTCAGATACACTGACTAATACTGAACATCCGTATGAAGCCTGGGTATCTTTTACCCCTTCGGGTTATTCCTATACAAATACTAAAAATTTCAGGCTTTGCCGTGTATTCTACAGCCATAATAAGGAACCTTTCGTGGCTGAAATTTACCACAACGAAATTCTTATCGATGCGGATATGTACCCTGCTTCCAGATCGCTGCAAACAATCCGTTGGGAATTTGATCAGCCCACGAACAACATCCGTATCATATTCAGGGGTGTTGCCAGTCCGGACATTTATGGCATAGCTCTCGATGATCTTGCAGGTATCGCTGTTGATAATATTCCTATGCGCGGTAATTCAGGCCTGGTATTCACAAAGATGGATAAAGATCTGTTGCAGCAGCATTTTAAGGAACTCAACGTGAAAATGATAATCCTGCAATTCGGTGGTAATGTGGTTCCACATGTAACTACCGACTATACTTATTATGAGAAACTTTTTGCCGCTCAGATAAATAGGATACATCAATTGCTTCCGGATGTGGCCGTGATCGTGATTGGTGTTGCCGATATGTCGGTTAAGAAAAGAAACCGGTTTGTGTCGTACCCCAATATCGAAAAAATACGCGATGCTTTAAAAAATGCCAGTTTTGAAGCAGGAGCTGTTTACTGGGACCTTTACCAGGCCATGGGAGGTGAAAATTCGATGCCTAGCTGGGTATTTGCCAATCCGCCTTTAGCTTCGAGTGATTTTGTACACTTTAATCCAAAAGGAGCAAAAATAATTGCTACTATGTTTTACAATGCCCTGATGTTCGAATACAATCAATATAAGAGGAATGAAGCAGATAAGCCCGCACAAAATGAAGAAGTATCTCATGCGAACTCTCAGGATTAATATAGTGCTTTCAGCAATATATCTCATTATCCTGATTCCCCTTCATGCTCAGGAGGCTGATTATTTCATGGGGCCACTTCGCTATAGCTTTATTAATTACGATAGTAACATTCTTCAGCTTCCGGAAAACGATTCCGTATTTAAACATCTCTTCTTCCGGTTCGACAGCCTGATTGCTTTCGGTGAAGGTAAAATACAGATTTTGCATCTGGGAGGATCTCACATCCAGGCCGATGTATATTCCCATGTTATCCGGACACATTTGCAAGATCTTACACCCGATATGAATGGCGGACGTGGGCTGATCTTCCCCTATAATATGGCTCACACCAACAATCCTTCGAATTATTCCGTAGCTTATACGGGTAACTGGTGGTATTGTAAAAGTACACAGCAGAACAATGGCTATAAACTTGGTCTTACAGGTATGGCTGTAATTACCAATGATCGCCTGAGCAGTATTACCATTGATCCAAATAAAACCGATTCAACTCATTATATTTTCGACAGAGTCAGGGTCTTTCATGAACCATCGGTATATAATCTTTTGGCAATCACACCAGATACAATTATTATTGGCCATTATAATTCAATTTACGGATATTCGGAGTTTAACTATGAAAGTCCGGCTAATGTGTTTCACCTCAAAATAATAAAAGATTCTTCATATCAGGACGAAAATTTTGCCCTCCTGGGCATCGAACTCATCAGCAATGCACCCGGTGTAGTATATAACTCAGTTGGCGTGAACGGATCTATGCTGAGTTCATACCTTCATTGCAAAATGTACGGCAAACATCTGAAATCCATCAAACCGGACCTGATAATAATATCGATTGGTACCAATGATGGTTATACCCGAAAATTCAACGATGACAAGTTTCGGGACGAATACCGACAGTTACTCTCCCGAACAATAGAAGCCTCTCCCGGAGCCGCTATATTGCTGACGGTACCAAACGATAGTTACCTGTACAGTCGTTATGTGAATACGAATACGGAAAAAATGAAACATATTATTCAGGAACTTGCGGCAGAATATAATTGTGCCATATGGGATTTTTATACTATAATGGGGGGATTAAATTCAGCGCAGACATGGTATGGTCTAAAACTTATGAGGTACGACAGAATTCATTTCACCCGGAAAGGATATCAGCTTCAAGGAGAACTTTTCTTCTCAGCTTTCCTGAAAGTATGGGAAGATCAGTTAAACGATTTTGAACTAAATATTTGCCATTCAACACACGATAAAAATTGATTGTTTGCAGGACTAACAACCAGAATATCTATGGATCTGCTCAGGAATATATTTCTTTTCAATGAAACGAATCCTCTGATTTTCACACGACTGAATTTCTGGATCTTTTTTCTTGTTGTGCTGGCAGGCTATACTTATCTGTACAAAAATAATCCCCTGCGAAATGCTTACCTATTTTTAGTAAGCCTGTTTTTTTACTACAAAACCGGAGGATTGTTCTTCTTTATTCTCCTGTTTACAACCATAAGCAATTTTTACCTGGCTTTTGCCATGCACGATAGCAAAACTACTTTTCATAAAAAGCTCTGGCTGGCATTAAGCATAACCTTGAATCTCGGAGTATTGGTATTCTTTAAATATGATTACTTTTTTACTAAAACCCTTAATCAACTCCTGGGAACACATATGGAGGTAGTTACACATGCTGCCAAATGGTCGAACGCGGTGTTTGGTACCCATTTCGATCTGGGTAAAATTCTGCCACCGGTGGGCATCTCCTTTTTTACTTTCCAGACAATGAGTTACGCTATTGATGTATTTCGTAAGAAAGTTGAACCTGTGAGGAGCCTCTCCGATTTTGGATTTTATGTCTCCTTTTTTCCACAGCTGGTTGCAGGTCCTATTGTTCGCGCTTCCCATTTTATTCCCCAATTGTATAAAAAATATACGCTCTCGCCACAGGAATTTGGTTTAGGTTTTTACCTGATCCTGAAAGGTCTGATAAAGAAAATGTTCATTGGCGATTTTATTGCGGTTAATCTTATCGACCGGGTATTTAGCAATCCTGCATCGTATTCCGGATTTGAAAACCTGATGTCGCTTTATGGTTATTCTGTACAAGTGTATTGCGATTTTTCGGGGTATACCGATATAGCCATTGGAGTAGCCCTGCTCATGGGATTTTACCTCCCAAAGAATTTCAACTCGCCTTATAAGGCTAAAAATGTAGGAGATTTCTGGAAACGCTGGCATATCTCACTCTCCTCGTGGCTGAAAGATTACCTTTATATACCCATGGGAGGAAACCGTGGAGGATCTTTGTTCACTTATATCAGCCTTACCGTAATCCTGCTTTTTATTGTACTGATTGCAAAAAGCCTGATCCTGATTCCGATTTTCATTTTCGTTATTGGAATAATATGGCTGTTAACACGGTTTTTTCCATCGATAAAACTGACCGTAAGTACGAATATTAATATTATGCTGACCATGCTTTTAGGCGGTCTCTGGCATGGCTCAAGCTGGATGTTTGTATTGTGGGGAGGGCTAAACGGAATTGGCATCCTGATCTATAAATCCTGGCGAAAGATCAGTCCTTATGAAAATAGCAGACACTGGCTTGTCAATGCCTGGAAGATATTCTTCACTTTCTCATTCATTACTTTTACAAGAATATGGTTTCGGGGTGAATCGATGCAGGGAACCTATGAATTACTTCAGCAGATCACCGGACATTTCGGCTGGACTATGGTACCCGCCATGATCGTCAGTTACTGGAAAGTTTTTGTAATAATGATAGTTGCCATGGTAATCCACTGGTTGCCCGATACACTTAAAGTACGCTACCGCGACTGGTTTATTGAGCGTCCCCTGTATCAGCAAATTGGAATTAGTGTATTGGTTGTATTTATTATTTACCAATCGGTTTCGGCAGGCCTGCAGCCTTTTATCTATTTCCAGTTCTGAGATCTATAACTCCCCTTTACTTCGCATCAGTTTAAAAAGTCTTGCTTCAAATTCTTCACCGGGGCTGGGAGCCGGTGACATGGCCAGCTTACCTTCACGATCGATAAGATAGTAAAGCGGGAATGCCCTGACATCGTAATCCCTTATTATGGTCGACTGATTTCCATAATGTAAAAACGTCCATTGATAGTTACTACGCTTCAGGAAACTATTTATTATATCCTCATCGTTATCGATTATTACAGTAACGACTTCAATCAAATCTTTGTGTTTAGCGTAAAGAGCTTCCAACATTTTGAATTCGTTCATACAGGTATAGCTAAAGCAACTGCAAAAATTCAGATACACATATCTACCTTTAAAGTCATCAAGACTAATCAATATGCTGTCGCCATTGTATAAAGCGAATGCCGGAGGTAAAAAACCTGTTAGCAACCGTGTTACTTTATCCCGAATTGAGACCGCTACAGCCGTCATTTTCTGATCTTTATTTTCAGCAATATAGGCATCAAGTAAAGCCAATAACGAACTTCGGGAGTAATTATCATCATAAAATTCATCATAAAGAAACTTCAGGATAATGAGATCTGATAAATTTCCTGTTCCGATTACACTATCGGATGCGAGAAATAATCTTATGGAATCGATATTACACGTGCGAATTATATTTCCAAGGTTACTACCGCCTGCTGTACGTGACAAATGATGAAAATAGTTTTTATATACCTGGTTAAACAACTCCATAAATGCAGGATTCTCTGCTAAAACAGGCTGATTGCGAAAGTACTCATCTGATATACTCTTCGAACGTTGCTGATAGGCAAAATATCTGAGTAATCCATACCTGTATCTCCTGTAATCATTAAAATAGGGATCCCTGGAAGAGGAAAAGGGATTTTCCATCGTGATAATATCTTCATCCAACTCCGAGAACTCATCTTTCTTACCAAGTGCAACAATATGTTTATTATAGTAAGGTAAATACGCATCATTAAACATCCTTATCAGGGTGTTCAATTCGTTCTTTACAGGTTCGACAGTCGCCAGGTGGATTACGACAGGTTCAAAATAAGGATTCAGTAATTCAACCGGTTCTTTTTCCTGTCGTGGAGGCAGAATTATCTCATAATTGTTGCCCGGAACTGCAAACAGATGTAATTTATATATACCTGCATAAGAGAAGACAAAAGTGACTTCGTCGATCTCGAAGCTCAATGAAAATGATCCTTTGCTATTTACTTTCGCTTTGCCTACAACTGTTTCGGAGCCTGAAATCTGATCGGAGTATTTATTGAATATTATTTCATCTCCAATATAGCTGGTATCTTTGCCATATATAGTAACCTGCTGCCCTGCTTTTGCAGATTGAAGAATAACCAGTAAGATAAAAACTGCTAAGCTCTTCATACAATCCTTAACTCTTTCGGGGAATTTTTATTTTATCCGGTAGAAATAATGATGCATCTCCTCCGTTCAGAATAATATCACGAACAATTGCCGAAGCCACATGTGTATATTCGGGCAGTGTTAGTAAAAAAACAGATTCAACTTCAGGACGCATGGCCCTGTTCATTTGTGCAATCGCCCGTTCATATTCGAAATCGGAAGAAGTTCGTATTCCCCGTAATATATAATTCGCTCCTTTTGTAGTACAAAAATCAATGGTAAGCCCCTCATAGCTATCGATTTCAATTTTCTCCTCACCGCTAAAAACATCATTGATCCAATTAAGGCGGTCCTGTAGCGAAAAAAAACCTTTCTTACTGGTATTGTAACCCACTGCAATAATTATTCGATCGAATAAGGATAATGCGCGCCGTACAATCGACTCGTGTCCTATAGTAAAAGGATCGAAAGAACCGGGAAACAGGGCTATTTTAGTATTCATAATTTATTTGTCTGTATATGCAAAAATATAAAGCCTTATGTAACCAGCCTATGAAATCTCCTTTTCTTTTTGTGAACTCACAAAAAGTATATTGCCGATATCGTCATACCCGGTAAAAATTTCGAGGCTTTTAGCTTTGACCATTTCATGCCGGAATCCTACGATGGTAAGGTCGGCATCAACCGATCTTTCCGATACCAGGGTTTTTGTATTACGCTGTTCATCAGAGGGTATAAGCTGAATATTTCCCGGTGAAATAGGTAACCTCCCCGATTTAATGAGGGCCATCAACTTTTCTCTTCGCTCATGAAGTTCATTCTCCTTATAGATGGAAAAAATTTTAATATATCCGTTTTTCCAATCAGGATGTCCCAGCATGATATAGGCCAGGAGGATCATCAGATTAGCATTTTCATAATCATAGGAAGTAATCCAGACATGAATTTCCTTTCCGTTTCCAAAACCTTTGTAAGAAGTATTTAGCACACACACATCGAAACCTGTTGAGTGGATAAGAGAATAGTTTTCGAGCGAGCGGCTGAAAAGTTCCGGTTCCGTGCGGCTGAATTCAAACAAAATCATATTATTCCCTTTTCCTGAAATTCCTGACAATTGCACAACCTGAGCAATAGCTGAAGTATATGAGGGACTGATCATAGTATCGACGTAAACCCTGTTCTTACTTACAGATGCCAGATTGATCAATCGCTCCAGCACTTCTTTCGACTCACGGCTTGTTTGTTTTGAAAGATAACCTTCAATATAATGGATATAGGTGCCAAAGCCGTACTTGTAGGATAACCAGCGTAGCAGATCGAAAGCACTTCTCCTGCGAAATGTATCGGGTGAAATACAAATGACAAAGGGGCGCCAGTATAGGTCAAGGTCTTCTTTATCGGCACGTTGTACAAGTATTTGTAACTGCCGGCTTAACTGAAAAATTACCCCTTTAAAAAGTTTACCAAATCCCTTTTTCTCCTTCGTGTTTTTGGTAATGGTATAGTAAATAAGTCCCAGTATAATCAATGAAACTACCGCATAGGGTGCATTCATTTTAAACATAAGCCATAGGGAAAGAATTGTTCCTATCAGAGAAATATACCAGCGTGATCGAAATGTAGGTCGATATGACGGATCGGCAGCAAAATGTTCAAGAAGCGAAACCAGACAAATAGCTCCGTAGGTAACCATAAAAAACATCGAAATGATTTGTGCAACAAATTCGATGGTGCCAATGGAGATAAAGAAAAAGGCTATAATAATACTGATCAGACTTGCATTCCGGGGATCGTTAGAAACTGCCCGTCCCTTGGCAAAATAACGATTCAGAAATTGGTTTGGCAGAATATGATCGGCACCAATAGCCTGCAATGTGCGAGGTGCAACAAGAATAGATCCCAGGGCCGATGACAGGGAAGCAGCTGCCAGGCCAATAGGTATAATGGGACCCCAGTATGCTAAACGTTGCATGATAAGACCATTAGCCGGATTAGCCAGATCATCAGCTGAAAAGGAGATAGCCAGTTTATAGGCCACAGCGATATAAACAAATATTCCCACTACAGTTGCCAGAATGGTGCCACGGGGAATAGATCTTGTAGGATCTTTCAGATCGCCTGAAAGACCTAATCCCGCAGCCAACCCGGTAAATGCCGGAAAAATAATAGTGAAAATGAAGAAAAAATTAGCCGGATTTTCAATTCCTTTTGAAAGTGCATTGCTTTGTGGCAACCCACCGTTCTTACCTACAAAGAACATGATCAGGGAAATGCCAAGTATCGATACTACTAAATATAAAGCTTTCATTCCTAAATTTGCACCCCTTACCAGCACTATCACTGCCAGAATTGTCATAAATGGCAGGCTGATAAAACGTTTGTCGAAAATGGGTAGTCCGAAATTATTGTATAGGTATTCCTGTAACGGCTGAAAGGCTTCGGCAAAAGCAATAACATAAAAAGCTATGCTAATGGCTTGCGAAAGGTATAGAGAAACTCCTACAGCTGCTCCTATATTCAGTCCGAAAGAACGTGATATGATATAGTAGGCTCCTCCACCAAGTACCCGCTGGTTAGTCGCTATTTCGGCAACCGCAAAGGCAGTAGGAATAGTTACCAGATGCCCTATTATGATTAAACTTACAACTTTAAAAAAACCAAGATTACCTACCGCCCAACCGAACTTTAGAAACAGAATGGCTCCCAGTATTGTCGAGATTGAAGTTACAAAAACCTCAGGAGTTCCAAAATTATTTTTTTGCTTCGCCAGCGATCTCGACATAATGATGAGAGCTTGTTCCGGTTAAATTTATGAACTTTTCATTTAAAAGGAGGTAATAAATCAGTTAGTGCAGGAATAATTTCTGCATCCGTTGACCGCAAACGTTTTTCCGACTGATGACCATCGGCAACAAGAATGCAACGGCAACCTATATCCTTTGCCACTTCATAATCGTGTGTAGTATCCCCTATTAATATAATGTCCGATATATCAAGTGATTTACGAGATACATATTCCAGGGCTATTTTACTTTTACTTGCTGCATAAATATTATCGATTCCCAGTATATCGGTAAAATATTCACTTATGCCTTTTTCTTCTACCGATTTCAGCAACATATCGTGCCTCATAGCTGAGATCATAACATTCACTTTACCTTCATTTTTAAAATAGGCTAGTACTTTCACGGCCTTTCTGACAAGGGGAGCCGAGCCGAGAGCCTGATTATAGGCATCGATAAATTCAACCGAAAGTGCTTCAAAACTTTCCCTGGTAAAATTAAAACCAATTTTCTGATAGTATTTAACTACCGGAAATCCAAATACTTCTTTGTAAAGGTCGATACTTAATTCCGGCATTTTCCTGCGCTGCAGCATCTTATTCATAGTTGTCATGCAAGTTTCTGCATCGTTGAGCAGCGTTCCATTCCAGTCCCAGAATATTATTTTCTCAGTTATCATGCATGCAAAATAAATATAAAATATTATATATCGCGCACAGATTCCATATCCGGAATATCCCAAATCTTAAACCGATAAAAAATGTAGTAATTGAAAAAAATAGAAGGAACAGCAGATAAAAGGACTATTAGTTATTTAACCAGTTGTGCGATTGGAAAACATAATACATTGATTGTCAGACTGCGGAGTCGAAGTCATATTTCGACTCCGCTCAATATGACCAGAAGCTCAATCATTTATTTACATAATCGCACAAGAGGTTTATTTATCTATTGTCTGACAACTAATGCCCCAAAGACAACATGAGCTTCAATTTCCAGCACAGAAGTACTGTCGGTTATATTTGTTGAAGAATAATTTATATTGCCAAAGGCTACCGAATTATCATTGGGCATTTTGGCAGTTGCAAATACAGCATCAGCCTTAATTTTTACAGGAAGCGAAGGAGACAAAAGTATATCGGTACTTCCAAAAACAGTATTAACAGTAATTCTCGTATTCAGATCGGGCAATGAATTAATATCCCTGAAGTCATATACGGTTTTACCGAATATCGTATTGTATTCCATGCCGTTAGAAGGTGCTGAAGTAATTTTCCGTTCTCCAAAGAAAACATCATTTTCTCCTTCAGCTGAATGAAGAAAGGGTTTCCCGATAAGAATTTTAATTCCTATCAGAATAAATACTATCGCAATAATAATTCGGAAAATATTGATGTCAAAAAATATCCGAAAAATGATGCTAAGTCCGATAATAATCAGAATTATACCCCAAAATAGTCCGGCTCCCATTTTCATAAAGGTTTTATTTTTCAATAATTTTTAGACCAATTTACGAAAATGTTGGAAACAGACAAAAAAATGTGCTAATGTTTTGAATTTTAACGTTTTGACAGATTCGACAGGTAACTCAATCAACTAATTGAGCGATTCTGACTGGAAATAGCAGAAGTAATTATTTCACTTTTGGTTCCCTGTTTTAATTAAATGTAACCGGATTTTTTACTTTTTGTTTTAAAAGGGCCAGGTTCAATACCTGCAGGATATCATCGACAAAATGGAATTTCATACCGTCGAGATATATCTGGTTGATTTCTTCAATATCTTTCCTGTTCTCTGAGGAGAGAACAATTTCGTTAATATTGGCACGTTTTGCTGCCAGAATCTTCTCTTTGATACCTCCAACAGGCAATACTTTTCCACGTAGAGTTATCTCACCAGTCATGGCCAGCCGCATTTGAACCTTGCGTTGGGTTACTGCCGAAGCAATGGAGGTTGCCATAGTTATGCCTGCTGAGGGTCCGTCTTTGGGGATTGCCCCCTCTGGCACATGAACATGAAAGTTCCAGTTCTCAAATACCTCAGGATCTATATCCAGAACTTTACTATGCGATTTGAGATACTCCAGGGCGATTATTGCCGATTCCTTCATTACTTCTCCCAGATTCCCGGTAAGTGTTAACTTTCCTTTTCCCTTGCTGACACTTGTTTCGACAAATAGAATATCGCCCCCAAAGCGGGTCCATGCCAAACCGGTAACAACACCGGCGTATTCATTACCCTCATATTTATCCTTCTGGAATTTAGGATGTCCTAATATCTCTCTTACCTGGGTAATGCTAAGGTTAGTACTATAATTTTCTTCCATGGCAACCTTTTTAGCCATTACCCTGCAGAGCTTTGCCAGTGTTTTATCGAGGGTACGTACTCCCGATTCGCGTGTATAATTTTCGATAATAAACTCCAGGGTCCTTCTGGAAATGGAAAGATCTGTTTTTTTCAAGCCATGAGCTTCCAGACTACGGGGAATCAAATGCCGCTTAGCTATTTCAATTTTTTCTTCTACGATATATCCGCTCACATCGATGATTTCCATACGGTCGGTCAATGCAGGATGAATTGTTGCACTGGTATTAGCAGTTGCAATAAACATCACCTTTGATAAATCGTATTCCAACTCAAGGTAATTATCGTAAAAAGCCACATTCTGTTCCGGATCAAGAACTTCGAGTAATGCCGAAGCAGGATCGCCATGTATATCGCGTCCCACTTTATCGATCTCGTCGAGTACAAACACCGGATTTGACGATCGTGTTTTTCGTATACTTTGTACAATACGCCCAGGCATAGCACCAATATACGTTTTACGATGTCCCCTTATTTCTGCTTCATCATGCAATCCCCCTAGTGACATCCTGACATATTTTCGGTTCAGAGCCCTGGCAATCGATCGGCCCAACGATGTCTTTCCTACTCCCGGAGGACCAATGAGACAAATAATGGGCGATTTCATATCGCCTTTAAGTTTTAGTACTGCCAAATGCTCCAGTATTCTATCTTTAACTTTTTCCAGCCCATAGTGATCCCTTTCAAGTATTCTTTTAGCTCTGTTCAGATTGAAATTATCCTTGGTATAAGTGTTCCAGGGCAGATCGAGCAAGGTCTGAAGATAGTTAAGCTGTACTGAGTATTCGCCGGTAGCCGGATTTAAGCGATGCATCTTATCGACCTCCTTTTCAAATACTCCATTAACCTCTTTGCTCCATTTCTTCTTAGCTCCCCGTTTCCTCAATTCCTCAATTTCCTGGTCGAGGGGATTTCCTCCCAATTCATCCTGGATGGTTTTCATCTGCTGATGCAGTAAAAATTCACGCTGTTGTTGATCGATGCCTACTTTTACTTTAGCCTGAATATCACTTTTCAACTCCAGCATCTGGACTTCACGCACCAAATGCTCCAGCAGTGAAATTCCCCTTTTTTTAAGTTCATCTTCTTCCAGTAAGTTCTGTTTGGTCTGCAGCTTTATATCGCTGTTCGAACCAATGAAATTGATCAGGAATGTGGAACTTTCAATATTTTTAACAGCAAATGAGGCTTCGGGTGGAATATTACTCGACAGTTTGATAATGCGGAGCGATAAGTCTTTCAATGATCCGACAATAGCTTCAAATTCCGAATCCTTTTTAACAGGCTTACGATCGGTGAGTTGTTTCACCCGTGCAATAAGATAAGGATTTTCACTTACCTGTTCTTCTAATTTTATTCTTCGTTTTCCCTGAATAATAACCGAGGTTGTACCATCAGGCATTTCAAGAATGCGAAGTATCTGTGCTACCGTACCAACTGAATAAAGGTCAGAAAAACCAGGTGAATCGTTGTCAGGATTCTTCTGTGCAACAGTACCCAGAATTTTTGATTTTTTATATATATCCCGGATAAGCTTCATCGACTGTTTCCGACCTACTGAAATGGGCAGGATCACTCCCGGAAATAACACAGTATTCCGTAAAGGTAAGATGGGCAAAGTATCAGGAACTTCGCTTGTCATAATAGTATCTTCGTCTTCTTCGGATATAAGCGGAATAAAATCTGTTTCGTCTTCCACAGAATTGGCAATAAGTATCTTTGTTAAATTGTTATCGGTTCTTTCACTCATGATAATAAATCTCCTTCTTCAATAAAAAACAAGACAAACTGGCATATGTTCGCCACTTAATCGATAGGCAAGTACTTATGACAATCTGCGTGCCATTTGAATGCATCTACAAATTTTTCCTGTACTTTTCGGTTAATTCAAATACTTTTAACAAAATAGATTTATCTTCATCAGTCAGTACAATTCCCCGGCGTGCCATAGCAATCTGTGCAGTTTCAAATGCTTTCTCCGGCTTATATAAAATCAATTTTCCCGGCCCTCCCCATGAAAATGAGGGTATAAAATTGCGTGGAAACCCTGATCCGTAAATATTGGCACTCACTCCTACAACAGTTCCTGTATTGAACATGGTATTTATAGCGCATTTGGAGTGGTCCCCCATGATCAAACCACAAAACTGCAGTCCTGTATCGATAAAATGTTCTTCAGTATAACTCCACAGTTTGACCAGAGCATAATTATTTTTCAGGTTCGAATTATTGCTGTCGGCACCGAGGTTGCACCATTCGCCAAGCACGGCATTCCCCAGGAAACCATCATGTGCTTTGCTCGAAAAACCTGTAAATACCGAGTTATGTACCTCACCTCCAACCTTGCAATGCGGACCAATTGTAGTTGCTCCATAGATCTTTGCACCCATTTTAAGCTTGGCATGATCGCATAAAGCTAGGGGTCCACGAATAAGAGCTCCCTCCATAATTTCAACACCGTGCCCTATATAAACCGGACCGGTAGTGGCATTAATGATGGCACACTCACACTTTGCTCCCTCCTCAACAAATACATTCTCTGCTCCCAGTATGGTATTGCTTGCGCTTAGTTTTTTCGATTTTCTCCCCTGTGTGATCCTGCTGAAATCATCACGTAAAACTTTATCGTTCTTTTCAAAAATATCCCAGGTATGCTCAATACAGATGATCTCCCCATTGTATTCAACAGCCCTGAAGCCACTTTCCCAGCCGGTTTGTGATATCTTTGCCGGTTGGGAAGAGCGGCAGGCAATTGTAAGATCATGGTGTTTTAACAACTCATCCGGATGGAGTTTCATAATATCCTGTACCAGTTTCTTATCGGGAATAATGGCTGCATTAACAAAAAGATTATCTGCTTTGATTTCCATAGGATATTTCCCGGCCAGATAATCGATGGTGAGATGGGAACATATTGTATGCAACAACAACTCCCATTTTTCTTTTATAGTAGTAATTCCAATCCGCAACTCCGAAACAGGTCGTGTAAAAGTCAACGGTAATAAATTGTTGCGGTTAGTATCATCGAAAAGGATTGTATTCACCTGTTTTTCCATGAAGAGTATGTTTTCGGGAACAGAAAAGCTCCGGATTTTCAAGTGAAAATAGCGGAGCTTTTAATATCATCAAAAGATAGTTATAAACTACTTATTCTTATCGAGATGCTTTTTATACTTACTGTAGTATTTGTCAACGCGTCCGGCAGTATCAACAAATTTCATCTTACCTGTAAAGAAAGGATGTGAAGTATTCGAAATTTCGAGCTTTATCAGAGGGTATTCAACCCCATCTTCATGCTTAACTGTCTCTTTGGTCTGCACAGCCGACTTGGTGATAAATGTATACCCGTTCGACATATCGCGAAAAGCTACTAGTCTGTAATTCTTTGGATGTATGTCCTTTTTCATTGTCTTACTTTTTCCACTATTTCCTGCTTAAATTTCAGGGAGTGCAAAAATACACAAAAATAATTTACGACAAAAATCTTTATGAAATAATTTCAGGTATATAATTTTCCATTAAAAGTATTGTCGAATCGATAGTATTCTGCCTCAGAATTAAAAAGATGCATGTAGGTTAAGTGTTTCTTTTCCTGAGTGCTACCGATTTTATCGTATATGGCGATCATTTTGGGATTATAATCACCCACCCAGGAGAGTTCAATTTCATTTTGTCGCTGACGCTTTCTCAATACTTTTACCAATTGATAGAACAGCGCAGCTACTATGCCTGAATTCTGATAATCGGGCAAAATGCCAAAAATAAATACACGGGTACGTGTAACAGCGCGCCGGTGATAATAAAAGAATTTAAGCTTGTTGATCAGGTTGAGCTTACCATTTTTAAGTTTAACCAGTATTTGATTAATATCCGGAAAAACCACCATCAGTCCGGTGGGCTTACCATTGTCATAGGCAAACCAGATAAACTCTTCCTCTATTACCAGTTTTGCCTCTTTAACCAGATTTCTTATTTCACTATGTTTCAAAGGAGTATACCCGTCGTGATAGGTAGACCAGATAGAATTGTAGGTATAAACAAAGTCGTCGACATATTTATCCATGTCCTTATACCTGAAATGTTCGAATGAATAACCGGGACGCTGTTCCGTATATTCGGCAAATTTCACCATACGCTCGGGGAAACCATCAGCAATGATTTTATGATAGGTGAATTGTGCAAAAAACTCACGAAAACCATAATTTTCAAATAACTTCTGATAGTAAGGAAAATTATAGGGCATCCCATATCCCTGTTGCATAAATCCCTCAACAAGCAGACCCCAGTAGTTGTAATTCTCACCAAAATTCACCGGAGCCAGCATGGCTTCCATACCCTGATTCCGAAGCCATTCTTTTGCCGTATCAAATAACAGATTCGCTGCATCCTGATCATCGATACACTCAAAAAAACCGGCCCCTCCTGTAGGATATCTGTAGTTATTGACCTTTTTAAAATCGATGAAGGCTGCTAAACGGCCAATACTTCTATTATGTTCGTCATGGAGTATCCAGCGAATAGCCTTTCCATCCTGAAAACAAATATTGGAATTGGGATTGAAGATTCCCTCGATTTCTACGTCGAGCGGACATACCCAATTTTTGTCTTTCCGGTAAAGTTTTTTTGGTACATCCAGCCATTCCCCTGATAATTTTTTATCAGTTACTTCAATGATTTTCATGAGAAATCCTGAAAAGGTTAAAGCGTAAAAATAGAGATAAAATTAATATACGGTTAAAATAGTATTACTTAGTTTTTTCAAAGCATCCGCATTTACTTTATTAAAAAAGATATTTATCTTTGCGAACCTAAAAACGGTGGATGTAGCTCAGTTGGTTAGAGCACTGGATTGTGGTTCCAGGGGTCGTGGGTTCAAATCCCATCTTCCACCCAAATACAGAAAAACCGGTTTAAAAAACCGGTTTTCTTTTTTAGCGTCGGAAGTTTACTTTCATAAGCTGAAAAAAGGAAACCGGGGAACATGCGAAGCATGTAGAGGTTTTTCAGTACTTGACCAAGTGGCCCCACAAAGGGTTCATGAGAAGCTCTGCTTCGAATAATCTCATCTTCCACCCAAATACAGAAAAACCGGTTTAAAAAACCGGTTTTCTTTTTTTAGCGTTGAATGCCTACTGTTAAAATCAAGCAACTTTGACTTGTGCATTTTTTTCTATCAAAACAGCTTCATACAGGCTGGCAAAAGAACTCTTCACCCACATTATGGCAGGCAGTATACCCACAAACAGCAAGGCTAATCCAACAATAAAAAGGAAAAAGGAGACAATCCCCATGAAGAAGATGGTCCATCCATGACCCTTTGTCATTTTCCAGCTTTCCTCAACAGCAACAATCGGATCCAGCTTTTTATCCATAACCAGGTACGAGACAAAGGCGAGCCGGCAGCCAACAATAATACCGGGCACTATAAGAAATATCATACCCAGCATTACCAAAGCAGTAGTCAGCACGTTAGCCAAAATAATGTACAAGTAGTTTTCCTTAAAACCCCTGATCAGGGTTTCAAAATCAGGTCGTGTATCGCGTGCTGCATGAACAAACATCAGATCTCCCCCGTATTTAAAAACAGGTACTACCAGCAAGGTGTAAGCAAGTGCAATCATCCCCAGTACTAATGCCAATATACCTAGTGCTGCAAATCCGGGACTAAAGAAATTAAAGCAATCCTTATGCCAGCCAAAGTTATCCATCTTAAAATTCATATTACCTATTTGCATGGGTGCCATAATTATACTCATCACAAAAACTACCAGTAAGAGAATTAAAAAGTATTTCGACATGGTATTCCATCCATGACCAAAACTCCTTCCGAATGTTGGGAGTAATTTTTTTTGTTCGTTTGTTTCCATGATTTTGGTTTTTAATTAATAATTCATTGAATTTTGCATCAAATCTATACCCTATGATTTAAGTATCCGGCATACTTAAGTAGTGTTTCGTAAAATTCCTACTTAAGTAGGTATACCCCAACTTTAGTAGTGTTTATTTTTATATCCTGCAACAATTCACTAATTCAGTATCTTTAATGCATGATTTACTATCTGATTATTGCCGTATTTGTTTTAACAATTGCTATCGCTTCGGGGAGCATTGTTCTCTCATCGCAATTAAAAACTACCTATAAATCGGATCTTTTTTCAACCCTTTTATTCTTCCTGGCTTTTTATTTTACCTTCGGATTCTATGCCATCTGGGGACAAATGCTGGTTACTGCATTCATGGCCCACTTTGTCAGTCCGGGACTCCTGGAAAAAATTACCGATATTATGGTACTGCTGGGATCACCTTTCATCATATTCGCATTCCTGATGTTCGTAAGATTTTCGAAAGAGGTATCCGGACGAAAAATTAGTAATGCTTTCATATTATGGTATATACTAATCAATGTATTAATCATTATCGGCCTCGGTTATACTGTTTTAAGCTATAAGAGTATCAAAGCCCTGACAGCAGTCAGGTACTACTTTATTTTACTGAGCTTTTTATTTACCGCTTTTGGTGCTGGCTATTTTCTCTCACCGGTGCAAAGGCAGATAAAATTTAAGAATAAAGATTTTATTACTGTAGCTCTTGCTCTGCTCACATTGATGCTGATTGAAAATACCCTGCTCCTGCTTTACGACAGAAGTACTTTTATGGCGCTGTTCTTTATTTTCACCTACTTCTTGTATGGCGGCTTTCTACCTGTTTATATTAAGTACCGGGCCGATCTCTCAGGGCTCATACCTAAAGATGAGACCGGGATATCCTTCGAACATTTTTGCGAAAAATATGCTATCTCTCCCAGGGAGACAGAGATCATAAACGAGATATGCAGGGGATTAAGCAACCAGCAAATAGCCGATAAATTATTTATCAGTCTTCAGACGGTTAAAGATCACACCCATCGTATCTACAGTAAAACCGAATGTGAAAGCCGCTCCCAACTGATAAGAATGGTAAACGAAGGTTTATCGAATGAATCCCTTATACATTTCTAAAAAGTAATCCTGTATAAAATATCCGGCATAAAACCGAGACCCAGTGTTTTCAAATCGCCTGTTTCCGGATCGAATTTTATATAGAAAGGATTCTTACGATTTGTCAGGTTACGTATATCGATGGCAAGTTCCTGTGATGAATGTTTCCCTACCCACATAAATCCGACCCTCATATCAATCCTGAAATAGGCGGGTAATTGCCTGGAAAATGCATAGTCTTCATCATACACAGTAGTACCGGCCTCTCTTGAAGCTTCCAGATCGATGGGCGTGTAGCGCTGGCCACCTGCCCAGTTGAGTTTCCCGTCGACGATTATTTTTTTTATATAATTCTCCTGCAATTTTTTAGTACGTAATCCGAACTCTTTGCCTCCGAGCAAATTAAAAATATAATGACTGTTAAAGGCCGTATTTCTCAATACACCATCGCTTCCCCTGTATTTTGAATCAAATAGCGAAAGTGTCGATAAAAAATACATGCCATGATCCATAAATTTTTCAGCCGTCAGTTCTAACCCGTAATTATATCCTTCGCCCCCGTTTTTAAGATAATTTACATCTACAATAGTGTATGCTCCTCTGTTTAGCAGCGAATAGGAACCTGGATTTACCTCTACAGCAACATTTACTATGCACTGGTAATAAATTTCTGATTTTAGCCGTACTTTCCCTGAAAATACTTTGTCGTATCCCAGCACCAGATGATGACTTTTGGTAAAATCCAAATCTTTATTCGGGGTAATATAGGTTCCGTTGTCCAGTCTTATGTTCTGATTCACTATTTCCACAGGTATGCTTACAGAATGTATACCATATCCCAGGCTCAGTATATTACCGGGTAAAAACTCCCATTTTAAACCCACACGAGGTTCGATAACATAATGCTGATTTGAAGTTTGCTGTACTGTATTTATGCCCAGATTCATCTGAAACTGGTCATTAAACCGGTGCTGATACTGTGCAAAAATCTGAACAAAAAGCTCATCGCCATGATAATCCCTTAACCGGCGGTATGTCTGCATTCCTCCATCGTAAATGCTATCCAGAAGACTGAATAATTGCCATTCTGCCGAAACGCCGGTTCGGATAGTGTTCTTACTATTAAATTTTTTATTGATGTAAAATCTGGCAGTATATTTTATTCGTTGAAAATCGGAATAATACTGCAACATAGGATGTCTGTTCTCAGTGCTTAACGAATCCCATTTGTTATAATTCATAATGGTAGTTGCTGATACAATAAGTTTCGTATAGGCCGAATTCCCCAGGATTAAAGCATGTGTTAAACCTATTGCACCACTATAATTGTCGTTCAGAAGGTCCAGCTCATAATCCGATTCATAAACCATCTGGTCTCTGGCCTTCGAAGTATCCCTCGCACTATCGAACATTTTTACATAGCTCTTTCCTCCCATACCAAAAATTGAAATATTTCCTATTTTCCTGGAAGGAAAATTCAATTTAAAAGTCAGATCCTGATAGTCCGAAACTGCTGTTCCCATGGGATTATATCCTGCCAAACGCATAATGCTTAAAGTAGAATATCTGTAATTGATGAGATATGACGAATTATTCCTTCTGATTACGGGACCCTCGGCACCCAGTTCAACACCCATTATACCTGCCTGCCCAATGAATTCATGTTTTTCGTTATTGCCATTTCTCATACGCAGATCGAAAACACCCGAGATGGTATTGGAATATTCGGCTGGAAAGGCTCCAGTCAGAAAGTCGGAGTTGGAAAGTACATTGTTGTTCAGCATACTCATCGGTCCGCCTGTAGTTCCTCCATCGCCGAAATGACTGGAATTCGGAATATCCACACCATCGAGTCTGAACAGAACACTAAAGGGTGAATTTCCGCGTATTACAATCTCATTGGTTGTTTCTGTCGACATGCTAACTCCGGCAAAATTCATTGCCATGCGCGATACATCGTTACCCGAACCTGCATAACGCTGCGATTCTTCAACAGAAAATGTCCGTGCGCTAACCGATGCCATTGAATTAATAGGTTTTTCCTTATTGCTGAAGGCTTTTGCGCTAACCTCCTCTATCGGTTCAGTACTTTCGGTCAATTCAACGTTTACAATTAATTCTTTGCCCATAGTTACTTCCAGGTTTGGTATGGTTTGGCTTTCATAGCCAATATAGCTAACCTGCAATCTGATGCGGCCTACAGGAACATTTTCGAATTTGAAAATTCCATTTTCATCTGTAATAGCGCCATACTGATAGGATGAATTCGTCAGCACAACATTAGCATATTCAACCGGAGTATGCGATTCCTTATCAATTATTGTCCCTCTCACTGTTTGCATGTAGTTTTGAGCATGTAAAAGTCCCATGAATACAAGAAAATTGATAAATAGTATATAGCGTTTCATAATTTTTATTAATAATTATTGATTTCGCGAATTAACCGCCTGAGAAATCTTATTTGATACCAAACGAATAATGCTTTTAGCCCAATCTGTTGCATGTTTCATTTCAGAATCCAGTAACGGGCCCTTCTCAACAGATACATAAAAACCTTCCGGTGGAATAATCAGCCTGCCTCCCGTTTTCACTAAACGTTTGGCAATAGACTTGGCCGCATAACCGCCGGTTTTAATAATAAATCGTAAAGCTGAAGATTTAATTTCATTCAGAGCCAACCTTGTATCAAATGCTGCAACAGATATTCCACAAAGGCTGTCCGATGGAATTTGTTTTAAAAAGTTATTAATTACAGGTGTCGGTCTAAATCCCCTAGTCGGTGAACCAACAATAAGTAAATCAATTTCCTTAAGATCTTCTAATGAAACATTATTAACCGGAAAGGCTTTAACATACTCATAAAGACTTAATTCATGAAGGATAAACATGGCTATTTTTTCTGTATTACCAAAAACCGAATCGTACACAATACGTGTTTTCATTTGTTTTTAGGTACAAAGATTCAAATTGGAAGAAAACTGGTCGTCCGGGAGAATTAAGCCGTACCTCTTGCGAATAGTAATTTATAAAAAATGTTGATCTATAAAATGTTAGGCTTGGTATGCTAAAATTGGCAAACAGGGAGATTTCTCCAATGCATGATTTATGCAATATAAACTATGAGAAATATGGTAAATAAAAGAAAGTCGTGACAAATGGAGAAATAGATGAATCGAATTATCTAAAAGCTTATCCATAAATCCATCGATTCATTATTCTATTGTTGATAAATCTGACTATTCCGCAAGAAAGGTCTTTTCACGCTTAAAATACTCTGAAGGCGTGGTGTTTAACGTTTTTTTAAAGAAGGCATTAAAAGTAGTCTTGGAGTTAAAACCGCATTCGTAGGCAAGTGAGAGTAGAGTATATTTTTTTGATGTTGGCTCCTGACAAAGCTTCAGAAAGTATTCCAACCTGTAATTATTTACATAATCGTAAAAGTTTTTTCCGATGTATTCGTTCAATACTTGTGAAAGCTTGTTGGTAGGAATATCAATAGCCTCAGCCAAATCAGTAAGATTTAGGGTGGAATCAAGCCAGAGCTTTTCTGAAATCATCTGAGCTTCAATCTTTGTAATAAATAGATTGGCTTGTTCCTTTGATAAGCTTGATTTCCTGTATTTTCGCGAATCATCGATAGGCTTTATATTCTCTTCGGAAACCTCAATTCTTTGTATTGCCTTCAAATATCTTGGATGATTACGCAGTCTATCCCATAAACTATCGATTTGATTAAAAAGAAAAGGCGTAGCCCCATTTTCCATGCCATATTCAAGATAATCCAACGCCTTATCATCTTCGCCAAGCAAAATATATATCTGACTAAAAAAGGCTGCATCGGGCAAACCAAACATCGGAGTCCTGTTCAGCTCCTCTTCCATAATTTTTAATTGTTCGTATGTATCCTTTCTATTTCCCATACTGGCGTAATAATATCCTTTGAGTTGAGCAATCGACAAAGGTGAATTCGGATCTTTATCCTGCATCATAATTGTATCCCATGCTTCTGGATAGCGTTTAAGTTTGCACAAGGCTTCTATTTTAGTTAAATACTGGGCATACCATTGAGGACATACTTTGATATTTTTCTCGACATATTCCAGTGCTTTTTCATTCTCATTGGTATAATTATAGATCATACCAATGCCGGCATTAATTATATCGGCATAAGGATCCAGACGGTCAGCCTGGAATAAAGCATCCAGCGCCTCTTCAACCCTTCCCATTGCTGCCAAAAAAATACCTCTATACTTAAGGGCATCAGGAAAACTTGGCTTTAATTCGAGAGCTCTGCTAATATTTTTTAATGCTAATGAAAAATTCCACTCAATCCAGAAATTTTTTGAAGCAATGACAACATAAACATCAGGGATATTCGGATCCAACTCCAGCACTTTATTAATGTAATACTCATTCTTTTTATGGGCTTCTTCGGGTTTCACAAAGCCTGTAGAACCAAGCCAGGTGTATACATCGCATAAGCGGATATAGGCTTTTATCATTCGGGGATCGAGCTTAACAGCCTGCTCAAAATATTTTATAACAGTATTCCCTTCCTTAAAATCCCATGTATTTAACAGATAATTACCTCTCAAATAATTATCGAACGCTTCGGTGCTTTCCAATACATGATCGGTGGCAGGAACATTGGGTTTGATATCGATATTAATTTTTTCGGCAATAATAGCAGCAATTTCGTCCTGAACAATAAAAATATTTTTAAGCTCCCGATCCCATGTTTCCGACCAGATATGATAACCATTTTCAGCCCGGGTAAGCTGGGCTGTTATTCGGATTGTATTACCCGATTTCCGGATGCTGCCTTCCAATAACAAAGATACATTCAACCTTCGGCCTATTTCCCTGATATCGAGATTTTGATTTTTAAATACAAAAGATGAGGTACGTGCCGTCACATGCAGCCCGTTAATTTTCGACAGGGCATTCAGTATCTCTTCGCTTATACCATCGCTGAAATATTCGTTCTCTTTGTCGGAACTCATATTCACAAAAGGCAAAACAGCTATACTGTATTTTGAAACCAAGGCAGATATTTAAATAGATACAAACAAAAATAAACAATATTAATCAAGCATCTATTATCCAAACTTTTAAATCCAATGGCACTGCAAAATGCATGAATCCATAATTATCTGATTCTTTGCAAGATTCTATTAACCAGAAAAGTTATCCAGCCCGATGGAATTTTCTTCTGTCCGAAATCCCATTCTTTCCATGAGAGATATACCGATTCGGCTTTGAATAATCCCTCATCATCAGCCTTTACCTGAATACTATCTATTATCTCTTTCATTCTTTTGTCATTCCTGGCAAATTCAAACTGCGAGAGTACGTCGGCAACATGAAGTATATCATACCATATAAAGGGTGCTTTAAGTTTGGCGAAATCGGTTCCCATACCAAACAGAAAGTATTTTACTTCCTTTCGGTGTTCCCATAGATCAAGCAACACTTCTGCTCCCTTTCTGGCCTCAATGCTATCATGATATTCGGGCATTACCGAGAGTAATTTAAGCATGATAAGATTAGCATAGGGGCATGGATCGGTTCTTTTTCCCGGACCCTTGAACTTCTTGCCCAGGGTAGAGGTAGCTGCACAGGGCCAGCCAAAATCCTGCAGCAAAGAAATGAGATATTCGACAGCTTTTTTTACCCTGGGATCGGTGCCTGCACCCATTTTAATTAAAGCATAGGTCACAAGAGGGGCATCGCAAAGCATCCACATAGGTTCATCCTGTCCGCTGCCTCCAAAAACCGTGGGTATGTTGCCCTCTATATAAAACGGACCATCGGGCGATTGACTGGACATTATCTTTTTCATTACCCTGGCAATAGCCGGATTATCAGTTTTAAGCCCTATATCGGCTAGAAATACCAGCTTATGAAAAAGTAATTTGGCATCGTTATGGCGTTTCATGGATGGCCCCGGCCAATCCTGAATTTCTTGCAGTAATGCCTTAACCAGGGGATATTCAATCATCTCCTTATAATCCTTCTGTACTTGTATCCCGCCAGGCAATTCGTGCAATAAATCAATCCTGGTTCTGTATTTTACCCATGGTGGCTGTTCATTCAACCAATTAAGTTGTTTTTCCATTGTTAATCTGATGTAGTATCGGATTAGCTTATCGATCTGTATCTAAAGCTGACAGGATCAATATGGCTTATAATCCGCGATGTTGAAATTTTGCGCCCTATTGCATCAATAATTGGCCCATTTTAGCCTATAGGCCTTCTGCCTCTTCCATACGCTGCCATTTTTTTAGTAAACAGACCTGTCCGGTGCTAATTCAGTGACAGTTGCGGACCTGCCTGCTGACCCAACTGTTCAGCTTGTAAGTTGAACCAGTCAATTAATACCGCCTTCTTATCATCGGGTAACCGAGCCTCCTTATGAATCATAGTGTATCCTCTCAAAGGCATTTCCCCCTTTTCCAGTACTTCCATGCATTCTGCCTTAACTGCCCGCTGCCTTCTTGAAGAATAATCGCCCCAAATAGAAAAGTTCACATGCTCACGGCCTTCCTGAATGTGATGGTTCAGCATCCACGATACGGGGGCAATATTGGAGTACCAGGGATACCGGGTTTCATAGGAATGACAATCGTAGCAGGAGGTCTTTACCATACCGGCGATTTCCGCAGACGGACACTCCATATTCACATATTCCAGGGCGCTGTCTGTTTCCGGCACCGATTTCTTAATTATTATGACCTGCATAGCGAGGACTATCACAATTACAATTAGGATAATCTTTTTAGAATTCATAGCATACCGGATTTTTCTTATTTATAGTGATGGCCTCTGCATTTGTTTACCTGTCTATTTTTCAGAAGTTTCAAGTAGCAACTTCACTACATCATAGCTGACAGCATCGAACATAACTTCCACATTGTTTGTAAAGTCCGAGTTATGGCTCATGATGGCATCTTTTATAAGAAAAGCTTTGTAATCATGGTTTTGCGCCCCAATCCAGGTTGCCAAAACACACCCTACAGCACTTAATCCACAGAGAAATAGCGTATTACTTCCTGTCTCTTTAATTACTTCATCCAGCTCAGTTTTATTAAAACCATCAGGATAAGTTTTAATTACTTTGGGGTCTCCAGGCTGGATCACTACCGAGGCAGGAAATTCAAACTGTTCGGTACCTGGTTCCGGCCCGTACTCCGCACTATGATGGTAAATCCTTATTATGGGATAGCCCTGACTGCGGAAAAGCTCAATTAAACTATTGATAAAGAACAAGGCCACCTCTTTTTCCCTTTCAGGAATCATCGTTAAATACGCATTCTGAATGTCGATAACCAGCAGGGCAGGTTTAATCTGAGTTTTAGTCGGTTCATTCTGATCCTGCGAAAATGAATTTCCTGAAACAACCAGGAATAGGATGGTCAGGATAATGCTTAGTTTTTTCATATTAGTGTAGATTGGTTATATTAATAATTATTATTTAGTTATAAAATAGGATGTGCAATTACCCTCGCATACTAAAAGAAGGGACTCTCGGGCAACCTATCTAATAAGTACTTATAGTAAATGTAATTATTTTAATTTTCCTGCCAAGCCCCGGTTTATTTTTCCTGGTTGTTAGCAGAGTTAATGAAATGTGTGCGAGCCGGGACGAAAATCTAAATTAAAACATAGCCATTTCGTGTATAAATTGTGTTTACGTAGTTCGATACTCTGTTGGGTTAATATTTTATCGTATTCCTTTATTATTTGGTCCGGTTGATTAAATATAATAAGTTATCCTGTTTCTGTATAATATTCCATTTGTAATATTATGCAGTAAGGAAAATTCAAAATAAATCCTTGCGAATCAACGAAATAAATTATTAATTTAGTGATATATAGAAACTTTAGAATAGCTAATTGTGTGTAAAATTTATAATTAGAAAAAAAATATCAATACGAACTCAAAAATGAAGAGGAGGAATAAAATGAAATTGGTTTTAAAAACTTTTATAGTATTAGCAGGGCTCTCTTGTTTTTGGTTGAGCAGCTGTAAAGACGATGATAACGATTCTAATGACTTCGGGTTCAGACAAAGCTGTCTCGATATCAGCGGTGAGCTGTGTGATAATTATTACGGTGAAACCGGCGGAACTCAAGCTGACTGTGAAGGCCCGGGTGGGACTTTCTCAACAAGTAAGTGCTCGGCAGATAATTATCTTGGGGTTTGTACAATCGATTTTGGATCGCTAGGATATACTGAAACGGTTTATTATGATAATCAACCACCGGGAGTCAACCCGGAAGCAGAGTGTTCACTTTTAGGTGGAACCTGGTCCGATACCTATACCCCATAATCTTACATGCTCTGTTTAGCTGACTGATCCTAAAATCAGGCTGTCTCCTGACTCATCTTGCAATATAATGCATCTTAGAGAGGCATGGAGCGTTGATGAAACGCTGCGGCAATTATATTTAATCAGCATAAATTTTAAAAGGAAGTATCCGTTTTGGATTTTCAACCATAATGATGTTTATCTGCTCATCTGTTAGTCCAGCGGCCTTAAATTGTGGTACAACGTTATTAAGAATATCTGCATAACCATTGCCTCCATTTTTAACATAACATTCTTGTATACAAATATCTTGTGAAATAAGAATTTTCTCTATATATCCACGGTCAATAAGGGCTTTAATTGTTTTAATAGGTTCAAGCTTCTCCTTATCAAATTTATTAGCAAGGTGTTCATACAATCCAAACAAATCAAAAGTTACATAACACCCTATTTTGGCATATGTGACATAGGTATTAACCATATCAAGATAGGGTACGTTATGGCTAATGTATACACGTTTTAAATCAGCCCCTGCCATTTTTAATATAAACATTGCACGATATCTATCCTTAATTTCGCCCGGAATATCAAAATGTAAATTAATCGCGGCACCGGTGGCTTTCTGTGCGCGAGCAGCGGCTTTTAATACTTTTTTTTCAAATTTTGTCATAGGCCAACTAAGCCCAATTTCACCGATAAAACCTGCATGTATGCCATTTATTCCAATTATAATATCACTTATCATAATATTAGTCAATTGATCGACTGATTTCTTCTTGATTGAATCGGGTACCCATTTGTCCTTGTAAAAACCAGCGCCCATGATAACGTTGATACCTGTGGCCATGGATATTTGTTTTAAACCTTCCGGATTTCTCCCTATTCCGATATTAGAGGCATCAACTATTGTTTTGCCACCTGCATCAGCATAATATTGCAATTCAGTTATTGCGGTTGGCACATCTGTCAGGTCCCTCTCAGTTTTGGAATGCACAATCAATAAATGTTCATGTGGAAGAGTGATACCCATAGAATCTGCAGGAATGAGTCCATTTACTGTCATTACCTTTCCTTCCCAATTTCTATTTCCTAAAGCTTCCTTTTCAGGTTCGTTTACCAAAGTATCCCCGGATTGCCTATGACAGCTCATTGTAATGAAAAAAGCCATTAAAAAAATCGGCACAAAAAAGGCTGCTTTTGTAAAATGAATATTTTCCGATTTCATAGTTCTTATTTTTAGAGTAACAAGTTAAAGTTTATGATTGATTTATTACTACACAAAATGTTAAAAACTTTAAAGATTTGTCTGTTTGATTATAACAAATACTAAACATCAATTCCGAGAAATCTGTTCAATATTACCCTAGCATACTTAATGTACAAATAAAGCTATACAATTTAAAGTTAAAACAGGATTAAGACTATGAATTTCATTTATTAATTCAGCTTATTTAATTTTTTTGTTATTGCCTCTACCGTCAGTTGGCAGTAGTATTATTCGTATTAGAGATAAGATAATGCAATCTTTAAATTCTTTAGCACCAAATATCCTAATGATATTCTTGAATATACTTTTCTTATAAATTCTTTACCTTTTGACTGTTCTTTATTGATTTTTAGTTTATGGATAATGAATTGTTCTTCATACCTGCCAGATACTATTATATCACCAAAAGGATTTAATATTTCAATATGTCCATCCCATTCAGTCCCACATGTGTTTCCGTATCTGTTCGCAGTCACAATCCATGAATTATATTGTTTTGCAAGATATTTATAACCAAAATACTTATCGTCCCAATCATCTATATAGTCTGCAAGGCTTAGAATAATCATATCGGTTTTTTGTTCCAATGCTTTTTTTCTTGTTTCTGGAAATTGAATATCAAAACATATAACTACACCAGTTTTGACACCTTTAATATCAACAAACGATATTGATTCTTGTCCGGAACTAAAGTAGTCTGTACGCAAGTTCTTCTTTCTTTGCATATTAATTACTTTACCGTAATTATCGATAAGTATCTGCGAATTATAAATTTCATCATTTAGATTCTCAACCATACCATAAGAAATATATATATCCTTTTCTTTAGCTATTTGAGATATTAACAACGATGTTGTATCAGGTATGGTTTCAGCAATATTTTTATGGTAATCGGGTAAATCAGAAAAAAAACATCCCAGAGTTACTTCACCGAAAACAATTAAGTCAACATCTGGTTGCGATTTCTTAATATCATTAATAACTCCAACAATCTTGGTTCTTGTTATAACAGGGTTTACATCAGGTGTAAGGGCAACTGTTGCAACGATTAATTCATCAGTCGCATCTTTTTCGTATAACCATAATTTTAAAAAGCTCCCTTTTCGTTCACCTATTTCTAGAAAAAGTATTAAAAATAAAAGACATGAAACTATGATAAGAATTGTCTTGTATATTCTAAACTTAATTTTTTTTATCATGCAGACATTCTTTAATAATACTACGGTCGGGTGTAGGGCGCGTGCCGCGCGTGCACCACAACACGTTATTTAGCGCTCCAAGTTAAGAAAAACTACGTTCATATCCACCGGGCACGAGCCCGCGTTCTTTTGCCGGTTTAGTATCGCGGTGGAAGTTGGTATCTGTCTGCAATGCAGCCGGTTGGTTTATAATCAGGCTGCGGGCGACACGCGGCCATGCGTTCTACACCTTGTTGTATGCTGTTTTTGTATATTTATTTATTATTGTACCAATCATTATACAAATCAACAATTAGTTCAATATCATCAAATTTGTATTCAGAACTTAAGATTTTGTCTGCTAACTCTTTATTGTCACTTAGATAGTATGAAGCATTTTGTTTAAAATCATGGCCAGTACCGACAGTAAATACTAATCCTCCGGAATATTTTCCTGTTATATAATAAGCAATAGTATCATTTTCCTTTTTAAAGTACCACATATTTATTGCAGGTGCGTTACTCATAGGTTGATATCCATAATATAGGCTTAGATAACCAGTTTTGATAACTTTAAGCCATGAGTCACTCTTGTTTATGGTTTTATTTCCATAGTTTTTATATGTCAATATTCTCCTATATCGTAGAGTAGTTGTATCTATTGTGAATATGAGTTCTTCCACATCATCGCTCGCGAATCTCTTTATACTTGTGTAATATTTCTCTTGGTATTTAACTTTTCTGTCCGACATGTATGGGATTTTGGCAATTCCATTTAATACAGTACTATCTTTAAATATTAGTTTACATGTTGCGTAATCACCAGAATATACGTAATTTATTGTTATGGATACAAAAATTAAAAGGAGTAAGTTTTTCATAGTTCCTTGATTTAAAATTCTATTATTATGTTTTGAAATATTTCTCAAATGTCAGTGTAATTTATTTGAAAAAAATAGCACACAACTAGTGTATAACCGCAATACTAAATTTTCCCCCAACCTGTTCCCGGTAAATCTATAGCAAATTACAATTTTCCCCTTTACAAATCAATACACTTAAAGGGTTATGCAAAAGAGAGCAGGTAACTAAAGAAAGGGTGAGGGCAGGAACAAAAGGCCCTTATAAAGAAATAAGTTGCCCTGCCGGCTCACCCCTATAAACTTTCCTTTCTTGTTCTCCGGCCTGTAACGGAATTTACTTGTTCTGCCCGTGCATTTTGCGTGTGTGGGCGCTGGTATAACCCTTTACTCTTTCGGGGCTGCGCCAGAAGGCATACTGTCCGCAGGCACGAATCTCGTCTATCATACCCTTGCACAGGGTATACGCCTTGTCGCGTAAAGTTTTTGCTTCGCTTTGCTCGCTGCGGTCGCCATTTACAATGACCAGCAGTTCATCCAGTATATCGGCTGTTTTTGCTGCCACACTGAGCATGTCCCTGTCGAAATTAATGGCTACCAGGGCTGCGGGATTTTCTTTGCCCAGCACAGCCAGGTCGTTCAGGTCCCGGATCAGGTCGGAATGACCGCTTCCTTCGGCTATTACGGCTATATGACCCAGTATATCGTGCTGGGTGCGATAAGCATAACGGAAATCATGCAGGAGCATATCGCGCAGATCGTAGGCTGCAGGCGCCTTTTCATCCCAGGATTTGTCGGCTTCTTCCCGTGAATTGAGCTCGGCATTCCACTTTGTTTGCACTTCACGCAAGGCGCCCAGACAGGAAGGCAGGTCCTCCACCATTTCCCATTCCAGCCCTTTTGCAACAAGTACCTCTTTATCGGCCAGGCACCAGTCATACAGGTCCTCACCTTCTTTGATAAATATACTCACAGGCATGCCGGGTTGTTTAACATCTTTTTCGTCGATATCACTAATGGTATCGAGCTTTGTAATCAGATCCGATTCGTTCGACATGGAAAATTAAGTTTTAATTCAACATAGCATTTATGGGTTTTGGTTTGGTTTTTTAGGAAAGTGCCGCAGGAAAATGGGCATACCACCCGCCGTAGATAACCGATGAGTGGCCACGCTATACTAATACCTCCTGATATGATAGCCAGATGTTCGATATTGAAATTAGAATGATTTGGTATCAATACTATTAATTCCTTACCAGGAGAAAAAGTAACCCGCCCAGATGTAATTTAGAACGATTCAAATTAACTGAATCAGGAATACCCGGTTACAGGAATAAACCGGCAAAAAATAGAATCCCAGGTATCTTTTTTAAAGCCTGGGTTGCTGTGCAATTCTATAGTGAAATGATTGAATTTCCGGTCACACTGAGCGTAGTCGAAATGTGACTTCGACTAGGCTCAGTCTGACAAACCATGTATGATGTTTTCCATTCGCAAAACGGGGTGAAAAGCTAAGGTTCAACTTTCCTGTATGTCTCCGTCAGCGTGCCGGATGACTTCTTCGAGCTGTAATAAGCTGTCTATTTCATAATCCGGCTTCAGGTCCGGATTGTCGCATTGTTTATTATCCCTGTTAATCCAGATGGTCCTGATTCCTATTTCTTTTGCCCCCTGAATGTCAGTTTTCAGGGTATCGCCTACCATAAGGGTATTTGCTGCAGAACATGCCATGAGATTCAGCGCTTCGATGAACAAACGTTTATCCGGTTTGGCAAAACCGTATTCGCCCGATATCACGAGAGTTTGAAAATAGGGCTGTAGCTTACTGCCATGAATTTTCTTCCACTGCAAATCGGGAGCCCCGTTGGTTATAAGGCCGAGTTTAAACTGAGGTTTTACCTGTTCCAGGCATTCTATCGTATCGTGATATACTGCATGTTTTGTGTCTCTGATCCTTTTAAAACTGTCACTTAATTCCTCAGCTATACCTGCATCCCGAATACCGAAGTGGAACAGGGCATTAGCCCAGGAATTTATCCGGTATTCGCCGGCCAGATCAGCCAGGAGCATGAGATTGTTATCTGCTCCGCTAAAATCGGCCCACAATGCCTCCCACGAACTGATACCCACCTTCAGGCAGTAAGTGATGGTAGGTAATTCATACCAGAGTTTCCGGGCTTCTTCCCTGATAACCTTCACAAATTCATCATTATCTATTTCCGGTTCCATGCTACTGATAGTCGCAATAAAAGAATCCCGGGCTGAATTCTTTTCTACAAGCAGGGTATCATCCAGGTCGAATAAAATGGCCTTTACTTCATCCATGATGCAAAAATAGACAACATTCGATAGCTGAAGGTCAAAAAAAAATTATAAAATATTAAATTTTACTTTAACATAGGCTCTTCTACAACAAGTGGGTAAATGGTAGTAATACGTGTATTTGTTTATTCCCACCAGGAGCGTTGCTCCAGGTTTTGGTGTGAGTGTGTGGTTCCCCGGCTGAAACGGAAGGAACGGAGAAAGGTGGCAATTTCGCCTATATCCTGCGGCACTTCGCGAAGCATAGCGCCTGCCGGTTTACAGATCTCACTGCTGTTATGCCCTTGCTGGTATAGGATCCGGCTAATGGGATATCCGTTCAAATTCTTCTCCCCGGAGATCTCCATGAGTCTTGTAATTTCAGCCAGCGGAGTATCGGGGCTGAGCCAACGCTTATATACCTTTCCCGACAGCATCAGGGGCAACCGGTTGATGCCTACCCTCCGGAATTCATCAACCGACGGAGTGGTAAGAATTGAAAATCCCTGGTAAAATTCTTTCTGGTAATAATCATCTTTCCAGCTGTCGTAAATACCTGCCAGCGCAAAAGTCTTTGATGCATGAGAAAACAGCAGGAAGGGATCACCCTCGTCGTTGGGTACTATGAAGTAATCGACCGGTATAAGGCAACGGTTTTCCCTAATAGGCCTGCGATAGGAAGGATGAATAATAATACGCTTTTTAAGTCTTTCGGCACCCGGATTCACCGAACCTTCAACCGGCGATTCGAAATGTACCACAGGCTTGCTCGACCAGAAGGGTATCATGCCATAATGAAATTGTGAAAAAGCATTCTCTTTCTGACGGCTTATTACCCATGCCTTTGCCAATCGCTCAATAAAATGGTGGGGCTGAAAATGTTTCTTATCATTAAAAGCCAGCTCAAATTGCTGTTCGTATGCTTCTTTAGCCGAAATCTGACCGATGATTATCATATAACCAATTTCTTTCGTACAATTTAAAGAAATTTCTGATCTGCCGGATACTACAAAACAGTGAAGTTATCAACCGGAAAATAACGAAGTTGGTGGTACATAGTTATTATTGTTGAGGTATCAATTGTTAATAAAATTTATTTAAAAAGCACCCGATGAAATGGTTATGGAAACAGAATAAAATAAACAACTCCTGGTATAGTAATACTCTGATACCTGACTGAGGATTTATTTAGGGATAAGAGTTTGTCATTATTACATCCAAAAGGAATATCTGCCTAACAATTACTTCTTTTCTTTTCACTATTTTCGCCAGAAAGAGTAGAACAATGATCTCCTGGGCAAACTATCATAGTCATTCCATTTTCTGCGATGGAACAGAAACTCCCGAATCCTACATTAAAGAAGCCGTGAGGCTGGGACTATCTGCCTACGGATACTCTTCCCATGCTCCTGTACCTTTCCGCTCCGACTGGAATATGCCTGATGCCAGACTAAATGAGTATTTAGCCGGTATCCAGGCAATTAAAGAAAAATACGGGTCGCAGCTCCAGGTTTACTCGGGTATGGAGATCGACTTTATTCCGGGTATAGCTGGACGTACACGGCACCTGATGAAAAATACCACCCTGGATTATTTTATTGGTTCCATACATTACCTGGAACGACTTGCCACCGGGGATTACTGGAATATCGATACTTCCCGGGAGCTATTTGAATCGGGATTGAAAGAATTGTTTAACAACGATATCCGCAAAGCGGTCACCCGTTTCTGGGAAAATACCCGACAGATGATCGAGGAGGATCGCCCCGATATTATCGGCCACATGGATAAGATTAAGATGTTCAATACAAGGGGTGATTTCTTTCAGGAAAAAGAAAGCTGGTACAGAGATCAGGTAGAGCTCACTATTAAAACCATAAAAAAACATGCTTGTATCGTCGAAATAAATACCCGGGGCTATTACCGTAACGGTCAAACAGATCTATATCCCGGCGAATGGATCATCAGCAGGCTGGCTGAAAATGAAATACCTGTTATTATCAGCTCCGACGCACATACCCCGGAAGAAATCCTTAAAGGCTTGCCTTATGCCGTTCCCATTTTACAGCGATCTGGAATAAAAAAGCTGGCAGCCTTGTACAACAACCAGTGGAATGAATATACCTATTCTGAGAAAGGCTATCATTTTAGTTAATTTGCCTTCTCTATAACACAAGAAAAGATTCAAGAAAAATTACTTACAGTTGATTATTCCTTACTACCTCAATCCAGTTCATAGTCGCAACTGCAATTGGAATCATCGTAGTAATCAGCAGTTTCTTCACATTCATCTTTGGTTAATTCTTCGCCAGGTGTATATGATGTCGTTTGTTGATATCCGGCATAATCACAAACACATCTTACCGTACAGGTTCCTTTTCTGTTACAGGCTGTGATAATAAATAGTAAGAAAATAGACGAGATGATAGGTATTAACAGTTTCTTTTTCATAGGGTTATGATTATGGAATTAATAATTACATACACGCCTAATATAAGAATAAGATTTTATTCCGGAAGGAAACAAGTTAAAATTATTATTAAAAAAGGGGATCTTTTTGGATCCCCCTTTCGCTTTCTTGCGCTTAATCTGTTTGGTTTAATTTATTTTGCCTTACTTATTTTCGTATTATTCGTTACTTATGATCATTCCTGCTTCATCATACTCAATCCAATTTCCGTTGGGTTTATTCTGTGCATATAATCCTTTTTCCTTCACCACACCGGTAGCATACCATCCTATGTATTTCCCGTTCAGCGTATCATTAGTAAAGTAGGCTGTGTATTGTTTTTTACCATTCTGATACCAGCTTTCCCATTTTCCTTCCATCTTTCCGTTTACAAAATCTCCCTGCCGGCGAATATTTCCGTTCATATAGTAACCCGTCATCGTACCATGTAAAAGACCATTTTTGAAGTTCATTTCTTCCTTAACAATCTCACTGTTTGTGTAATAAATCACACATTCACCAGTATATGGCTTGAGTTGATCGGAAAGATAAAATGCTTCTTCAGGTATTTCATTATCTGTTAGTACCACCCGTGAGTGGGAACAGGAACTAAAACCGATGAGCATTAACAGAAAGTAGATCAGGTTTTTCATAGCATAATTTCTTTTCGATAACCGATTGTTTCGATATACTTTACGCTTAAACCGCTTTTCTGTTAATTATTATTGATTAATGATCGTTTTTTTTGTACGAGTTGCAGAAATTTCCTGTTAAAATATGAGCTATTCTTTAACTCTTTTCCACTTGGTTTCTCGTCCAATAAACTTCATTCCCAGCACATAGCCCTTTATGGAAAGAACATCCGGATCCTCATCGAACCACATGTAACAATCATAAGTCTTTCCATTGTCGGGATCATAAATCGTCCCTTCGTTCCACTGATTTTTTTCAGCCTCGTAACTGAAACCCTGAAGAATCATTAGCCCAAGGAGAGGTTCTTTTTGCTTATTCTCATCAGGATTATTTACATCAAGCCTTTCAGGTTCATTTTTTAACCATTCGATCTTTCCATAGAATTTACCATTTGTGGCTTTAAAAATGCGAATGTGAGCCGTTTCGTCTTCATTGAACCATTTGTCAGCTACCTGGTTTTCCTGTGCTGCCATGCCGGCAAAAATGAGAAACAGCAATGCGAATGTGAAGAATTTTCGTTGCATAGAGTATTTTTTTATGTTTAGTCAGGGGTAAATCTACAAAAGTCTATTTTATTTTGGAAAGGGTCAGAAAGGAATATTCGACACCGGCTATCTGATCATCGTTGATATCTGATTGCTCAACAATTTTCCACTGGTCAGTGTCATACTCAGGGAAATAGGTATCGGCCCTGTATTCCTTCTTTACAATGGTGAGATACATCTTGTCGGCACAGGGCAGGAATTGCTTATAAATTGTAGCTCCTCCCAGTATGAATACTTCACCGTCAGCACGGACAAGTTCAACTGCCTCTTCAATGGAATGCACAATTTCAATTCCCCGGGCAGAATAATCCTTTTGCGATGTAATGATAATGTTTCTTCTTTTGGGAAGGGGATTACTGTCAATCGACTCAAATGTCCTTCTGCCCATAATAACCGTGTGGCCTGATGTTATTGCCTTAAATCGCTTCAGATCGGCAGGAATATGCCAGAGCAGATCGTTTTTATAGCCAATCTCACGATTTATACCGATAGCCGCTATCATTGAAATAATCATAACTACACCGAAATTTCTCCTTTAATATGCGGATGAGGGTCATAGCCCGATAGGGTGAAATCCTCATAATTAAAATCAAAAATATTCTTCACGGAAGTATTTAATTGCATGCGTGGAAGTTGCCGGAGCTTGCGCGTAAGTTGCAGCTTTACCTGTTCAATATGGTTCAAATAAATATGTGCATCGCCCAGCGTGTGAACAAACTCGAAGGGCTTTAATCCTACTGCCTGTGCCACCATCATAAGGAGCAGGGAGTATGATGCGATATTGAAAGGTACGCCCAGAAAAATATCGGCACTCCGCTGGTAAAGCTGACAGGACAACCTATTGCCCGATACGTAAAACTGGAACAATACGTGACAGGGAGGCAAAGCCATTTTATCCAGATCGCCTACATTCCATGCACTTACTATAAGCCTGCGCGACTCGGGTGTTTTCTTAATAGCCTCGATCACCTGACTGATCTGGTCGGTCGACAATCCCTCATCATTGGTCCAGGAGCGCCATTGGTATCCGTACACGGGACCCAACTCACCTTCAGCATCGGCCCATTCGTTCCAGATACGGACACTATTCTCCTTCAAAAACTGAATATTGGTTTCCCCCTTCAAAAACCAGAGGAGTTCATAAATAATCGATTTCAGATGAAGTTTTTTTGTGGTTATCAGGGGAAATCCCTCCTCAAGGTTAAACCTCATCTGGTAACCAAAAACACTTTTTGTGCCTGTTCCTGTGCGATCCTTTCGGTGTTCGCCCTTATCAAGTACATGTTGTAATAACTCCAAATATTGTTTCATATTCGCGCAGCTTCAGTTAACAAAATTATAATTCTGTAATTTCATCTGCCGGATTTCCGGAATTTTTAATTAAAATGATTTTAACAATGCCATTTTCAATCTCTTGTTATTAGAGTCTCATATACCCAGAAAGACCACTTTCACCAATTATATAACACTGAATGATTCATCTGAAAAAATATTTCAACGAAGAACATTATCTTTATTGCGATTTTGCGAATCAAGATCAGAAACTATTTACTAAATTTCTGTCTTATGAATACTACGCTCCGTTATATTCTTGTCGGTATTGGAGTTATTCTTGGTGCATTAATAGTATGGTACTTTCTGAACATAGTTGCCTATATACTAATTTCTGCTGTTCTTGCACTTATCGGGCGACCTATGGTAGAACTACTCGGAAAGATCCGTTTCGGGAAAATCCGTATCCCTATTTCGTTACGTGCTTTACTTTCAATGCTTTTAATCTGGGGTATTGTTGCTTCATTTCTCAGGATATTCATTCCATTACTGGCCGTGGAAATCAATAATCTGTCATCGCTCGATCCCCAGCAGCTTCTTATTTCGCTAAAAGAGCCTATTACACGTATCGAAAATATTGTCGAACAGTATCACCTGGGAGAAACTGAAAATTTTACCATTGAGAGTTTTCTTACTGAAAAGGCAATCGCCTATTTTAATGTTTCATTCCTTTCCTCCATATTCAGTTCTTTTGCAGCCATATTGGGGAATATTTTTGTTGCTTTTTTCTCCATCTCATTTATCACTTTCTTCTTTCTGCGCGATGAACACCTTTTCGCTGAAGGTATGCTGATAGCCGTACCCGATAAGCACGTGGAAGCCTTCAAACATGCCATGAGTTCAACCCGTCATCTGCTCATGCGTTATTTCATCGGTATATTCGGGCAGATATTTGGGATTTTCACCCTGGTGGCCATCGGACAAACCTTGGCAGGAGTCGGTTTTCGTCATAGCTTATTGATCGCACTAATAGCAGCACTCTTCAATGTTATTCCTTATATCGGACCATTGATTGGAAGTAGTATTGGTATTTTATTGGGTATAGCCACACACCTCGAAATGGATTTTTATACCCAGCTTATGCCTCTTGTGGGCTGGATGGCAATAGTATTTGTTATTGTTCAGCTTATCGATAACTTTGTTTTTCAACCCCTGATTTTTTCAAACAGTGTTAACGCCCATCCTCTCGAAATATTTATATTGCTCCTGATTGCCGGCTCGCTGGCCGGTATTGCAGGCATGATTCTGGCCATACCAACTTATACTGTAATACGCGTTTTTGCTAAAGAGTTCTTTAATAATTTCAAGGTTGTTAAAAAATTGACTAAAAATATTCACTAGCAACAGACGTAGTGTTCTATATTTACCCTACGAACAGAGCTTATGAGCTATTTACGGGTGATATTTCCTTTTCTTTTCCTGTCATTCTTATTCTCCGGCGGGATGGCACAGCCGGATTTTACGGCTGATGTTACTGAAGGTTGTACTCCTTTCCGTGTAAAATTTTCAGTTGATCCTTCCACTGTTGATATGGATACCATAAGCCGGATCGACTGGCATTTCGGCATCAGAGATTCCGTATCTGCTATCGATCCTGATACGGTTATTTATGAAAACGAAGGCCTGTATACCGTGGCCATGGTGATTAACGGCCATACCCAGTCCGCAGTTGTAAAAACAGATTATATTACCGTTCACCGCACAGTACGATCAGTTTTCCGGTATGAAGAATACATCCCCGTGAATAATTACCGCTTTATTCCTGTTGACCAGATTACCGATCCCGCCGCGACTTATAATTATTTCTGGCGTTACTATAAATTAACGGGTGACGATGAAAGAAGCCACGACTATACTGTCAATATTAACAATCAGGAAATTGCCATCGATTCGGTAACTCTCGATACCGGTAATTATCGGGTTGTGCTTCATATCGAAGATTCGTATGGTTGCTCGTCGCAATATGAAGAAAGTTCAATCTGGATCAATGAGAGCGTTCAGATACCTAATGTTTTCCTTCCCGGGTATGATGACTATTACATAATCGATCCGAAAAATATCAATATTATATTAGAATTTCAGGTCTTCAACCGATACGGATTACTGGTTTTCTCTCAGACTTCACCTATCATCAACTGGAATGGCAAATCTAACACCGGTACCGAATTAAATACGGGTGTATATTACTATATTCTTAAAGCAGTTGAAGGTGATCCTACCCAACGATATAATCAGCAAGGATTTATACATCTCTACCACTAAACGACTATTCTAAATAATTTCCTATTTCAAATAGTGTTTAACTTCTTCATTCAATTATAGGGATCGCCGCTACCATCGATTTGCTAGTAACACATAAGATACCCTATAAACTGATCCATCTCGTGATAATCCTGGCTGCCTCTGTATATATTATGCGTATCGTTGTGATTGAAGCCATTAATATTGGCAGGCAGGAATTCTATGCTCCTCTGCAACCTATAAAGTTCTCCCATAAGGTACTTGCCACCATTGTCCAACCCGATGATCGCTGGAAGATAATTCTTTATATTCGCAGGGAGCTGCAGAAATAAGAATTTTGAAAACGTCAGCCTATTAAAAGTCGGGCTGATTCTTTAATATTTTCTGATACGCCACCACATCCAGTATCTTCCCGAATTTTTCACCTACCTCTTTGAAATGAGCACATTTTTCATAACCAGCTTTTTCAAATAGTTTTATGCTGCCAATATTATCGGCCGATACAATTCCGACCAGCACTTTAATTACTCCTGTTTTACCCGCATCATCCTCTAAGCGTTTCAGAGCAATTTTCCCGATGCCTCTGCCTGTATATTCAGACTTCAGGTACACAGTTACTTCCGCAGTCCGGTCATAAGCCGACCTGTTCTTATACCGCGTAAAAAAAGCGTAGCCACAGATCTCATCCCTCTCTTTAAGCAAGTACGACCGGTACCAGAGATGATTTACCGGGATTGTTTCACGAAGCAAATCAATGGGAACCGGTTGGGTATGATACGTAGCTGTTGAATTTAGTGCATAGAAGTCGTAGATTTCTTTAACTACAGGAAAATCCTTTTCGGTCAGCCTTATAAATTGAAGATCCATTTTTAATGCGTCAGACTTCAAAAATAAATGATTTCTAAATCAATATCGTTTAGTCATTAAAATTCTTTATTACAGGTGATGCGATAGTTAAATATATTGAATTCACAGCACAAAAGGATATAGCCGGGATAACTGTTATAGAAATTATTAATGAAAGCAAAGAAAAATTTGGCATTCAAAGCGCAGAAGTTTGGCATAGCCTTGGGAAAGTAAGTACCGGTAAAGCCTGTTTCTTTGTCCTTGTTAATGGCCTGCATCGGAAGGAATGTTTTCTGGCTCTGGAGTATATTGTAAATGAAGTTAAAGATCGCTGCCCGATTTTCAGTAAAGAAATAATGAGTAATGGAACGCAGGTATGGAAAGAAAATCAGTAATAGAGAGAAGGGAAGATTTACAGGATAGTTTTGGACGGATTCACAACTACCTGCGACTTTCAATTACCGACAGGTGTAATCTGCGTTGCAGTTATTGCATGCCAACGGATCCCATTTTTATGCCTGTAAAAAATCTGCTTACTGTCGAAGAAATCGATTGTTTGTGTTCGGTTTTTATATCCATGTGAATAAATAAAATCCGGCTCACCGGAGGTGAAGCGCTGGCCCGAAAAGAGTTTCCTGAAATCGTCAACCGCATTGCCCGTCACAATATTCCCCTGTTTCTGACCACCAACGAAACTCTGCTTTATAAACACATCGATTTAATAGCCAACACATTCACAGCGGTTAATATCAGTCTCGATACACTCCGCGAGGAAAGGTTTGCCTCGATAAACCAGCGTAATGCTTTTCAACAGACACTTAAAAACATTAAGCTTGCCATTTCGAACAGGATAGCTATAAAAATAAATATGGTGGTCATCAGGGATAGTAATCATGATGAGATACTTGATTTTGTTAACCTGACCCGGGAATATCCTATCGAGATCCGTTTTATTGAATTCATGCCTTTCCGTGATAATAGATGGAACCGTTACAGGAATTATTCCTATCAGGAAATACTCGATCTTATACATTCAAATTATGAGGTGGAAAAACTCGAAAAGGAGGACACTGCCACTGCAGAAATGTTCCGCGTAAAGAATGCTCCCGGCCGTTTCGGGATCATTGCTACTCTAACACATCCGTTCTGTAATACCTGCAATCGTATTCGTGTTACTGCCGACGGAAAGATTAAAAATTGCCTGTTTGGCCCGAAAGAATATGATCTTCAACCTGCCATGCCCGATAAAGAAAAACTGAAAGAAATTATCCGGACGGCTATGCAGGAGAAACTACTTCAACATGTGGGAAACTCACTTATTAATCAAATGGGAGATTCGGATTGTTGTTCATTTAACCGCACAATGGCTGCTATTGGAGGCTGAAAAATCCAGCGATTACAGCCACAAAATAATTTTACATCTGAAAGGAAGAATATTAATCCTTACCGGGAACCTACATTTTTACGAATGTCAGCATTAATATTGTCACCTGCATTTATGAACGTTGTTATGTAAATTAAGAAGGTAAAAATCACCTGCTTATTCGACGAGATTAAAAAATTATTTTACTTTTGCAACCTGCCCGTAAAAAAACCTTTGCAGAAACGTAGTATCTTAAAAATTAAATAACTCATACTGTAAGATGAAAGCATACACGACCGATCAGATCAAAAACATCGTATTAACAGGAAACTCAGGTTCCGGTAAAACCACTTTAGCCGAAGCGATGCTTTTTGAAGGGAAGACTATCGACCGTCGCGGTGATATCGAGAATAAAAATACAGCATCGGATTATCGCGAAATTGAGCATGCAAACGAAAACTCAGTATTTTCAGCCTTACTGTCAACCGAATACAACAATAAAAAAATCAATATACTTGATGTTCCCGGCCTCGACGATTTTGTTGGTGGACTTGCTACCTCATTGTCTGTTGCCGATAATGCCGTGATGGTATTGAATGCACAGAATGGTATAGAGGTAGGAGCTGAAATTCACAACCGTTACCTGGCTAAGGCAGGCAAACCCATGCTGATTGCTGTTAACCAGCTCGATAACGAAAAAGCAAACTTTGAAAAAACCATTGAATCGGCCAAGGAACGGTTTGGCCATGCAGTTACAATAGTTCAATACCCGCTTAATACAGGTGTTGGCTTCAATTCTGTTATCGATGTACTTACTATGAAAATGTACAAGCTGGGTGAGAATGGTCAGATTGAAGCTGTCGCTATACCTGAAAGTGAAGCTGCCAAGGCAGCTAAATATCAGAATGAACTGGTTGAAAAAGCGGCTGAAAACGATGAAAAACTGATGGAACTTTTTTTCGAAAATGACGGACTGACGGAAGATGAAATGCGTGTTGGAATTACCGAAGGCCTGATGACCAGAGGTATGTTCCCGGTATTCTGTATTTCAGCTAAAAAAGATATGGGAGTGAGTCGTCTGATGGAGTTTATTACAAATGTTGTTCCCTCTCCGAGTGATCTGCCGGCACCAAAAGATAGCAAAGGTAATGAAGTTCCATGCAAGGCTTCCGGTGCTACAAATTTGTTTGTTTTCAAGACCAGTATTGAACAACATATCGGGGAAGTGACATTCTTCAAAGTAATGTCGGGCACCGTTAAGGAAGGAATGGATCTAACCAATACTACTACCAAAAATAAGGAACGCCTCTCACAGATCATGGTTAGTGCCGGTAAGAATCGTGCCAAAATATCTTCTCTTGTTGCAGGCGATTTAGGGGCTACAGTTAAACTCAAGGGAACAAAATTTAATCATGCTCTTAGTGACAACAATACGGTTTTCGATAAAATCCCTATTCCCGAACCAAAATACCGTATAGCTATCAAACCACTCACTGAAGGTGATGAAGAAAAATTAGGTGAAGCGCTAAACCGGATGCATCAGGAAGATCCTACTATAATGATTGAATATTCAAAAGAGCTTCGCCAGATCATTCTTTCCGGACAGGGCGAGTATCATTTGAATATCCTGAAATGGCATCTCGATAACCAGTTTAAAATCGATACTGCGTTCGTTGCTCCAAAAATTCCTTATCGCGAAACGATAACCAGAGCTGCTCAGGCCGACTACCGTCATAAAAAACAATCAGGTGGAGCCGGACAATTTGGTGAAGTACATATGATGATTGAACCCTATACCGAAGGTGCCCTACCAAAAAATATGTTCAAGATCGATGGTAAGGAACTTAAAATGTCGGTTCGCGGAACCGATGAGGTCAAACTAAGCTGGGGTGGAAAACTCATGTACTACAACTGTATTGTGGGTGGTTCGATCGATGCACGTTTCCTGCCTGCCATCCTTAAAGGTATTATGGAAAAGATAGAAGTAGGACCGCTAACAGGTTCCTATGCCCGTGATATTAGTGTATATGTTTATGATGGGAAAATGCACCCGGTCGATTCTAATGAAATTTCCTTCAGGCTGGCCGGTCGTAATGCATTTGCTATGGCTTTCAAAAAAGCAGCTCCAAAAATTCTCGAACCTATTTACGATGTTGAAGTACTTGTTCCTTCCGATCGTATGGGCGATGTAATGAGTGATTTACAGGGACGTCGTGCGATTGTTCAGGGCATGTCGAGCGAGGGCGGATTTGAAAAAATATCGGCTAAGGTGCCTCTGGCAGAAATGAATAAATACTCCACTTCGTTAAGTTCCCTTACCGGGGGCCGTGCCATTTATAGTATGACATTCAGCGAATATGCCGCCGTTTCGGGCGAAATCCAGGAGGAATTACTGAAAGCCTACGAAGCAGAACAGGAAGAAGAATAACATATACTGACATAATCACTATACCAGGACCCCGGAATTATCTTTCCGGGTTTTTTATGAAAAGATCTTAAACAAGCAACTCTTAACTTGTCTGCACGACAGGCAGACTTTGTAATTTATTCTTTGAACTTTAAACTTTGAACCTGTCTGTCGACAGGCAGGCTTTAAACTTCTGAGTGGCTACCGTTCCGTATTGTAAACATGTACAAAACCCTTGAATAATGTGTTAGTGCCACTCGCAGAAGAAGCCCCCGGATCGGATGCTCCATCCTGTGAATCCTCATTCCCGAGTTTGGGCTTTCTTCCGGTTTCAAAATCGGGCAGGGTTCTTATTTCTTTCACAACATAATAGTATACACCCGTATGAACATAGTTGCTGGAATTATTATCCATTCCGTCCCAACCTTCCCAATCGCGTATATCACCCTTGTAATGGTAAACCCTTTTCCCGTAACGGTTATAAATAGCGATTTCAAAAAACGTAATACTCGCATCGCCTATAAACCTGAAGTAATTGTTTTCTCCGTCGGGACAGGTAAATACATTGGGCAGATTGGCCTTTGGCGTCATTTTCGATTCATCTATCACAAGCGGATATTCATTCGCAGTAAGCAATTCTCCGCTTCTGGGAAAGGTATCGGCGCAGGTTTCATACAGGTGCTCCACCATATTGTAAGCTATTAACTTTGGATAGTACGATCCTGGTAAATGATAGGTATGTAAGATGGAATCTGCATGCGAATGCTCAATCAGACTGTCACCAAATTCCCAGGTCAGGGTATCGGCATTAACTGAAAGGTTTTTAAATTGAAATAATGCAGGTGCAGAATTTCTGTCTTCTACAGAGTAGTATGCATCCCCATAAAAATCAGTGTAATACCTGTCAATTCTTTCAGGATAATATGTGCTGTCGTCAAGCCGGATATACTGATAGGTAAAATCAGCGTGTGGTTCAATGGTTTCATAAAAAATAGAGTCGCTATACGACATCGTATAATTATCCGTAATAGTTATAATGTACCAGGTATCTTCCCAGTAGGGATCTTCAATATCTATTTCAAGGTAATATTCATCATTCTGAAAGAAGTCATTAATACCCAGCTCAGAGACAACCGGATTAGCGGACCAGTTATTCCTGGTATCCGAATACTGTACATTCAAGTTGCAGAGTGTATCAGCAAAGGGATCGTAATAATACAGATCGGCACTATCGATACGGGCCCTGATATCGCGTATCAGATGGCACCACTTATGCGATTGGGGTATCACTTTCCGCTCCTCACCTTCCCAATCGATGATTTCGCCATTGTAAATTTCCACTGAAAAGTCATTGAGTACTGCCCAGCAACGGCCTTCATAATTGTTTCCGTTTCCGGTGATCTGCACCCTGTAACCCCTGTTCTCACTTACGCCTATCATACTTTCCGTACCATCATCACTGCTTAATGCCTGGTAGTCACCTGTGCCGGGATCGTAATACGACCAGTCGAATGTAGCGGAATTGCCGTTGGGTGAAAATGCCTGAATATACTTATTGGGATTATCATTGAAAAAAATGAAGATTGAATCAGGTGTATCTGCCACTTCATAGGTCGTGAGACCAATATAATTGGCCGAACCCTCTCCGATTTGAGCCCTGAGCGACCCCGGTAAAATTAAGATAACTAAAAGCAGAAATGAAGGTATTCGTCTGAGCATTACTCTGAGTATGGATTTACTGTAAAATAACTCGAAAATAGTGATTTTAGTATTTTTAAACGAGAATGCAATAATATAAAAAAAACAGATGGAGTCAAAGGTGAAACCGGAACTGTACAATGAATCTGTATCAGGAAAAAACTTCCCGAAAATTATGATAAATGAAAAAAAAAAAAATACCTTGCATCAGGAATTGAAGTATACCGTTATATAATTAGGAAAGAAAAATGTCTTTTCAACGCTGCCCGGATGGTGTGGAGTTCGTTGAAAGGGGGAAAAGACAGGTATTTAACAGTTAATACATTGCTATAGAAAAGGTCATCAGGCACAGCTATAAATTTTGCCTGTTGTCCGAAGAATTAAAACAGAATAATATTTGTTTCGCAACATGCCAGGCATGGGGCCTAACGGGGAGTTGTTACTTGTCTTATA